>NZ_JAUBOR010000050.1:0-34327 GCF_036700305.1 Microcoleus sp. Z1_A1
ACCGCAGAGGGCGCAGAGAACGCAGAGGGAGAGAATACAGAGATGAATACAGGACGATGCTACCGGATTTGATATCACATATCTAGTGGGAGCATCTGTGCTGCGAGTAAAAACCGTTTTTTTGGAGTGCGAGCATCCCGCACAGCACAGTATATACATATAGCGAGGGGGACGATCGCACCCAGAGTAAAAGCAAAACTGAGATGCTCCCTATCTAGTCTGGTAAAATAACCGTTATAACTTTTGTAGTGAGGACGGAAGTCCGAGCGAGTTTTATGAGGACTTCCGTCCTCACTATAAACCAATTTTATTCTGGTTGTTCGAGCGGACATAATATGATTAACGACTAATAACTAATAACTAATAACTAATAACTAATGAGTGATGACGATCGAGTTTGATGATTCCAATGCAGCCGGAAACGAGATTAGCAGTAAGGGTGCAATGCACAAATGGCTTTCGGTGGTGGGGATTGGCGAAGACGGACTTTCGGGATTGAGTGCGATCGCCTTTACCCTCCTCTCTCAATCTCAAGTCGTTGTCGGCGGTGCCCGTCACCTCGCAATGCTACCAACCGACGACACCCGCGAAAAATTGGTTTGGGCTTCGCCCCTACAAGCAACAGTCGATCAAATCATCCGCCGCCGGGGACAGTCTGTGTGCGTGCTCGCAAGCGGCGATCCCATGTGTCACGGCATCGGCGTCACGCTGTCGCGCCAGATTCCCATTTCGGAAATGACTGTAATTCCGGCGGCATCGGCTTTTAGTCTTGCTTGCGCCCGTTTGGGTTGGCCATTAGCCCAAGTTGAGACTTTCAGTTTGACAAATCGCCCGATCGCATCGATCGCCCTTGCTTTCTCGCCGGGGGCGCGCTTGCTGGTGTTGAGCGCTGACAGACACACGCCGGGAAAGGTGGCACAATTGTTGACACAGCGGGGGTTTGGTAGCAGTTTGATGACTGTGTTCGAGCGGATGGGATCGGGATCGGAACGTCGGAGCGAGGGGGTCGCAGCAGCCTGGAATGCAGCGGATTTGGCTGATTTGAACACGATCGCGATCGCAGTTGCAGCCGATCGACAAACTCTTATCCTCCCCCGAACTGCGGGTTTGCCGGATGCTGCTTATCGCCACGACGGACAACTTACCAAGCGGGAGGTTCGAGCCGTTACTCTGTCAACGTTAGCACCGATTCCCGGAGAGTTGCTTTGGGATGTGGGGGCGGGCTGCGGTTCGATCGCGATCGAATGGATGCGGAGTCATCCTCGGTGCAGGGCGATCGCGATCGAACGCCACCCAACTCGACTGCAATACATCGCCGAAAATGCCTCGACTTTCGGCGTTCCCGAACTCGAAATTGTGGCGGGATCAGCGCCGGAAGCCCTGACAAATTTGCCTCAACCGAATGCTATTTTCATCGGCGGCGGTGTCACCGCAGAAGCTGTGCTGGAAACTTGCTGGAATGCTTTAGGTGAAGGCGGCCGATTAGTTGTTAATGCGGTGACAGTTGAGAGCGAGTTTAAAGTTTTGCAATGGCACGATCGTTATGGCGGGGAACTCATTAGAATTGGGATTCAGCGAGTAGGGGCGATCGGTTCTTTTCAGGGTTGGAAGCCGCTTGCGCCGGTGACTCAGTGGGCGGTAGTTAAGGGGTAAAAGGACTTACCCAGGCGCGATCGAAGAAACCGGGTTTTTGACGAAATCTGCGGGCTGTCACGCGTATTCTCAGCCAAAAAACCCGGTTTCACCGGCCCCCATGCGTAAGTCAAAAGGTAAAAGGCGATCGCTCTATTTCCATCTTTGATATCTAAGTGAATGAAGCAGTTATAAACACGGCGAAAACGTAATAGCTTCTTCAAATCTAGCAATATAGAATACCCGATAGGCGTCTTCTGTCCACTATGCTAAGATGAAAGCTGGTTTACATTTTTTGATGAGGTCGTTATGACCAGTTCGCTGTCTCCTACAAGAATTTCTCGCTATGTCACCCGCAATCCTGAAGTTTTGCAGGGGGAACCGATTATTGCAGACACTCAAGTTACTGTACGGGATATTGTGGTGTTTTGGAAATCGGGAATAAAGCCTGAAGAAATCCCACAGAAGTTACTTCAACTCGTGACGGCGGCTCAAGTGTTTGATGCCATTAGCTTTTATCTGGATAATCAGCCAGAAATTGACGATCGGATTGCTTGGTATGAGGCGCGTCCGATGTTGAATGTTTCACCTCTTTTGAGATGTAATCCGTTGCTGAATGAAGTCACGAAATATGTTGAAGCATATCGCCACGATCGAAATGCCGATATCGATTTTCCTGAGTCTGAGACCCTATGACTCAATATATTCTCGATACCGACCATATCACACTGCTGCAACACTCTAATCCACTCATATTGCAACGTTTTGAAGCTCTCCATACCAGGGATGTTGCTATTACTGTCATCAATGTTGAGGAATTGATTCAGGGCTGGTTCAATGCAATTCGTCAAGCTTCGCAACCCGGACAGAAGCAACACTTAACTTGGGCTTATGTGGGTTTGAGATCGGCTGTTAAATTTCTCAACGATTTTCTCGTTCTGGATTTTACCGAATCAGCTTGCGAGCAATATTTGGCGCTGCGCCGTCAGGGAATACGAATTGGGACACAAGACTTGCGGATTGCGTCCATTGCTTTGGTTAATAACTCAATTTTAGTGACGCGAAATCGACAAGATTTTGCACAAGTGCCAGGACTGGTTTTGGAGGATTGGACATAACAATTGCCAAGCCCAGCTTATGTGGCATTTCCAACTTCTGCGAGATGCCAGAAAGTCATGCCACCTTCATTATGACTGAGCAAAATCCCCAAATCTTCGAGGCTTTCTAAACAGTCGAGAATGACTTTTTGTTTGCGGCTGGCTGCTTTGAAATGGGCGGTGACTTGGGCGGCTGTCCATTCGCCGCTTTGGGTGCGGAATAAGTCGCGGATGGCCCAAAGTTGCTCTTTGAGGGTTTTGGGGAAGGGTTGTTGTTCCGTGGGGGCGATCGAGGTTTCGGTTCCAGTGGTGATACCTGCAAGGGATGGTTGCACGTAGGTTTCGCCGGGGGCTTGGTAGTCGGGACGTAGCCAGCGAATCAGTCCGTTGCGTTCTTCCTCGGCGCGTTGGGCGTTGAGGGTGACGAGGTTTTCCAGGATTTGGTCGTCGGTGAGGGTGGGTTCCCAACCATAGGCGGCAAATACGGCGGCATCGAGTTCGTCGTGGATTTGTTTGAGGGTGGAGACTAGGGCTTTTTGCTTGAAGGCTTTGTCTTTGTCGTCGAGGGGTTCGCCTTGGCGGAGTTTTTCGAGGAGGTTGTACATCCCGGTGATGGTGACTTCGGGGTGAGTGGTTTGGACTCGTTTGCGGTGGCTGTCGAGGCGTTCTCCGAGTTCGCGGATGGTTTGTTTTTGGGTATCGGTGGGGTCGGGGAAGGGGAAGGGGTCGAAGACAATTGACGGTTTCCATCGCAAATCATTTCCCTTGCCCATTCGCGGTGCAATCTTTTTAAGCCATTTTTGATGTACTAAGGATTCTAAAATCCCTAAAATCCAGGCATCATCTGATGCGACTGTGTAAAGCTGAACATCCGGCAAAACATCACTATCAACAAAAAAGAATGGCTTAAATTTAGAAGTGTCTGGCGTGACAATAAATCGATTCAAATTGTTGACAGCTTTTCTTAATCCTGGTCTTTTCTCGCCAAAAAGCCACCAATTATCCCGATTTGATTTTCTATTTTGCTGATCTCGAAATGGCTTAACTGTTGTTAGAAGCCTTTGGAATAATAGAGGAAACTGTTGAGAGGCTTCATCTTTAGATAGACCGAAAAAATCAATAATCCACTTTTTCTGAAAACTTTGAACTAAATCTCTCCCAATCGCATACGATCTGATGACTGACGGCAAATTCTGCTTGTCTAAATCAAGCTGTTGGAAATCATGTTCTTCAATTCTAAACCCTGTGCCTAATGGAATAACACCCTGAAATGAGATGCCATCATTTGATTTTAACGGTTTCATTTTGACTGTATCACGGCCAACAGTCAAATCAGAATTAATCAATCCCTTAAATACCTCAAATTTTAAAATTTCATTTTCATTTTCTCCCTGAGATTCATACTTGACTTTCATCAAAAAGCCTGAAATTGACGGTTCGGGTGTCACGACAGTCATAGCAATACGTACAGCAGCACCATCTTTACTATCTGTCCAAGGATGATCGGCAATAGCAAAGTAAAGAGATATTTGTTTATCGCCGACATAATGGTCTAGAACTTTCCTATTGAATGATTGAACAATACTATTTGTTGTAATAAAGCCAAACCTTTGAATTTTCTTCGACTTGGCAAGATTTGCTGCCTTCTCCCACCAGTACATTACAAAGTCAACCGTATCTGACAAGTTTTGGTAAGTCTTCCTCAAGCATTCAACATACCCGTCATCAAGGCTCTCACGCATTCTCTTATTCCCAATAAACGGCGGATTCGAGACAATATAATCTGCCTTTTGCCACTGGGCCGCCCTCGGATTTAAATACCGATAAATCGTTACTTTGTCTGTAGGATCGGGAATATCTTCCCCCGTCACCGGACTTTTAATCATCCTTCCGCCCCAGCGAGTTCTCACCTTCCCCGCCGCATCCACATCCGGTTCCCTCCCGTCATAGGCCAACACGGCATCCCGGCATTCAATATTGTTGTACTCGCGCAACACAGGTTCGATCGGCGGAATGTCGCCAAACCGCCGAAAATGCCACTGCAAATACCCAATCCAAATCACCAAATCTGCGATCGCCGCCGCCCTAGGATTGATCTCAATTCCCAAAAACTGACTCGGATTAACTTGAGCAATATCTAACAGCAACTGCGCCGATCCGGTGACATCCTCCAAGCGTCGCAACACCTCCGATTCCAACCCCTTCAACAAATCCAATGTCACATACAGGAAATTACCAGATCCGCACGCCGGATCGAGAATCTTCACCTGTTGTAACTCCGTCAGAAATGCCTCTAAAACTGATATCGCCTTTTTCCTTTGATTTGCAGTCGGTTCCGATTCTCCCGCGTTGAGCAACTGTTTAACCTCCGCTTGTACCGCAATCCAGCGATCGCCCAAAGGTTCCATCACCACAGGCTTTACCAACCTTTCCACATAGGATCGCGGCGTATAATGAGCCCCCAACTTACTCCGTTGCCTAGAATCCAGCGCCCTTTCCAACAACGTCCCAAAAATCGCCGGTTCCACTTTGCACCAATCCCGCTTCGCCGCCTGCAACAAAACTTCCAACTGCGCCTTTGTCAACGCAAACGCCTGCGACTCCGCAAACAATCCCCCATTAAACCGCAACAGTTTGCCATGAAAACCAAAACTCGTCCCCTCATTCATCGCCTCCCACAGCGCCTCTACCTCCGGCTTAAACGTCTTCGGATTGAGAATCCATCGCGTTTCCAGCGCCTGCGTAAACAAATGTTCTTTCAACAACCCCACATCCTCAGCAAACATGGTGAAAATACAGCGCATCAAAAACTGCGCGACTTGCTGCGGATCGACATTCCCCTCCATCCGCTTCGCCAACTCTGCCAAATCCGCCGCTACTTCCCGCGTCACCCGCGCTGCAATTTTCTCTGGATTGCGCTGCTGCGGATTGCTAAAAATATCCACAAACAAATCGAAAACATCGGCTTTCTGCAACTCAATTAGCCCAATTTCTCGCCGCGCCCCATAGCCGCCATAATCCCCGCTAAAACCCATCCATAATTCAAAATGATCGCCAATATCGCAAGTTAACAAAAAGGGCGGTTTGCTGCTGAGACTGCGGGTATAGGCAACTGCCTGCACAAACGCTTTTTCCATCTCTCGCAAATAGGTATTTGTCCCCCGCTTTGCCGTTCCTTTTTTGCTCGTTGTTCCGCCCTGTTTTGCCTCGATTAAAAAATGATCGGCTTTGTAAAAATCAACAAACCCCGGAGTTACTTTGCCGCTGGGGTGAAAAATTTTGACATCCTTATCAAAGCAGTAGGGATCGTTGGGAATTCTGCCTTTATCAAAAGGGCGATCGACTCCCAGCGCATCGCACATTTCGGCAAAAAACAACTGGTAGTTTGCCCGTTCGTTACCGCTAGAACCTGCCCAGCGTGTGATGAATGTTTCGACTCGCGTGCGATCGGCTTCATTCATGTTTCAACCCTGTTGCTTGCTTTTTCCTGATTCTATAATTAGATCGGTTTGAATTTTCGATTTATCTTGCGATTTTGCTTTAAGCTGTTACGCATTTAAATTGGAAAATCGGGATAGGCTAGAAGCCCGTCCCACAAGAGTTTTATTGATTTTTGACACACAGTTTAAATGTAGAACAGCTTATAGCAACCAGGCGGTTAGGACGCTTTACTATTGATATTTGCTATAATATACTTGACGATATTCCTAGATACAGGCGGAGTCAAAAACCCGGTTTCTGCCTTAAAGTCGATCGTTCACAACGAAGATTTTGCTTGGCAACCCGGTTTTTATGGCTTTAGTGCTTCAAAAATACCTCAATAAATCTATGAAAATTAGAGCGATCGTACATCCTGCAGAAGAAGGTGGCTATTGGGCAGAAGTTCCAGCGCTTCCCGGCTGCATTACCGAAGGAGAAACGATAGAAGAAGTAATAATTAATTTAAAAGATGCTATTGAAGGTTGGCTCGAAGTTGCTAATAGTCGTGAAGCAATTGCCTCCACAGATAGAGTTGTGGAAATTGCTGTAGGAAATCTATTTCTGGCAAGCGACTTTGCAAAATAGTAGAGCATAAAGGTTGGGTTTTGAAAAGAGTTACCGGCAGTCATCATATCTATGAAAACCCGGAACTAGAACAAATTTTGTCAATTCCTGTTCACCGAAATCAAGATTTGAAAGTTGGAACCTTGAGAGCCTTAATGAAAATAGCTCAGCTATCTGAGGAAGATTTACAAAGTTTTTCTTAAGTATAGCAGGTTCCATAAAAATCAGGAATTACGTAATTTCTCAAACAAATAGGTTGGGTTTAACACAAGTAACCCAACCTATTAATTAAATGAGACTTAAGAGTTTAGCCTTGATTCACAACGGTCGGTTTTAAACTTTCCTGTGACTTCGATCGATCTAAACCATTTTGCACTTCCACAGATTCCTTAATCGGTTTCCGGGCTTCAATTAAACTCAAAGCTTTGTTGACACCTTCAGGTAAAATTACTACCAAACTGCCGGCCGGCGCCTCGTCTAAAGCCTTGTTAACGGCCGTTGTTTCGTCGAGAATCAACTCGTATTCAACTTGAGATTTGTTTGCGGTTCCGGCAGAAATCGCCTCGGCAATTCCCTGGCAAATTAACTTTGCCACAACACCGGGTTCTCGGCCGCGCCTGTCAATATCTTCTTTGACAATGATACGATCGAACATCTCGGCCGAAAGTTTGCCCAGCGTGACAAAATCTTCATCTCGCCGGTCTCCGGGGGCACCTACTACCCCGATCCGCCGTCCCGGCCAATTCAGCACGAAACTGCCCAAAGCTTTGTAGCTGTGGGGGTTGTGGGCGTAGTCGAGTAAAGCGTGATAGGTGCCCAAATTAAACAAATTCATCCTTCCGGGAGTTTGACCGACGGATGCTTGGAAGCTTGACAAAGCAGCGCGAATATCTTCTATTTTCAATCCTTGGGCAAAAGCCGCCAAACAAGCTGCTAAAGCATTAGCAATCATAAACGGCGCGCGCCCGCCCATCGTCAGCGGCACGTTCACAGCCTGCTCAATTCTCAGCGTCCAATCGCCTTTTAAGATCGACAAGTACCCATTTTCGTAAATCGCTGCCAGCCCGCCCGCCGCGGTATGTTTGGCAACCAGTTCGTTGTCCGGGTTCATGGAAAAATATGCAATTTGAGCCTTGACACGCTGCGCCATTTGTGATACTAGCGGGTCGTCTGCATTCAAAACTGCATAGCCTTTGGGCATTACCGACTCGACGAGGACGCTCTTGAGTTTGGCCAGTTGTTCCACGGTGTCGATGTCGCCAATGCCCAAGTGATCGGCTGCGACGTTCAAGACGACGCCGACATCGCACTGATCGAAGCCGAGGCCCGATCGCAAAATTCCGCCTCTGGCAGTTTCCAACACGGCCACTTCCACCGTCGGATCGGACAAAATCAATTGAGCACTCTGGGGCCCGGTATTGTCTCCGGTTTCGACCAAATAATCGCCGATGTAAGTGCCGTCGGTAGTTGTATAGCCGGTAATCTGACCTGTCTGCTTGACAATGTGGGCTAGCAGGCGAGTGGTTGTCGTTTTGCCGTTGGTTCCCGTTACCGCTAAAATTGGCACCCGGCTGGGTTGAGGCGAGGGGAATAGCATATCGAAGACGGCGCCGGCGACGTTGCGGGGTAAACCTTGACTTGGGGCGACGTGCATTCTGAAACCCGGTGCTGCGTTGACTTCGACGATGACGCCGTTGACATCGCGCAGGGGTTGGGAAATGTCGGGAGTTACTACGTCAATGCCGGCGATGTCCAAACCGATAATTTTGGCGACTCTGGAAAACAGCCAGACGTTTTCTGGGTGGATTTCGTCGGTGCGATCGACTGCAATGCCACCGGTACTCAAGTTTGCTGTCGCGCGCAAAAATACTCTTTCGCCGGCGGGCACTACGGAGTCCATCGCGTATCCTTGTTTTTGCAGCAAATCCAGGGACAATTTGTCGATCGTGATCCGGGTGAGCACGTTGTCGTGTCCGTCTCCTCGCTGCGGGTCGCGGTTTACTTCTTCAATAAGCTGTTCTACTGTAGACTTGCCGTTACCTACGACGTTAGCGGGTACTCGTTCTGCGACTGCTATGACTTGCCCGTTGACTACCAATACTCGGTGATCGCGGCCGACGTAATAGCGCTCGACAATGACGCTTTTTGTTTTTGATGCTGCGCTGGCTAAGTCGTAGGCTTCTTCTGCTGCTTCCCAGGAATTGATGTCGATCGTAATGCCGCGGCCGTGGTTGCCGTCTAGGGGTTTGAGGACGATCGGAAAACCGCCGACATCTTCGATCGCCCCGCGCAATTCGTCCAAATAATGAATCACCGTCCCTCTGGGAACCGGCACGCCGGCGCTGGCGAGGATATTTTTGGTACCTTCCTTGTCACAGGCAAGTTCTACCCCCAAAACTCCCGTCCGGTTGCTCAGAGTTGCCTGAATCCGCTTTTGGTGAACCCCGTAGCCGAGTTGAATCATAAACCGGGCGCTCAAAGGTATCCAAGGAATGCCGCGCGCTTCTGCTTCCTTAATCAGTGTTTCCGTGCTCGGCCCCAGGGCCGCCGACGCAGCAAACTCTTTGAGGTCTCTCAAATCTTGGACTAATTCGGCTGCTGGATAAGTGCCTGTATCGGCAATACTTTGGCACATCCGCACGCCCGCCCGGGCTGCATAGCGACCGGCTTGTTCGTTTTGATACTCGATTACTACTTGGTAAATACCTGGGGTCGCAGTCTCGCGGGTACGGCCGAACCCGACCGGCATTCCTGCCATTTCCTGAAGTTCGAGGGCGACGTGTTCGATTACGTGTCCCATCATTGTGCCTTCTCTGACCCGTTGCAGGAATCCTCCCTGATGGCCTGGAGAACAGTGATGGTCGTTCAAACTCGGAAGTGCGGCGATCAACCCTTCATAGAATCCAGGAATTTCCGCTGTGGTTTTATCTGCCCACTCCTCTAAATCCAGACGCATCAGGACGAGTTTCTGGCGTCTGATGCTCCAGTAGTTGGGGCCGCGTAATGTCTGGATTTTAAGTATTTTCATGGCAGTTAGAGGGGTATGGGGCGCGAAATCTTATAGATAATTGGAGCATTTATTCAATTTCGATCTAGATTGCTCGATCGACTGTTCGCTGCGAACAGTTTGGGAGTGAATTTCCAGTTATGGGCTACCCAATTTAAAATTCATGCCCCTGCGATCGGCTAAAAACTACAGGTACATGGCTAGCAAAAACTCAAAGCCTGAAGCTAGAATTTTCTGTGGTTCGGTCTCCTGGGGTCAGACCGTGGCTGCTTCGGCATCTATTCTATTGTTGTATCCATGATTCGGCCGGAATGCCGCCTAATTTCTGCCGAATCAATGACAAGAGATGTTCTACCTTAGTTGGCTGTGCGGCATTCGGGGGGCCAGCCAGACTCGGAACACGCTCCCGATGGCATGGGTTTGCCTTGGGGCATATTGTAGCAATCTCCGTGACACAGAACGTGCAAGCGCATATTGAACAGACTTAAGGGTTCTGTCGCTCCTACCATAGATTCATTGGTATAAAAATTTTCCCTAGAATCAACAATAGTCACAGTGCCTTTACCGAGAATTTTCATAGTATCGTCTCCCTCAAACAAGGCGCAGGTGTCTTCGTCAATACCAATAGCGATGCGATCGGGATGACAAGCCACAGCCGACAGCAAGCGAGCCATGCGATTGCGGTTGTGAAAATGCTGGTCTACGATGATCTCAGGAATAATGTTAAGTCCGTTTGCCATGTCTACTAAAGAGCGGTTCGGCGGGGCGCCACTCCCACCGCCTGCAATCATGTGATATCCCATCACCGCAGCACCCGCGCTGGTGCCAGCGAGGGTAATCTTGCCTTCGAGAGTTTCTTTGCGAATTTTCTCCATCAGCGGGGTGTCCGCCAGGAGCCCACAAAGCCGCAGTTGGTCGCCCCCTGTGATGAATACGCCCGTACAGTCTTCTAAGTAATCTTTCCAGACGGGGTTTTCGCCTTGTTCGCGTTCGCGGATGTCTACTACTTTGACTGCGCTAACGCCCATTTCGTCAAATATTGTGCGGTAGCGGTTGCTAATTCCTTCGGGATCTCGCGAAGCGCACGGAACGATCGCCAGCCGAGCGTTTGCACCCCCAGCACGGCAAAAAAAGGTGTTCAGAATCTCTCGCCCGTGAACTTTGTCTTCGGCTCCCCCGATGACCATAATCGAGGTTTTTGTGCGCGGGGGAATATTGTGTTCAAGGGCTTGAGATGTCAACTGCTGCATGGTGTGTCTTCCTCTGTTGGATGTGAAATTCAATTTTGCCGTGGCTGTGGGTAGAATGGGGCTTTTTAAGAATAAATATTTTTTGGTGCCAGCGAGGTGCGATCGGCGATCGCGCGATCCCGCAGTTGTTTGGGGGCGAGTTTACTTGCAGTCGCTGTCATGAAAAACAGATTATTTTTGTACAAAACCGGCCCGCCGACAAAGGAAGAGAATTTAACTTGCCAAAATTTTCAGAAATTATAAGAAATTATAAAGAATAAAGCAATTACTGAAAACTGAACTCCCCCTAAAGGTCAAACTAGAGGTGATGTATCAATGAAATTCCAATAATTGTGCGATTTGACGTTGTTACCCTATTTCCAGAATTTTTCCGGGCTCCCCTAGAGTCGGGACTGATGGGCAAAGCCTTAGCTAAAAAGATTGCTGAGGTGAATTTTGTCAATCCCCGCGATTTTACCACAGACAAGCACCAGCGAGTCGATGATGAGCCTTACGGGGGCGGAGTGGGGATGCTGATGAAACCGGAACCGATTTTTGCTGCGGTGGAGTCGCTGCCGGTTTTGCCACGGCGGGAGGTGATTTTGCTGACTCCCCAGGGGGAACCGATGCAGCAGGCGATGTTTCGGGAGTTGGCTGCCGATCGCGATCAGTTGGTATTGATTTGCGGTCATTATGAAGGTGTGGACGATCGAGTCCTGCATTTAGTCACTCGCGAGGTATCGTTGGGCGACTTTGTTCTCACGGGAGGCGAAATTCCAGCTTTGGCTTTGATTAATGGGGTTTTGCGATTGCTGCGGGGAACTGTGGCCAAGGAAGATTCGCTAAAGTTTGAGAGTTTTGAGGACGGACTTTTGGATTATCCGCAGTACACTCGACCGGCGGATTTTCGGGGATTGAAGGTGCCCGACGTGTTGCTGTCTGGTAATCACGCAGAAATTGCTCGCTGGCGCAGGGAACAGCAAATTGAAAGAACTCGATCGCGCAGGCTGGATTTGTACGATCGGTGGTTGCAGGAGAGGGAAGAATAGGAGAAAGGGCGATCGCACGAGTGGTCAATCGATTTTAGATTTTCGATTTTCGATTGACTTGCGCGAGATAAATGCGGGGGACGCAAGGATTTTTGATTTTCGATTTGGGATTGATTCCACGGATAAATCACGTGGCGGATACCACCTTTGAAATTCATGGTCAGAAACCGGGTTTTTTGCGGTAATACTTCGTGGTAGTCCACAGATTCGGTAAAAAACCCGGTTTCTTTGGTCTTGATGCGTAAATCTCGTATATTTAAGAGCCTAATAAATTTTGGATTCGCGTTTGTAAGTCTTTGAGTTCAGGAGAGCACTCATCGAGAAGTCCCCATATTTTTCTAGCGTTTCCAGCATTAACCCTTCTCTCCCCTCCACAAGCTTTAGGATTGCCATAGCTGCTAAGGAAATCAGCAAAAAAAAATATTTAACACTCGGCTCTGCCTTAAAAAATAAATTCACTTATCTCCCTGAAAATATGAAATAATTGTCTTCTACTATACTTACCCAACCTTCCTTTTACATGAACATCCGCATCGGCAATGGCTACGACATTCACTGCTTAGTTCCCGATCGTCCTCTCATCCTAGGCGGTGTCAATATTCCCCACGAATTAGGCTTACTCGGCCACAGCGACGCCGACGTACTTACCCACGCTATCATGGACGCGATGCTCGGAGCTCTCAGTTTAGGAGATATCGGGCTGTATTTCCCGCCAACTGACCCGAAATGGAAGGGTGCGGATAGTCTCGTATTGCTGGCACAAGTCAATCAGTTAATATTAGATAAAGGCTGGGAAATCGGCAATATTGATTCGGTGGTGGTGGCAGAACGTCCAAAGCTGAAACCGCATATTGAGCAAATGCGCGATCGGCTTTCTGCTGTCCTACAATTGAAACCAGACCAAATCGGCATCAAAGCTACTACCAACGAAAAGCTAGGCCCCGTTGGGAGAGAAGAAGGAATCGCAGCTTACGCTGTAGTTTTGTTAGTGCTAAAATAGAACTTTAATCTACGTTTTAGGAAGACCAAAACCATGCAAACTGAAACCTTGGATTTAGAGTTACCCATTGACGCGGATATTATCGCATTGGATAAGGACGATCGGGTAGTCGTGCTAATCGAAGTTAAAATTATTGAAGCTCAAGAACCAGCAGCAAAGCAAAGGATTGCTGACTACATGATATCTTGGATGAAAGCTGCGTTAGCGAAGATATCCGAGCAGCGCACACTCATTCCCTATGCGATGTTTGTTGACACCGAACAAATTCTGATTTTCAAATGGGACGGAGTAAACTTATCTGAACCTGTTTGTTCTCTAAACACTGGTGAAATACTTCGCCATTATGAGCCGGAATTTGGCAGCAAACGGATCTTTAAGCGATACCTAACTAGACTGGTTGAAGCATGGCTGCGCGACTTAGCTTATAATTGGAAGTCTGAGATTCCCACCGCGTCAGAACAGATAGCAAAAATCGGCTTGCTGCCGCTGCTAGCAGGTGGGACGACAAAATCAGGGGTAGAAATTGGTGGCAATTTTATATATCGAGACTAACTTTCTGATGAGCATTGCTACGGGACGCGATCCAGACGCTAACAACTTGTTGGTGAGTGTACCGACATCAGTCAACATAGCAATACCAAGTATTTGCTGCATGGAATCACTTTCGGCTTTAGAAGACGAAATCAAGCGACGAAACCGTTTTTTAGGTGAAATGGAAAAACAAATCAGTCAGCTAAAGCGAGATAAAACTTCACCCTCTGCCCAGTCTCTTGTCTTCCACTTAGAGGAATCTCTCAATGAGAATGAGGTGTTGCTCAATGATATTAATGCACGTCTTTTTGCTGCTCTTGATTTGTTGGCTATAAAGATAGAAATGCTCCCATTAACAGCAGGCATACTTCGAGAAAGTTTGAATTCAATTTTTATTGAAGAAGACCCGACAGACAATTTGATTCTGCACTGCATCTTGAATCACGCACACTTACATCCTAATGAAGTTAAGGTATTTTTGAGCAATAATACAAAAGAATTTGGTCTGCCGAAAGTTCGAGATGCTTTGCGGGAAGTAGGAATAATGAAGTATTTCTCGGTCACGGAAGATTTTCTCGGTTGGCTACAGTCTCAGTCGTAGTTGCACTGAAATGGTATAGTTAAAAGTTATGAAAATTTCTATGATGGTACATTCAAGACTGCGCTGGCTCGTGATTTTACTGGCCGCAATTGCCACTATAACTATGTCTGCGTGCACTCCGGTGCGATCGAACTTAGTAAACAGACTCATCGTTCCCACCCCCAGCGGCCCAGCTACCTTTAACTACCCGCTAAATCAATCTGCATACAGCGTCTTTGGCTATATGTACGAGGGATTGATCAACGAAAACGGCTTGACATCGCAGCTAGAACCCGGTTTAGCCGAGTCCTGGGAAGTGTCTAAAGATGGCAAAAAGATTGTCTTTACCCTGCGAGAGGGCTTGAAATGGTCGGACGGCCAACCGATGACTACTGATGACATTATCTTCAGCTATGAAAAGATTTATTTCAATGACAAAATTCCTAGCGGTTTGAAAGATACTCTGAGAGTTGGCATGAGTCGCGAATTCCCAAAAGTTAAAAAACTTGACAGCCGCCGCGTTGAATTTTCCGTTGCAGAACCCTTTGCTCCATTTATTAGATATGCTGGGGGAATCCCAATTTTACCAGCTCATATTTTACAGGAAGCTGTCGAAAATACAGATGCAGATGGTAATCCTAAATTCCTGACTACTTGGGGCACGGATACTGATCCTAAAAAAATTGTCGGAAATGGTCAATATCGAATGCTGAGCTACACTCCCAATCAGCGCGTGGTTTTGGAACGAAATCCCTATTTTTGGCGCCAAGATGCAGAGGGAAATTCTCAACCTTACATCCAGCAAATTGTTTGGCAAATTATCGAAAATACAGATAATCAACTGCTGAATTTTCGATCGGGCGATTTGGATACTCTGAATGTGGAGCCGGAAGTGTTTCCGCTGCTGAAACGGGAGGAAAAACGCGGCCAATATACGGTCTTTAACGGCGGCCCAGATACTGGCAGCGTGTTTATGTGTTTCAATCTGAATAAGGGGCGCAATGCTCAAAATCAGCCGTTTGTAGACCCGGTTAAGTCTCGCTGGTTTGCGAGTAAGGAATTTAGGCAGGCGATCGCCTACGGCATCAACCGATCCGCCATGACTAACAATATCTATCGCGGACTGGGCGCGCCGCTGCATTCCCCAATTCCGGCGCAAAGCCCGTTCTACCTGTCCCCAGAACAGGGATTGAAAACTTACAGTTACGATCGACAAAAAGCCAAAGAGTTACTGTTAAGTGCTGGATTCAAGTATAATAGTAACGAAGAATTGTTGGATGCTGAAGGCAACAAGGTGCGATTTACTTTGTTGATGGCGGCAGGTAAAAAAGTTCGGGAACAAATGGCAACGCAAATTAAGCAAGACTTGGGCAAACTGGGGATGCAAATTGATACGCAGTTCCTGAGTTTTAACACTTATGTGGAAAAGCTGCGATTGACGCGGAATTGGGATACTTACCTCGGCGGTTTTACGGGAGGTACTGAACCGCACAGCGGCTACAATATTTGGTCTGTTAACGGCACACTGCACAGTTTCAACCAAGGCCCGCAAGCCGGAGAACCGCCGATTCAGGGTTGGCAAGTTTACGACTGGGAGCAGAAAATCGATGACCTTTACGTGAAAGCTTCTCAGGAGCTTGATGAGGCGAAGCGCAAGGAAATTTATGGGGAGGCGCAGCGGATTATAGCGGAACAAGTGCCTTTTGTTTATATGGTAAATCCGCTGACTTTTGAGGCGGTGCGCGATCGCGTTTCGGGAATTCGCTACAGTGCCCTCGGCGGTGCTTTCTGGAATTTGTACGAGTTGAAAATAACAGAATAGTCAGTCGATTTTAGATTTTAGATTTTAGATTTTAGATTTCATTTAGTCTAAAGATGAATCTGGGAACTTGAACAAGAGTCTAAAATTGTGCCATCGCGATTTAAGTTGGGGGCTTGTATCCGTTTTTGGGCAGGTCATTAGTTAGCAGTCATTTGTTATTAGTTTATGGAACCTAAAATTTTACAGCAGTTACTCGAATCAGTTGCCACTGGCGATATTAGTCCGATCGCCGCTTTAGATAAATTAAAGCATTTTGACTTTGAACAAGTCGGCGATTTTGCCAAAATTGACCACCACCGCACTTTAAGAACCGGTTTTCCTGAAGTAATCTGGGGCCCAGGGAAAACGCCCGACCAAATTGTTGAGATTATCGAGGCGATGCGCGGGCGAAATTCGGCGGTGATGGCGACACGAATCGAAGCGGAAGTTTTCGAGCAATTGCAACAAAAAATACCCGATTTGTGCTACTACCAAAAGGCTCGAATTTGTGCAATTTCTCCTAATTCCCCAACTCCGCAGCATCCGGGTACTGTGACTATTATCAGTGCGGGAACGGCGGATTTGCCTGTAGCGGAAGAAGCGGCAATTACTGCGGAACTTTGCGGTTTTCAGGTGCGACGTTTGTGGGATGTCGGAGTTGCCGGCATTCACCGCTTGCTGAGCAACCGGCACGTGATTGCTGATGCTGATGTGTTGATTGCTGTTGCGGGTATGGAAGGTGCTTTGGCGAGTGTGGTTGCGGGTTTGGCAGATTGTCCGGTGATTGCTGTGCCGACGAGTGTGGGTTACGGCGCGAGTTTTGGCGGGATTGCTCCTCTTTTAACTATGCTCAATTCTTGTGCGGCTGGTGTGGGTGTGGTGAATATTGATAACGGGTTTGGGGCGGCAATTTTAGCTTGTCAAATTCTCAGAAGTGCTGGCCGAGTGGGGAAAATGAAAGAGGAGGAGAATCGGAGAGAGGGGGAATAGTTTTGAGTTTTGAACTGAAATCCTGAATCAGGGAGGGTTCTCTTGGCATTGCCCCTACTCCAAACAGGTTTCTTTGTTCTTCATTTACCTGAAATCTGCTGTAATTTTTCGAGTGCAGTGCGAGCGCCCCCCTCGCGAAGACCGCTCGCGCTATAGTTAGAAACCCCTTCCATCAGACTCTTGAAACCGCATCTACACAAACTCTCGTCCCAGCAGAGGGCGACTAAAAAATACAGGAGGTATTATTAAAGCCGGGTTTAATATTACTTGCTAGCCAGCCAAACCGGATAAGCAGATGAATCCTCAGCTTTTAACTTTTGCGCCTGATAACTCTTGCTAGTCCAACTAGCTACTGTTTGCAGGTTTTCTGTCAAAGAACTTTCGCTGCCAAATGCTTCAAATCCCAAAGTCCACCACGCGCTGCCGTTAATGTTCAACTGAGTAAGTTCCACGGTGCAACCTTGAGGAATGGGGGCTTCTACTGGCACTGACATTACCGCACCCGACTCCGAAACGTGGTAAAGACGCTGCGCTCGCTTTTTCTTGACTCCCACCCACTTTCCTGTCGCCAAAATATCCGCCGGTATCGGCGCCATCGTGTCCGCACAAACCCACTTCAGCCACTTTTCGGCTTTGCCTTCCCAGCGGTTGCCGAAGGGCATTGTCCCCAACTCTCCCTGACGCCACTTTACCTCCAAGGTTTTCCCACGTAGCTTCACTCCTAAGTAGTCGCAGCTTGGTACTAGCAAATATATGTCTTCCCGCTCTTCGGGAGGCGAAAGATACGTGCCGAGACTCTCGCTTCCAAACCATTGATTGATTGATTTTGGCAGTGCACCGCTATAAAACCACCGCATTTCCAGACTGGCCCGCATAAATTTTTCCTCCGTTCCACAATTTTCGTCAAACCCAGACTGGATTTGCCATACACCATCGACTTTTGTGCCTCTCCACTCTATCCTCCCCCCTCTGGGGCCCAGAGTCTACCCACAGTCATACCATTGTTAGATTTTAGATTTTAGATTTGAGAATTGGGAAAGACTGACTAGATAAGGGTTTAGAGCTTGCCTACAGTTGCAGTTTTTTTATAAACTGGTGTCAGATCGGGGTATTTAAAAAAAAATTCTCACAATCCTTTACATATCTTCACAAGTCTGTTACATTTAGTTACAGTACACTAAAAACCATTTAGGAAAAAAAACATGAGTAACAGAGGCTTAATGCTGGACGACCAAGGCAAAATGAACAATTTTGCGATCGAGCCGCAAGTATACGTCGATGACGAACCCCGCACCGGCTTTACCCCCTACGCAGAACGCTTAAACGGCCGCCTTGCCATGATTGGCTTTGTTTCTCTCTTGGCTTTAGAAGTTTCGACCAAGCACGGGCTGATTAGCTGGCTGACTCACCTGTAATGATTTTGTTAACAATTAAACTATCTGGCTATGGATCGCTGGCGTTACACAAACAGCGATCCATAGCTTAACTATTTTTAGGGGCAAGGTTTGGTGAGACAATTAAAATTAAATATTTTACTGTTACCCTACCCGTAAAAAGAATGCTCAAACGAATTGCGGCAATACTTCTGGTGGTTCTAAGCCTCACCTTGACAGGTTGTGTGTCTAAAGTCACCGGACTCAAAAGCTACGTTGATACTGGCGATGGCTATCAATTTCTCTATCCTAACGGCTGGCTGCCGATCGCGGTTTCTAACGGGCCCGATGTGGTGTTCCGCGATTTGATTCAGCAAACCGAGAACGTTAGCGTGGTAATCAGTCCAGTCGCAAAGGACAAAACTCTGGCGGATTTGGGATCGCCGACGGATGTGGGATACAAGCTCAGCAAAAGTGCGATCGCCCCGGCTGATTCGGGCCGCGAAGCTGAATTAGTCAATGCAGAAGCTCGTGAATCGCGATCGAAAAACTATTACATTTTAGAATACGCCGTTAAGTTGCCAAACCAAGAACGCCACAACTTAGCGAGTGTAGCAGTCAGCCGCGGCAAACTTTTTACCCTTAACGTTTCCACTACCGAAGAACGCTGGCCAAAGGTAAAAGAAGCTTTTGAGAAAGTTGTTAAATCTTTCTCTGTTTATTAGTAGGTTAAAAAGTAGTTGGGAATGGGGAATAGGGCGCAGGTCATTGGAGATGAGGAATATTTTAGTTGATTTTTCTTTCTTCTTCCTTCTTCCTTCTTCCTTCTTCCTTCTCATCTCTTCCTTCTTCCTTCTTAACTTATGAAAATTCCAAATTTTGTATTAGCTTCAGCTTCTCCAGCCCGCCGCCGCCTGCTAGAAAATGCTGGCATTCAAGCTGTGATTTGCCCCAGCGACTTTGATGAAGGGCAAATACAAATGAAAGATGCCACTAATTTAGTGCAGGTGTTAGCAGAGGGAAAAGCTGAGGCTGTAGCTAAGTTTTTACTGGCTAATTCTCACCCCCAAATCCCCAATCCCAAAGCGTGTTTGGTGTTGGGATGCGATTCAATTTTGCTCATAGATGGCGAAATTCACGGCAAACCCAAGGATGCGGAGGAAGCAATCTCGCGCTGGCAGAAAATGCGCGGTAAGGTGGGCGAACTGTATACGGGTCATGCTTTAATTGATACTAGATTCGATGACTTGGATGAGGCAATGTCTCGATCGAGCATTCGCTGTCAAGTTACAAAAGTTCATTTTGCGGAAGTTACCTCGCGCCAAATTGCGGCTTACGTCGCTACCGGAGAGCCCTTGCAATGTGCAGGCTGTTTTGCACTGGAAGGTAAAGGCGGCTTTTTTGTGGAACAAATCGAAGGATGTCACACAAATGTGATTGGTTTGAGCTTACCTCTGCTGCGGCAAATGCTCACCGAAATGGGATATGATGTGGCGGATTTCTGGCAATCTTAAAGATTAGACACCTCCAACAAACAAATTACCCGGCTTATGCACATCGGGTTGGCGGGCGAGACGCCCACCCCACAAGAAAGTTTGTTTTGTGGGGTGGGCGTCTCGCCCGCCCTTGAGTTTATATTTTGGAGATGTCTATTGTAGGGTGCGGATTATCCAAGGGCGATCGTCCCGTCAGACACAGAGGTAAACTGAAGTTGACTCGGCGAAACATCCTTCACCAAACCCAAGATATTGCCGCTGCTAGCTTCCCGAATCACCGTCGCCTTAGTATTTAAAATTCTAAAATCAGCAGTGCGAGGAATTCCCGGAGGAAAAGGGCCACTGCTGTCATAATCTCTGGCATCACCAATGGTTAAAAACCTTTCGCTCAAAACAATATCATTTCGCGTCAATCCTCCCGTCAATCCAATTACATCACCTTCAGCCGGATCGTAATCGAGAATAAAATCTGCAGTCACTTCATCTACATCAAAATTGCCACTAGGAGGCGGTTGCAGCGAACCAATTTCCCCCGAAGTTGCTCCCATTTCTGTGCGGAGAACAAACAAATCTGCGCCTTCACTTCCCCAAAGTCTATCAATTCCAGCATCACCGATTATAGTATCATTTCCACTATCTCCTACTAAAGCATCATTCCCTTTACCGCCGCGAATAAAGTCATTTGCCGTGCCTCCATAAACGTGGTCATTATCTTGATCTCCGCTGACAAAATCGCTGCCACATTCTCCATAAAGAATGTCAAAATCTTGGCCGCCGCGAATAGTATCGCTGCCGCAACCTCCGATTAAAGTATCTGTGCCGCTGTTACCGTTCATCAGTTCCGCACCACCGGAACCTCTGACAAAATCGTTACCAGCTAAGGCCCGCAAACCTCCGGGAGTATTCTGCAGAATTCCATTTGCTAATTGAACTACGTCGTCATTGGGAGTTAAGTCAAAAAAGTTGGGGTCGCTGGCTGGATTTGGCAATGGCCCTGTGAGTAATTTGATGTTTGGGGGATCGGCAATAATTGGGTCTAAATTTTCAGCTAATGCTCTAATTTCTCCGAGATTTGTTTCTAACATCCTAATTTTGTCCTTTTTTGATTGACTTTGTTGACATTCTGATTTTAACAAAGGCTCCAATTAAGAAATCTGCGGGAATCTGGGGTTAACGGCAGTTGACAATTTACCTAGATTTACCTAGGATTTAGGAACCAGATTCTCGGTAAATTAATGAACAGACTGATTAGCATTGGTGAATTGGCAGAACTCAAGGCGGTCAGCGTTGACACAATACGACGCTGGGAAAAAGAGGGAAAACTAGAGTCCGTGCGGACAGATGGCGGACACAGGCGATATCGTCTTTCCGACTTTGTTGAACAAAAAACAGGAAAGACACTTGCTTATGCCAGAGTCTCCAGTCACGATCAAAAAGCCGATCTTGACAGACAGGATGCTGTCTTGTCTGGCTACTGTCAGTCTTTTGGCTGGGAATATGAAGTCATTAGAGATTTAGGTAGTGGAATGAATTACCGCAAAAAAGGACTAACAAAGCTAATCTCTACCATCTTAGACGGCGAAGTGGTTCGACTTGTAATTACCCACAAAGATAGGCTACTAAGGTTTGGATCTGAACTTATTTTTTCCCTCTGCGAATATCACGAAGTAGAAGTGGTAATTTTGAACAAAAAAGAAGACACAACCTTTGAAGAAGACCTTGCCAGCGACGTTTTAGAAATTATTACCGTATTTTCTGCTCGACTGTACGGCTCTAGGTCGAGCCCAAATAAAAAACTTATCGAAAAACTTGCAAAATCTCTGCAAAGCGATTAATATACTAAGATACAACCGCATTGAGAGGTCGAATCAATGGCTACCATAACGTACTGCAAAGGCTTGCCCACACCGGCAGATGAACTTAACGAGATTGGATTTACAGATTTTGAGATGTTCTTGGAAGCTTACGCCCCAATCTTCAGGGCTGCAAGCATTGAAACAGTCAACCACTTACTCTTGAATGCGGAATTCAAGAAGTCCGAGTGGAACACGCACTTACAGCAAACCTACGGCATCAATAAACGTCACGCAAACGGTGTAATTAGTTCTGCCAAAGGTCGTGTAGACGCGGGCAAAGAGCATAGGATTTTACACATAAAAACTCTTGAAGGAAAGATTAAGTCTCTTAGCGTATGGCTCAAGAAAGCGGAGCGCAAATTAGTATTGGCTCGTAAATTTTATGCCAAGAAAAAATGGCATAACTCAAAGACGGGCTGCAATTTCCCTATCGCCTGTTCGCTCGATAACAAATCCACTAATTGGCAGAATGTACGATTTCAAATACACAACAAGAAACGTAGACTAACCCTACTAACGAATAGACTCGAATACTTAAAAACTAAGCCATTCAAAGTCTTCGTCCCTTACGGCGATATCTTTGTTGTCGGTTCCAAGGATGAATCTTTCGGCAATCAAGTCTCTCAGTGGAATGGAAATAAAATAACTTTTAGAGTCCCCAAATGCTTGGAGTCGCGATTCGGGAAAACTGTATCTTCCGAGGTCGGTGATTTCAATCGCAAGATAAATAGGCAGCCAGAATGCGGGGCTAAGACCTGGCACTTCTACCGCAAAAACGGAAAGTGGGTTATTGCTGTGCAGTTTACCCCAAATCCTGTTAATCAAGTTTCTAGAAGTAGGATGTACGGTTGTATCGGTATCGATATGAATCCCGGTTCTATTGGGTGGGCTTATGTTGATCTTCAAGGAAACCTCAAAGCCAAAGGGCAGATTCCATTGCAGATGGGATTGCCGAACGGCAAGCAACAGGCTCAAATTGTTAAAGTTTGCCTGCAACTAGCAGCAAAGGCTGCGGAATTTGAATGTCCCGTAGTTTGTGAAGAACTTGATTTCTCCACAAAAAAGGAATCTTTAGGAGAGAAAGGTAGAAAATATTCTCGAATGTTGTCGAGTTGGGCGTACAGTGAATTTTACAAGCAACTCAATCCTATTTTGTCGAATCGTGGAGTTGAGTTAATTACAGTTAACCCAGCATATTCGAGCATTATCGGCTTGGTAAAATATCTGAGAATGTATGGCTTAGCTAGCGACGAATCTGCCGCGCTGGTGATTGCTCGCCGAGCTATGCGACTAAGTGAAAAAATACCTCGCTCCTTAACCGCCTATTCTGAGGTGAACTCGGAAAAGCACGTTTGGAGCGAGTGGAACCAACTGAATAAAAAAATCAAACGTTCCGGTGTAATATCACGTCGCTGTGATTATTATACCGTTTCTAACTGGAGTTTCTTGGTCAACCTCGATGTCGAGGAAGCGTAGGCGCTAAGAAAGAACGTTTCAAACTTATACCGCTGAGCTTACCCAGGTTTGCCTAGGTTTTTTAAAGCGGTTAAAACAATCAAATTACTGTCAAACTTGCCGGAGCTGTTATTCAACAAGCCTCGGTTATTGACACCGCTCGGCTCGTCCAAATCCGCAAATATTTTGAACTGTGTACCAATAATTCTGGGGATCGCGTACTCTATTACCCGTCAGCAGTCAGCGTGGGAAAACCCAGAGACTGCTAATTGTCATGAAACCTTGAGTTAAGTCAGGAATAATTAATATGCTAGACACTGCGATCGAATCTATTCAAGCCAGAGAAATCCTCGACTCCCGTGGACGCCCCACCATCGAAGCGGAAGTTTACCTAGCCAACGGTGTTGTGGGGCTCGCCCAAGTCCCCAGCGGCGCGTCTACAGGCTCTTTTGAAGCCCACGAACTCCGCGACGACGACAAAAGCCGTTATGGTGGCAAAGGAGTCCTAAAAGCCGTCGCTAACGTCGAACACAAAATTGCCCCCGCTTTGGCTAATCTAGATGCGATCGACCAAGCGCTGGTAGACAAAACCATGATTGACTTGGACGGTTCCCCGAACAAATCCCACCTCGGCGCCAATGCGATTCTCGGAGTCTCCTTAGCCACAGCAAAGGCGGCCGCCGAGACTTTAGGACTCCCCCTTTACCGCTACTTGGGCGGGCCCTTAGCTAACGTTTTACCCGTGCCTTTGATGAACGTGATCAACGGGGGATCTCACGCTAACAATAATGTGGACATTCAAGAATTTATGATTGTCCCTGTGGGTGCGCCTTCTTTTAAAGAAGCTTTACGCTGGGGTGCAGAGGTATTTGAATCCTTGAGTAAAGTCTTAAAAGCTGAGGGTTTGCTGACTGGTGTGGGTGATGAAGGCGGTTTTGCGCCTAATCTTAAATCCAATCAAGCAGCTTTGGATTTGTTGATTGCAGCTATTGAAAAAGCTGGCTACAAACCGGGTGAACAAGTTGCTTTGGCTTTGGATGTTGCTGCTAGCGAATTTTACAAAGATGGGCAGTACACTTACGACGGTGTGGCTCATTCGCCGGCAGAATTAATCGATTATTTGGATGGTTTGGCCAGTCAATATCCCATTGTGTCGATTGAAGATGGTTTGCATGAAGACGATTGGGACAGTTGGGTAGCGCTGACACAGAAAATGGGCAGCAAAGTTCAATTGGTTGGTGACGATTTGTTTGTTACTAATCGCACGCGGCTGCAAAAAGGAATTGATTTGAAAGCTAGCAATTCGATTTTGATTAAGCTGAATCAAATTGGTTCTTTGACAGAGACTTTGGATACGATCGACCTGGGCAAACGGAACAGCTATCGATCGATCATCAGCCACCGTTCCGGTGAAACTGAAGATACCACCATTGCCGATTTAGCGGTAGCGACTCGCGCCGGCCAAATCAAGACTGGTTCTTTGTGTCGCAGCGAACGGGTGGCTAAATATAACCGTTTATTGCGGATTGAAGACCAATTGGGCGATCGGGCAATTTATGCAGGATCGATCGGTTACGGGCCCAAATAACACTTGGTAATCGGGCATCTGACAATTTTAGATTTTAGATTTTAGATTTTAGATTGAAGAATTGATTAGTAACTTGAATCTAAAATTAACAATCAGAAATCTAAAATCGGATGGGCATCGAGCATCGAAAACTTAGATCGTGTGGATACAAGGGGCGGGTTTTACAAACAATAATTGCCTAAAAACCAATCATCTCGTAAACCCGCCCCGATCCAATTACCAATTACCAATTAAGGATAGAAAGCCAATTGTGGCAAACCCAAAGTTTCTTCCCAGCCCATCATCAAGTTCATGCACTGGATGCCTTGACCGGCTTGGCCCTTAATTAAATTGTCGATCGCCGACAGCACAATCACCCTGTCAGTACGCGGATCTACTTCCACACCGATGTAACAGAGATTTGTGCCGCAAGCCCATTTTGTTTGCGGATAAACTCCAGCCGGTAACACTTTTACCCAAGGAGAATTGCGGTAAAAAGCGCTGAAAATCGTGATTAAATCTTCCCGCACCAAACCCGGATCGCGCAAAGTTGCGTACACAGTCGCCAGAATTCCCCGCACCATCGGAATTAGGTGGGGAGTAAACTGAACTTTAATATCGTGTCCCGCTAAATCGCTGCAAATTTGCTCGATTTCTGGCGTGTGGCGGTGGCGCCCAACGCCGTAAGCGCCCAGAGAACCCTCTGCTTCAGCCAACAACAGATTAACTTCGGCTTTGCGGCCCCCTCCCGAAGCACCGGATTTGGCGTCGATAATTGCTGTTTCTGGCACAATCAGACCTTGTTTGAGCAAAGGTGCCAGGGCTAATAAACTAGCAGTGACGTAGCAGCCGGCACAGCCTACTAACTGAGCGTCTTTAATTCGATCGCGATACAATTCTGGCAAACCGTAAACAGCCGTTGCAGCTAAAGCAGAGTCCGATCGCTCGCCCCCGTACCAAGCTTTGTAAGTTTCCAGATTTTCAAATCTGTAGTCAGCCGACAAATCCAAGACTTTGCAGCCTTTTTCTATCAGCGTCGGTGCCATTTTGCAAGCTAAACCGTTCGGCAGCGACAGAAACACAACTTCGCATTTTGCCGCTATTTGGTCTAGGTCGATCGCCTCTACTGTCAAATCAATGCAGTTAGTCAGATGCGGGTAAAGGCTGGAATAAGGTTTTCCTGCACTGCTATCCCCGCCCAAATAAACTACTTCAGCCGCCGGGTGATCCGCCAGCAGTCGCACAAGTTGCACGCCGCCGTACCCTGAAGCGCCGATAATTCCTACAGGCACACGTCCAACATCTCCCATTTTCCTTTATCCCCTCAGCCGTTGAAGTCAAAAACGCTTGAACTTTTGCTGCATTGTAGTACCAAACGTCAACTTTGGTGGCAAAGAATTGTGTTTTTTTGTTTTGGAGGTGCATTTTTGTTAATTTTCGGCTGTTTGACCGAAAGCATCCAGGATACCCGCCACGTGATTCATTCCAACGCGCAGACTCAGGACCCAGAAATACAAAAACCTGTATCCAATACACAAGCCCCCGGATTTATCTCGCGCAAGTCAATGCTTCAATCCTTTAATCTAAAATCTCAAATCTCAAATCGCGCAATCGATTGACACCGCCCAAAACCCATACAAAGCCCTGGAGAACTCAAAATTTTAGACCAAAGTTCCATCTTCCAGATTCACTGCGCTGCAAGTAAATCTAAAATCTAAAATCTAAAATCTAAAATCGACTGACCGATCGCCAAAACCCTAAAATTAACAAACTGATGTGCGATCGTGCTATAAAAAAACTAACCTTAACCTATCCACAAACCGGAGATTCACATTTTTCCCTCTTGCCTCTTGCCTCTTGCTTCCTGTATCCTGCCTCTTCCCTCTTCTTTCTTCCTACCATGGGCATAGTTGTAGAAAACGTATCAAAACAGTTTGGCAGTTTCCAAGCACTCGATCGAGTCAGCTTAGAAATTGAATCGGGTTCCCTAGTCGCATTGCTGGGCCCGTCTGGTTCCGGCAAGTCTACACTGCTGCGACTGATTGCGGGTTTAGAAATGCCCGACTCCGGCAAAATCTGGCTGACAGGCCAAGATGCCACCAATACTAGCGTCCAAGACCGCAAAATTGGCTTCGTGTTTCAGCACTACGCGCTATTCAAGCACATGACAGTGCGAAAAAACATCGCTTTCGGGCTGCAAATTCAGAAAACACCACCCGCGAAAGTCAAATCGCGGGTAGAAGAATTGTTGAATTTAGTGCAATTGGCAGGATTGGGCGATAGATACCCGTCGCAACTTTCAGGGGGCCAACGGCAGCGGGTGGCCCTCGCCAGAGCCCTAGCTGTGGAACCGAAAGTGTTATTGCTAGACGAACCTTTTGGAGCTCTCGATGCCAAAGTTCGCAAAGACTTGCGCGCTTGGTTGCGGCGACTGCACGACGAAGTTCACGTTACCACAGTCTTTGTGACGCACGATCAAGAAGAAGCGATGGAAGTTGCCGATCGAATTACAGTCATGAATAAAGGTAAAATCGAACAAGTCGGCACACCCGCAGAAATTTACGACCATCCCGCTAGTGCCTTCGTAATGAGTTTTATCGGGCCAGTCAATGTATTGCCCAGTAGTTCCAGAATGTTTCAAGACAACGGCTTTGACTCAGCCAACCCAGAGATTTTCTTGCGCCCTCACGACGTAGTAATTGAAACTACAGAAAATAGTGCAACAGTGCCTGCAAGAATCAGTCGCTTGATTCATTTGGGATGGGAAATTCAGGTAGAATTAACCTTAGATGACGGTCAAGTAGTAAACGCTAATTTGACTAGAGAAAGATTCGATAGCTTGAACTTGCAGCCCCAGCAAAGAGTGTTCGTAAAGCCGAAAGATGCCAAGTCCTTTCCACTTTTTTATTCCATCTAAGAGCAATTCTGAAAACTCAAGCTAAATTTAGATTGGATACTGCCTTTCAAACGATGTGGCCCGGTGCGGTGTCTCTTCAAAAAAAAGATTAGGGACACCGCACCGCGGCCTGTCCCTAATCTTTTTTACTGACAACTGTCCGCTGACTACTGCGCGCTGAGTTAGTCTTTAATTTTACTGACAGCTTTTTTGACTTGTTGCTCAAAGGATGTAGCTTGTGTATTGGAAGGATTTTTCATTTTTTCAATGTCAGCGTCTCCCTGAACTTCGTTAGGCCCTTTGCTGGCTTTTTCTTGAGTTTCTTCCAAGGACATTGGTTTTTTCAGTACAGCTTCTTGAGATTCTTTTTCAATTCCTAAAAGTTGGTCTTCACCTTTGGTGGGGCTGCTAGTAACGGCAAAAGCGGGGAAAGCATTAGAAACAAACATCAAAGCACAAAAACAAACAGCTATTAAACTGCGGACTAAACGCTTGGCAGGGAAGTTAAAGCTGATAAAAGACATACAAAATTTCTCCGTTTTTAGAAGTTTTGATCGCTAAGATTGTTAACAGGCTGAAGCTCACTCAAATTCTGCACAATCTTTAACTCAAGTTTGAGAAGAGCAACCGTTGCTTTCTTTCAAATTGAGCTAACATATTATATTTAGCTGAAAAAGCTGGGATTTGAAATCCTTCTCAGGGAATATTTCTAGTTGACAGGAGTCGATCGCCCCAAGAGATTTATGTAGAAGGCACTTGTGTAGAATCAAAAAAATTCTCTATAAGTGCCTTCGGATGCGCCTCACATAGCAGTATCAATGTCAGTAACTGGTTTTATCGTGGGGTGGGGGCGGATTTATTTAGCCTCTTTGCAACGTGAGAGGGCGCTGGAGTGAACCCGCAGAGCGGTTTGTTAAAAATGTTGCAAGATATGAGATGCGATCGACTATCCACTGACTAATGACTAATAACTAATGGCTGCTGCTGTCGCACGGGAACTTGAAATTTTGCTAGATAAGTTTTAATTTCTCCTACACTGAGTTGCCCGTAATGCAGCAGGGAAGCTAGCAGTGCAGCTTCTGCTTTCCCCTCAGTCACGGCTTCGTAGATGTGGTGGCAGTTGCCGGCGCCGCCGGAAGCAATGACGGGAATTTCGACCATTTCGGCAATGCTGCGAGTTAATTCCAAATCGTAACCGGCTTGAGTGCCGTCCGAGTCCATGCTTGTCACCAGAATTTCGCCGGCGCCGCGCTGTTCGGCTTCCTTTGCCCAGGCGATCGCATCTTTGCCGGTATTTTCTCGCCCTCCGCGCACGTACACGTCCCAACCAGGACGATCTGCGTCTTGCCGTTTGCGAGCGTCGATCGCCACTACAATGCACTGATTACCAAATCGATCGCTGGCTTTGTCAATTAAACTCGGATCGCGCACCGCCGCCGAATTAATACTCACCTTATCAGCGCCCGCCCTCAACAAACTTTTAATGGTGTCTAAGGATTGGATGCCGCCGCCCACCGTCAAAGGGATAAATACTCGATCGGCCGTGCGGTACACCACATCGATCATAATATTCCGGTCTTCGTGAGTCGCCGTAATGTCCAGAAACACCAACTCGTCAGCACCGGCATCGTTGTAAACCTGAGCCATTTCTACCGGATCGCCAGCATCCTTAAGGTTGACAAAATTGACACCTTTGACCACGCGACCGGCTTTCACATCCAAACAAGGCAAAATTCTTTTCGACAACATAAAATTCTCGTATTTCCAACTTATTGACCGCCGCAGCGAGGAAAAGGCTTTGTTGATATCTTCAAAAACCCGAAGTTAAGCAACAAATCTTAAAGATACCTTGTGTTTAACAATTCTCGATCGGAGCCGGAGAGCCATTTTTCAGTTTTTTATGCCCCGTTAGTCTAAATAAAATTTGGCGGGCAGTGAGAGCCGTGACATTAGGTAGAATATTGGTAGATAGTTATATTTTCAGCAAAAAAGCACCAAATTTAACTCCCCAGA
Source organism: Microcoleus sp. Z1_A1 (assembly GCF_036700305.1). Classification (NCBI taxonomy): domain Bacteria; kingdom Bacillati; phylum Cyanobacteriota; class Cyanophyceae; order Oscillatoriales; family Microcoleaceae; genus Microcoleus; species Microcoleus sp. Z1_A1. The sequence goes on from NZ_JAUBOR010000050.1 coordinate 29,617, forward strand.
TAGAACTGTGGGGTGAAAAATATGACAATTTCGCTTATGATCGAACCATAACTACCTTTGCTGGCGATCGAATTGTGGTTCGGCAATCCTGTATGGTTTGGTGCATCGACGATCGACTAAACAATTTTAGATTAGAGAACGGCCGATTTGAGGTTTTTTAGCAGCAATCTCAGTCATAAGCCGCGCGGTAAAGTTAAAATTTAAAGTTTAAAACCTCAAACCGGTTGACTTGATGTCGTTTTTAGGGCTGTGGTGACTTTGCAAGCCAATCCACATTTGGTACTTCGTACAGAGAAAAGCGGCAATCGCTACTTGCCGCTCTCCGGCAGCAATTGCTGGACAGTAGGGCGGAGCGATGACAATAATTTTGTACTGACAGATCGCTGGATTTCCCGTAATCACGCGATGTTACAGCAAATGGAGACAGGAGAGTTCTACCTGATCGACTTGGGCAGCCGCAATGGTTCCTTTGTCAACGGGCGGCGGGTCAGTATTCCTGTCACTCTCAGAAATGGCGATCGGATTATTTTCGGTCAAACCGAATTGGACTTCTACAACCCAACCGCCGGCCACCGACACGATCCAATACACGAGACAGACTCTGAAGATTTTACGGCGACTTTGACGGTGCGTAGCCTGATTAGCGTCATGGTAATGGACATCCGAGACTTTACAGTTTTGACTAGGCAGCTAGACGAAACCCTCCTCTCGGAAGTCATCGGCAATTGGTTCCGCAAAGCAGGACAGATCATTCGCGAACACGGCAGTTGGGTGGACAAATACATCGGCGATGCCATCATGGCAGTCTGGTTCCACAAAACCAGCGGTGTCAGCAGCGAGGAAATGATGCGGATTTGCCAAGCTTTGAGCGAACTGCACAAGGCAACAGACGAACTCAGCAGCCGTTACCCCCTGCCTTTTCCTTTGCGAGTCGGGGCCGGCATCAATACCGGTTATGCAATGGTGGGAAATTCTGGCAGCAGCGACCGATCGGACTATACTGCCTTGGGAGATACTGTAAACGCAGCATTTCGCCTGGAATCTTGCACCAAGCAAATCGGCAAGGATATCGCTGTGGGAGAAACTACCTACAAATATCTGACGCAATTAGGGGCCCAGGGCGCTTTCGAGCAGCACACCGTTGCTTTAAAGGGTTACGACCATCCCACCGTGACTTACGGCGGTACTTATGCTGACTTGAACGCTTTTCTCAAAACGAAAGGAAAAAGTTCTTGATAGCTAGAAAAGTGGGTGCGGGGCAAAAATTAACCCCTTAAAATCGCAGTCCGAGTTTTTAATTTGGAGTGCCTTTTATAAACTTGTCTGCGATGCTTAAAACTCACCTATTATCATATATAATCTGCTTTGTCAATACCCCAAGGGAAAGTTTATAACAGCCCTCTACCTATTGCGGATTTATCTGAAAAACTGCATAAGCAAAATGGTAGTCTCTACATAAATGCTGTGTATGAAATTGGGAGACAAAACTTCATGAAACGATTGGGTCGTCTATTGGCAGTATTGGGCTTAGTGCTGGGCTGCTTTGCATGGGCTGGAGACCAAAGCGCGATCGCGGCGTCATTAAGCCGTATCGTCTTGCCATCATCCTCGCTCCTAGCAGTTGAAGCTCCGGCTAGAACCAATCGCGCCGATGAGAAGCTTGCCACAGAATACGGCAAAAAACTTGATTTGAACAACAGCGCCGTCCGGGACTTTCGGGAATTTCGAGGGTTGTATCCCACTTTAGCTCGACTAATTATTAAGAATGCTCCTTACGAAAATGTTGAGGACGTACTCAATATTTCAGACTTGACGGATGCTCAGAAAAAAGTGCTGCAAGCTAACATGGACAAATTCACCGTAACTGATGTTGAATCAGTCTTTATTGAAGGAGACAATCGGTTGAATAATGGTCTCTACGACTAGGTAGCAGCGGATATCATTTGAAGGCAGAAGTCATTGGGCAGAAGGCAAACAGCCGAAAGAAAAGATTTTTTTCTACAGGCTGATGACTTCTGCCTTTAATTTCTGAACACTTACTTTCAACCACCATTCGGCAAAAGCCGACCCAAATTCGCTAGATTGAAATAAGCGGGTTCCCCTGATTCATCTAAAATCTAAAATCTAAAATCTAAAATCCCTTGACTGACATTAGTTCAAGTCCCCAGATTCATCTGTAGACTCAATTCTAAAATCTAAAATCTAAAATCTAAAATTGACTGGCGGCAGACTTATGACTGACAAATTTGACGTATTGGTAATAGGTGCTGGCGCGGCGGGTTTGTACACAGCACTCTGCCTGCCAGAGCATTTACAGGTGGGCTTGATCAATAAAAATACCCTACCTGTTTCTGCAAGCGATTGGGCTCAAGGAGGGATTGCTGCGGCGATCGCCCCTGAAGATTCCGCAGCGCTGCACGTTCAGGATACACTGGCTGCGGGAGCCGGTCTTTGCGATTTGGAGGCGGTGAAATTTTTAGTCGAGGAAGCTGGTGCTTGCATCGACTCCCTGGTGAAAATGGGCGTTGCATTCGATCGCACCGGCCCAGATTTAGCCCTCACCCTAGAAGCAGCCCACTCCCGCCGCCGAGTGCTCCACGCCGCCGACACTACGGGCAAAGCCGTGATCAGTACGCTGACAGCAAAAGTATTAAGCCGCAAAAACATTCAACTCGTATCTCCTGCCTTTGCTTTGAGTCTGTGGCTAGACAAAAGCGGGCGGTGTCAGGGGATTAGCTCGATTTGTGGCTCACAAGTCAAGTGGCTGCAAGCTAAAGCCGTGGTGCTGGCGACAGGCGGCGGCGGACAGGTTTTTGCTCAAACGACCAATCCGTCGGTAAGTACCGGGGACGGGGTGGCAATTGCGTGGCGCGCCGGGGCGCTGCTGCGAGATTTAGAATTTGTGCAGTTTCACCCGACGGCGCTGAGCACAGCGGGCGCGCCTCGGTTTCTCATTAGCGAAGCGGTGCGGGGAGAAGGAGCTCATTTGGTTGACAGTAAGGGATATCGCTTTGCTTTTGACTCTCACCCCAGCGGGGAACTCGCCCCTAGGGATGTTGTCAGTCGCGCTATTTTCCGCCACTTACAAAAAACGGGGGAACCTCATGTTTGGCTGGATTTGCGCCCGATTGCGGTCGATCGACTGCGCTACAGGTTTCCCAATATTATTCAAGTGTGCGCTGACTGGGGAATTGATATTTTTTCCGAACCGGTGCCGGTGACGCCCGCGGCCCATTACTGGATGGGAGGGATTGTGGCTGACAAGTTCAACCAAACTTCGATTCCGGGTTTGTACGCGGTGGGAGAAACTGCGAGCACGGGGGTACACGGTGCTAATCGGTTGGCGAGCAATTCGCTGCTGGAATGTCTGGTTTTTGGGGCGCAGATGGGACTTTTGCAGCTAGAAGATGGAAGGCCCAAAACACTCACAGATGAGTTAGATGCGGGGGAAATCTGGGATAAATCGATTTCTGAACAGGACATTGAGGCGATCGAAAGGTTGCGGGTTGAATTGCGGAATTTGGTGTGGCAGAGTGCGGGCATTTGCCGGGGACAGCGGGATTTGGAAAGTGCGATCGTCCAACTTGAGATTTGGCGGCAAGAATTTGCTTCCTTGCCTTTGAGTCAAACGCTTGATAATTTACGGCCCGGACAAATTATTGATTTTTCCCCTACTGAGACGGAGAATAGCTCGATTTTGCGAAATTGGGGAGAAGTTGGGAATTTATTGGATATCGGCTATTTAATTGTCAAAAGTGCTGCGTTTCGCACCGAAAGTCGCGGCGGTCATTACCGAGTGGACTATCCCCTCACCGATCCGGATTGGTGCAGCCATACTTTAATTAACCAATCCAATTGGTACAAATCTCCGCGAATAGAAGATTAAAAATTTATTAAAAATTTGGGGTCAGCGCGTTCCCGTACCGTCACTTTCGGGGTTCCCGTTCGGGGTTGGTTCGTATTTTTGGAGATTTCCAAACCTAGAGGTTGATGTCACTGTCCCAAATCTGGGGGTCAATGGCGTCGGGATCTTGCCCGCGCTACGGGCTTTTGTGAAATTGCTAGCTGAGTTGCTGGCAAGTCGAGCCGCATTGGCGGTGCCGACTATATTCACTTGCAGGCAGACCGCCAGGGTTGCCGTTGTTGTGAGCTGAATCAAAGTACGCATAGTATTCACCGCCTTATTCCAATCACCGCAATAGATCCACGTGTGTACCACCTATTATATCTATCAATTTCCGTATTTCCACTGATGTCTTTACATTTACTTTAATTAACTTTCGTAAGTTTACATAATTTTTTTTACATTAAGGCTTTTGGCGATTTGAATTTGGTTTCAGGTTGTGATTGATTTTAATATTTTGTAACATTCAGATGAGACGGCAAGTTGCTCTCATAAGTTTTATCTTGGGGTAAATCTATCTAATGACAGATGACAGATTAGAGACTTTAAATTTATGTGATTTGAGATGTGAGATTTCACTACTTAAAACATTTTTTTGAACGGTTTCAAAAAGCTTAGAAAGCTTACGGTTTAAGGCTCGATCAACAAGCTATTTTCCTGAAGTTAGCTGCACAGGGGACGCCTGAAATAATACAGCATATTCCATGTATATGCGGTACACACAACAAGGGTCGTAAGCATCGGTGCGTCGCCACCAGTCAATCTGCAAGTTTCATTAAACATGAGCAGATCCGCACCCTACATAAC
>NZ_JAUBOR010000051.1:0-34225 GCF_036700305.1 Microcoleus sp. Z1_A1
TAAGAGTTGGGATTCAATCAACTTTCAGCAAAACTTTTCATTATATCATAAAATTATTTTGCAAGAGGTCTATTATTAATAGTTCATTGTTTGGCCATAAAATTTTAAAAGATCACTTAGTAGAAAGTTTAGGCAGATCCATTGGTCGAGAGGCCGCCTTCAATCAGCTTTTTATTCCTGCTGGTCGCTCATTTTTCGCTAATCTTCAGAGCAATATTTTTTCTTTTCTTTCAAGCAATAATACCTTAGATCCATTTCTAAGATCCTTTGGCTCAACATACGAAACGATAAAAAAATTGCGTATAAAATATAATATTTACCTGGAACATAAATATACAAAAGATATACTAGAGGAAATAAACAGGCTAATAGAGCAGTCTTTATGTGGTAAGCATATACAGGAAAAAGGCAAAGATTTTCTGGAGGTGGCAGATGGAAGACGTATTAGTATTGCGAACTCATCTTCCGGTCAACAGGAAACATTACCTCTGACAATTATCCTAGCTGCACTACCTTTTATAGCTTCCCCTCCAGTGGGTCAGACAGTGTATATTGAGGAGCCGGAAGCGCATTTATTTCCAAGCGCACAGCGTAATATTGTCGAGTTGATCGCTACAGTCTTTAATTCTCGCAAAGAGCAACTTCAATTCTTCATAACTACCCATAGTCCTTATGTCCTGACAGCACTTAATAATCTGCTCCAGGCTGGGCTTCTTTATGAAGAATCCAGCGAAGATATACAACATCAACTAGAAAAGATTGTATCTAGATACAAATCATTAGATGTTGACGATCTCTCAGCCTATGTTTTGAGCAATGGAAAATGCCAGAGTATTGTGTGTCCTGATACTGGGTTGATTGATGCGCGAGTAATTGATTCTGTTTCTGATGAACTAGCTATTGAATTCGATCAACTTCTCAACTTAGTTTGAATTATATGAAAAGTATTCCAGAGTGTGAGGAACATAGATCCGACACCAAGATTGTCTTGCAGGAAAACAAAAGTAAAATAACGTTCCTCAACCCGAATAAAGACGAAATATTAATAATTAAGGTTGATGGCTGCGTTATTAGTGACAATGAGACTTTGCGTTGCGACTATGCACTCATTCCTTCTGATGCAGTAGAAATATATGTAGAGTTGAAAGGAAGCGATATTGCACAGGCGGTTAAACAAATAGAATCAACTATTAATTTACTTTCGGCAAATCCGCAAAAGATTAAGAAGCTATGTTTTGTCGTGTCTACACGTGTGCCAAAACAAACACCAAGTATACAACAGCTACAAAGTCAGTTTAAGAAAAAATTTAATGCTAGTTTCAGAATCAAGAATATTCAAGATGAGTATGATTTAAGTACGTCCACAAGCTAAACTAACGAGAACTTTGATATGACAAACATACAGAACTCTACCTGAAAAGGAGTCAGCAGACAATTCGCCTGCATAAATAAAATTTAATTCACATATAAATCATTACGAGTTCTACCTTGAAAAGTATCTTTTTGGGGACTTGCACAACTTCTCCCACCCGCTGCAGCACATACGCATCAGGTGCCCAGTGAACACTCTCCGCAAGCTCTTGTGTAAATCCTATTTTATATTACTGAATTCCTTGATCCCCGCAAATCTCTATCTTTATTACCTCGATATTGTGCGATGTTTAGCCATAAATTAACATTGATTTAAACTTTTATGGAGACATAAAGGAGCTAGAATTCAATAGTTGGTGTGGAAGACATGGAGTTTAAATACAAAATGTCACAGATAACCAATTAATATCGATCGCACTTCACGATCGCACTTGACAAAACAACCACAACTCAGGAGTCAATCGCTGATGATGCTAGGAACAACCGAGATCCCGCAATTAAAGCCGCTTTCCGACTCAGAACTACACAAAATGAACGCCTACTGGCGGGCGGCAAACTACCTATCCGTCGGACAAATCTATCTCCTCGACAACCCCCTACTCAAAGAACCCCTCAAAATCGAACACGTCAAACCGAGACTCCTCGGACATTGGGGCACTACTCCAGGGCTAAACTTCATCTACGTTCACCTCAACCGCATCATCAAAGCCCAAGACATCAACGCCATCTACATCGCAGGCCCCGGACACGGCGGGCCGGGCTTGGTGGCCAACACCTATCTCGAAGGCACTTACAGCGAATATTACTCGAACATTTCCGAAGATGAAGAGGGTATTAAACGGCTATTCAAACAGTTCTCCTTTCCCGGCGGTATCCCCAGCCACGTCGCCCCGGAAACCCCCGGTTCGATTCACGAAGGCGGCGAACTCGGCTACGCCCTCGTCCACGCTTACGGTGCCGTCTTCGACAATCCCGATTTGATTGTGGCGGCTGTTGTCGGTGACGGGGAAGCCGAAAGCGGCCCCTTGGCTGCTAGCTGGCATTCTAACAAGTTTCTCAACCCGGTTCGCGACGGGGCTGTGTTGCCGATTTTGCACTTGAATGGCTACAAAATTGCCAATCCAACTCTGTTGGCCCGTATTCCGCAGGAGGAATTGGAAAGTTTGATGGTCGGTTATGGCTACAAACCTTATTGGGTGGAAGGTTCAGACCCGGAAACCATGCACCAGTTGATGGCTGCAACTCTCGATACCGCGATCGGCGAAATTAAGGCGATTCAGGAAAAAGCCCGGACAGAGGGCTATTCGGGCCGTCCCCAGTGGCCGATGATTGTGATGAAAACTCCCAAAGGCTGGACGGGGCCCAAGGAAGTTGACGGTAAGAAAACTGAGGATTATTGGCGATCGCACCAAGTCCCACTTTCGGAAATGGCTTCTAAGCCCGGACACGTCCAACTCCTGGAAGATTGGATGAAAAGCTACAAGCCGGAAGAACTCTTCGACGAAAACGGCAAGTTAATTCCCGAATTAGCAGAACTCGCGCCCAAGGGATCTCGGCGTATGGGGGCAAATCCCCACGCTAACGGCGGCCTGCTGCTGCGAGACTTGAAAATGCCGAAATTTGAAGACTACGCCGTTGACGTGCAAAAACCGGGCACTGTAATGGCAGAAGCAACCCGCGTTTCCGGCCGCTTCCTGCGAGACGTGATGACACTGAATCAGGAAAACGCGAATTTCCGTATTGTCGGGCCTGACGAGACGGCCTCAAATCGCCTCGATCCGGTGTTTGAAGTGACGAACCGGGTGTGGGCGGGGGAAATTTTGCCCGAAGACGATCACATCTCCCCCGATGGCCGGGTGATGGAAGTCCTCAGCGAACATCTATGTCAGGGATGGCTGGAAGGCTATTTGCTGACGGGACGCCACGGATTTTTCTCCTGCTACGAGGCGTTTATTCACATCATCGATTCGATGTTCAACCAACACGCCAAGTGGTTGAAAACTACTCGTCACATTCCTTGGCGCCGACCGATCGCATCTCTGAATTACTTACTAACTTCTCACGTTTGGCGACAAGACCACAACGGTTTTTCTCACCAAGATCCGGGTTTTATCGACCACGTAATTAACAAGAAAGCGGAAGTGGTGCGGATTTATTTGCCGCCCGATGCGAATACTTTGCTGTCAGTAACGGATCACTGTCTCCGCAGTCGCCACTATGTCAACGTGATTATTGCAGGGAAGCAGCCGGCATTGCAGTATTTGGATATGGATTCTGCGATTAAACACTGTACCGCCGGCATCGGCATTTGGGAGTGGGCCAGCAACGATAAAGGTGGCGAACCAGATGTGGTGATGGCTTGCGCGGGTGATGTTCCGACGCTGGAAACTTTGGCTGCGGTTGACATTCTCCGCCGAGATTATCCCGATTTAAAAGTGCGGGTGGTGAATGTGGTGGATTTGATGACGCTGCAACCTGCTAGCGAACATCCCCACGGTTTGTCTGACAAGGATTTTGATACTTTGTTCACGAAGGATAAGCCGGTGATTTTTGCTTTTCACGGCTATCCTTGGCTGATTCACCGCTTGACTTATCGCCGGACAAATCACCCGAATATTCACGTTCGGGGTTACAAGGAAGAGGGAACGACTACGACGCCGTTTGATATGGTGGTGATTAATGACCTCGATCGATTCCATTTAGTTGGAGATGTACTCGATCGCGTTCCGAAACTGAGTTCTGTTGCAGCTTACGGCAAACAAGCTATCCGTGACAAGCTGATCGAACACAGGCACTATATCAACGAACACGGCGATGATATGCCGGAAATCCGCGACTGGAAGTGGCCGCACGCGGGCCCGGTTTCGCCGGAACCGCCGAAGGAAACGAAAGATCCGACAACGACAGGAGATCAAACTGTGCGATCGGGTGCTCCTGGGTAGGTGCGATCTCTGTCTGAAAAGAAAGTCCTCAGAAATTGAGGGCTTTTTTTAGTTGTTATGAGAAATCTGTCGTTAGTCCGCGAGTCCGCCAGGGGTTGAAAACCCCTGTCTCATAGCAAAAGTCGGTTGAAACCGACTATCGATTTTAGATTTGAGATGTTAGATTGGGAATTATTGATTTGAGATTGGAGATTTGAGATTTGAAATTAGGAATTAAGTGGTTTATTTAATTGGCGTTTCAGTCCTCTTTTAGAGGACTTTCGCTATGAGACGGGGGTTTTCAACCCCCGGCGGACTTGCGGGTTAATCGATATCTTCATGCTTGTGCCATCTGCGTTAACGAGGCTAGCGCGCGATCGAGTAATACCTCAACTTGGGCGCGAGTTACTCCCGGAAACCATTCGAGAAACTGGTCAATAGAGGCCCCATCTTTAAGGTTCTCGAAAAAGGCGGCAACAGGTACGCGCGTTTCCCGAAATACCCATGCACCACTCACCTTGGTTGGATCGCGTTCAATGACTTCAAAGAGGTCTATATTCTGCATGACGTTCGTTGCTTGTTGCGGCTCAAGTAAAACAACTAAGATAGAATTAATGGTAGCATAAATCAATGGTGATTTAGGATTTGTACATTCAAAAGAGGCGGTCATGCTTAAAGAAATAGAAATCCAAAATTTTAGGTGCTTTGAGCAAATCAAAATTTCTGGATTTGAAAGAGTAAATTTAATCGGCGGTAAAAACAATGCTGGCAAGACAGCCTTGCTAGAAGCAATTTTTCTCAATTTTGCTCCCGATGTTAGTAGTATAGTAATGCTAAGAGAGCTGAGAACAGAGTCATCAGCAGCCCTAGATGCTATGCCAGATAGAGCTTGGAATAACTTATTTTATGCCTTAAAGAAAGAAGATAAAACAATAGTTATTCAGGGAAAGAATGATAATAGCAATGATAATATCGAGCGAGTAGAAATTCAAATAGAAATCAATTTACGTGATTCTGATTTAATTATTAAAACAATAAAAGGTGAAAAAAAAATTAACGAGTTAGTAGAAAGCGTTACTTATAGAAGCTCAATAAGTAATACAAATTTCCTTGTGTACGAAATACCGATCGTTCCTCCTTTTATCAGAATTCCCGGAAGAAAACTCATAGAGTCATTCGATCACGCGCGCTTGGATGATAAAGATAGCGAAGTTTTGAAAGCTTTTCAAATTATTGACCCTACGATCGAATCTGTAGAAAGTTTTTCAATTGGCGAACCCACACTTTACTTAAGAAGAAAGGGCGAAAAGCGTTTGCCTTTATCATTGTTTGGAGATGCAATGAATAGAGTTGCATATATTATTCTTAAATTAGTAAACAATAAACACAAAATACTGCTAATTGATGAAATAGAGAATGGCATTCACTATACAAACCAGCGTAATTTTTGGAGAATTTTGTTTAGGTTGGCGGTGGAACTGGATACCCAGATTTTTGCGACAACTCACAGTTTAGAGATGCTGCAAGCATTTGCTGATGTTGGTTTAGAACCCAATCAGGAATGCAGCAGCGCATATTTTGAACTAGCCAAGAAACCGAAAACCGCTCAAATAATCGGCATCCGGCGCGATTTGGAAACCTTGAATTACGCACTAGAGCATCAAAAAGGAGTGAGAGGTGAGTAATATTGTCATAGTAGAAAGTAAAAACGATGCAATTTTTATGAAGGCTATGGTTGAGAAACTTAACTGCGATATCCAGGTAGAAAAACCTATTTATATAGAGGATTATGAACGTTTGGAAGGCTTGAGCGAAACAAAACTAATTACTACTTTAAAAGCTTTAGAAGCCGACCTTCAAAAAAGAGATATAGAAAAGATTGGGATTATTATTGATATTGATAACTATTCAGAGCCTGAACGGTTACAATGGGTAAATAAATGTATACAACAGGTGTTTGAATCTGAAACTTTGTCAAGCACTAAACAATTTATAGATATTGGTGGAGATAATGGAACAAAGGCAAAATTGGCTTGTTATTTTACAAATGTTGGAGGTAAAGGCGAACTGGAAACGCTTTTAAAGGCAATAAAGGCTAGAGAATCACCTCATGCTGATTGTTTGAATAGCTGGAAAACTTGCATAGAAAGCCAGGGACAGCAAATTAACCAGAAAGATTTTGACAAATTCTGGGTGAGCATCTATCTCAGGTATGATACTTGCTCAAATCAGGAACAGCAACAAGCTGGAAGGAAATGCACTATGTCTGGGTTTGATTATGTTATGAAACACAAAAAAGATATTTGGGATTGGGATAATTCTGCTCTCGATGATTTGAAGGAGTTTTTTAAACTCTTTTGCTAACATAGTAAAATTCACACACAATTAACTAACTCATGAGCTTAAAAATCTACTTTGTACGACACGGTGAAACGACTTACAGCCAAACAGGTGGCTTCTGCGGCGCTATCGATCCAGAATTAACGCCCGTAGGTTCTCAAATGGCAGAACAGTTTGCTGCTACTTACGCAAAATTGCCTTGGAATGCTGTTTATGTCAGTCCGATGAAACGCACAATTGCTACTGCAAAACCTTTGTGCGATGCTGTGGGAATTGAAATGCAGCTTCGCGACGGACTGAGGGAAATTAAGTACGGTGAGTGGGAAGGCAAAACAGTAGAAGAGGTCAAAAAAGAATACGAAGAAGATTATATTAATTGGCTGACTGAACCTGCTTGGAATGCACCAAACGGCGGCGAGACTTCGGTGCAAATTGCCAGTAGAGCTTCCTTAGTTATTGCTGAAATTGAGGAAAAATATAAGAATGGAAATGTGTTGGTTGTCTCGCACAAAGCAACTATTAGAATTATTCTGTGCAGTCTGTTGGGGATTGATTTGGGACGTTATCGCGATCGCATTGCCGCTTTAGCAGCTTCTGTCAGTATTGTCAAGTTTGATGTTCGCGGCCCGCTGCTGGAGGTTTTGGGCGATCGATCGTACATGGATGAAAACCTCCGCAATTTACCCGGTACTTGAAATTGCGGGTAAGGTGCGGAAGTGCACCCGGAGCGTCTGAAACTAAATCGCGCCTATGTAAGACAATCCTAAAATAGTACCTGCTCCCAAAATATGACCAAAGGCCATAGTTCCCACAACTGCACCCAAACTCAAACCGCCGAACATACTGGATGAGGGCATTGCTGGGCCTGTGTGAGGCTTTTGGATGGTTGATTTGCCGATCGCAATAGCTAAAATATTGCAAAGAATCATAATCAAACCGATTGTAGGGCTCCACTCTACGGTTCTGGGGGCAACGGCAAGTAAAATTGGTGTAAACATCGATCGACTCCTTAAACTTTAGTCAATGAAAATCTGCCTAGAAGATATATCAAAAAAATGCAACTGTTCGCTACACATTGCATTAAGAGTTAATTTTTCGACATTTTTCTTAATATTTTTCCCAGGATATCAAGATTTCTTCGTCTGTGCAGGCGGATGAAAGTTTGACAAGATGCGATTGCAATCGCCTAGCGATCGAAAGAACGAATCAACAGGACATAATCAAGCATGAAAATACTGGTGTTAAATGCGGGTTCTAGCAGTCAAAAGAGCTGTCTTTACGAGTTAAACGATGTCCTCCCCGATCGACCTTTGGAACCCCTCTGGGAGGCTCAAATAGACTGGACTCACCAGCAGGGTATAGCAGAGTTGAAAGTCAAAACAGCAAAAGGCGATAGGCTTGAGGAGGAATTTGCATCCGAGTCTCGCCAAGATGCTATTTCTCGAATGCTGGAGAGTCTTTGGAAGGGAAAAACTCAAACAATTAATGATTTAAACGAGATTGATATTGTCGGCCACCGCGTCGTACATGGCGGACAAGATTATCAGCAAAGTACGTTAATTTCGCCGGATGTTAAACAGGCGATCGCCCGTTTATCTGTTTTCGCCCCTGTCCACAATCCGGTTAACCTCGAAGGTATCGAAGCAATTGAAAAAATCCTCGAAAAAGTGCCGCAAGTAGCAGTATTTGATACAGCTTTTCACGCACAATTGTCGCCCGCAGCCTTTGTTTATCCCGGCCCCTACGAATGGCTGGAAAATGGGATTCGCCGTTACGGTTTTCACGGGATTAGCCATCAATATTGCGCGCGTCGGGCCGCGGACATTCTGGGTCAAGATTTGGCAGATTTGCGGTTGATTAGCTGTCATTTGGGCAACGGATGTTCTCTGGCGGCCATTCGCGGTGGCTGGAGTGTTGACACGACGATGGGATTTACGCCTCTGGAAGGTTTGATGATGGGAAGTCGATCGGGTTCGATCGATCCAGGCATCCTCATTCATCTATTAAAACAATCCGATTTTACTGCTGAGAAACTTGATGGTATTCTCAATCGAAATTCCGGTTTAAAAGGGATTTCAGGCGTGTCTAGCGATCTGCGGCAGATTGGAGATGCGATCGCCCAAGGTAATCAGAGAGCTCAACTTGCTTTGGATATTTACATCCACCGTTTGCGTGCCGGAATTGGTGCCATGCTGGCGAGTTTAGGAGGGTTAGATGCTTTAATTTTTACGGCGGGAGTTGGGGAAAATTCTGCTCTTGTACGGGCTGCCGCTTGCGAAGCTTTTGGATTTATCGGGTTAAAATTGGATGGGGATAAAAATCAACATTCATCGATCGATCGAGATATTGCGGCAGTGGATTCAGCGGTGAGAATTTTGGTAATTCACACGCAGGAGGATTGGGAAATTGCGCGAGAATGTTGGAAACTTTCTCACTAAGGAATGAGAATTAAATAACTTCCACTCTTGAAAGTGGGATGGGCGTCCCGCCCGTCCACTCATGACGGGCGGGACGCCCATCCCACAATAACAATTAAAATTGTAAGTTATTTAATTCGCGCTCCTAACTTATTTTATAAATTCCTGCAACAGCGATGCCCACTCAGCTTCGCAGAATCGTCAACAATCACGAACGGCGCAAGCGGATTTACGCAAATAAAGAGAGGTAGAGACGTTTATGATTCCATTTTCCCTGAAACATCATTACTCTTTCAGCCTTGCTGTGGGTTAATAGTAGCGCCGATTACAAAACTTGCTTGGGGGCGATCGGAATTTCAATAATAAACTCGCTCCCCTCTCCTGGTGCAGAAACACAAGTCAATTTTCCACCGTGAGAACTGACAACAATCGAGTGAGAAATAGACAATCCCAAACCAGTTCCCGAACCCACGGGCTTAGTTGTAAAAAATGGATCGAATATCTTGTGCAGCACCTCAGTGCTCATCCCCGGCCCGCTGTCGGCAATTCTAATTATGGCAGAATTCCTGTCTGTCACCTCTGTAGAAATTGTAATCGTAGGCTGTTGATGAGAGTTTTCCGGGCTATCTCTGGCTACGAGGAGAGCATCGATCGCATTTGTCAAAATATTCATAAATACCTGATTCAACTGAGACGCATAACAAGTAATTAGGGGTAGCGTGCTGTAATTTTTAATCACCTCAATTCCCAAACGCCCGCCCTCTTTTCTCAGGCGCGGTTGCAGCAACATCACCGTACTGTCGATGCCTTGATGGATATCTACCGACTTCATTTGCGCTTCGTCGAGGCGCGAGAAATTCCGCAAGCTTAGCACAATATCCCGGATTCTTTCCGCTCCTACTTTCATGGAATCCAGCAGCTTTTGCAAATCCTCGCTCAAAAATTCCAGCTCAATAGTTTCTATTTCTTCTAAAATTTCATCAGCAGGTTCTGGATAGTGCTGCTGGTAAAGCTCAATCAATTTTAGCAAGTCTTTAACGTATTCGCTAGCCGGATTAAGATTACCGTAGATGAAACTTACAGGATTATTAATTTCGTGAGCTACACCAGCCACCATTTGCCCCAAACTAGACATCTTTTCCGTTTGGATTAATTGAGCTTGAGTTAGTTTAAGTTCGCGCAAAGTTTGTTCTAAACGCTCGTTCTTTTCATTTAACTCCTGCGTCCGTTCTTGCACTTTCTGTTCCACCGAATTGTAAAGTAGAGCATTTTCCAAAGAAATAGCAACTTGGGAAGAAAGCAACCTTAAAACTTCCAATCTGTGGGGAGTAAATGCTCCGACAGTCAAATTGTTTTCTAAATAAAGAATGCCGATCAATTTCCCTTGATTGATGATGGGAGTACACAAAATAGATTGCAGTTTGTGTTTAGCGATGTAAGGATCGGCTGTGAATAGTCCCTCAGCCGCCGCATTGCTCAATACCAAATCCGAGCGAGTCCTTTCCACATAATTAATCACCGTCACAGGTAAATCGTGATAGTCTGCAACAGGCGTAAATTGCAGCACAGCTACATCTTCAGCAAATACTGACGCTTTAGCTGAAATCAACAGTTGACCATCTCTAACTAAAATTAGAAAACCTAATTGAGCCCCCGCATTTTCTAAGGAGATTCTCATCAAAGAAGCCAGCAACTTATCGAGGACAATTTCGCTAGAAATCGCCAGAGATGCTTTCATTACCGTTGCCAAATCCAGGACTCTCGCATCGCTGCCCGTAGAAGTATGAATAGTCGTGGTAGTTTGATTGTTGTTAAAACTTCCGTTGATCGGCGTCATTTCCCGCAACTGCGGATACTTCTGTTCTAAATCTTCTACTTTGCGAACTGCACCCCAGCGCAAGTAGCACGAGTGAGCTTCGCGCAAGTGAATTTTGGCATATTGATACTTGCCTTTACTCAACCAAAACTTAGCTGCGAGTTCATTAGCTAGCGCTTCATTTTGGACAAATTCATTGTCTTGGGCTAAATTGATAGAGAAATCGTACAGTTCTACAGCTTCTGAATCTTTCTTGGAAATTCTGGCTATTTCTGCTTGTACTAAAAGGTACTTATGCAGAAAATTTTCGGCACAGTTGTCTGCCCAAATTTTCATCTGTTTTTGGTTTTCCTCTAACTTTTCCAAGTATTCCTTTTGCTTCTCTTCTGAAACATTTGGGAAAACGGCGGCTAAAGTTAGAGAAAAGAAAAAATTCCATTCAGTAGCGGGTATGGCTCCGGTAATAAAAGATAGCTGTTTTTCTACTTCAAAAGCTAGTTGTAGCGCTTCGTTGAAGTTGCCGTACCAGTACATTACCTGGCATTTGCGAATCTGATAAAGGCAGAGCGAGTACAAATTTTGATGAGTTTGACAGTTGTGTACGTATTCAGCTTCGCTGATATCTTCGCTTTCAAATACAAACTTTTCAGGAGTTAGTTTGCTCAAGTTACGCAGGATTAACTCTACCCCTAATAAGATATCGGTTACGAGCTGATTTTTGGTCTTTTGGCTGAACTGCAAATACCTGCTCGTGTCGGCTAGAATTTGCGAGATTTCTTTACCTTGAAAAAATGAGTTAGCTATGCGGTTGGACAGGATATAACCCGCATACTCTAAATCTCCTGATTCTAAAGCTGCTTGATATCCTTCATTGCTGATTGCGTGGGAATCTTTGATGTGGTTGAACCAGTAATAAAAAATACTGACCAAGGATGAACAGGCTCTGCATTTTAAGCCGATATTGCCCGATTTTTCGCTGAGATTTAGCGAGAGCAAGCCGAATTGATACGCAGCTTTGTAATCTCCCGAAACTGCGTTTAAGAACATACCGTAGCCAGCATAGCAAAGAGAGGCTTCGGGTACTAAACCGTATTGTAGAGAAAGATTGACTCCTTTTAAAACGCTGACTTTCCACAAGTCGGGATTTTTGAGGTACGCCGATGTCAGCAAGTTGGTAATTAATTTGACTGCAACTTTTTTGTCGGGTACAGTCATTTCGGGGGCGTCAATCAGGGAAGCTATTTCTCTACCTGCTAAAATATTTGTGGCGGCTGCAAATTCTTCGGATATGACTTTTTGTAGTCCGTCTAGCGGCAAGTCAATGCCTAGCAAGTCCAAAGCTTGGATTCCGGCTTTAACGGCTTCTTCGTACTTCGCCCGCAGGGTGTACTGCACGATCAGCAGGTTGTAAATTTCTACCTTTTCTAAGGCCGATCGCGCTTTTTCCAGAGTTATATTAATAAATTCTTCAGAATTCTCGAAATAACCGTTTAAATACTCAACATTTGCTCGCTCCATGTGCAAGGCAAAGGCTAAATCGTAGTGGGCATCCCAAATATCGGCGCTCAAACCGTCCATGCCTGCGGTTAAATACTGCAAGGCAGCAACATAAGCAGTGGCGTCTTTGGCTCTGCGGGCGGCGTCTAAATTTAGCGTTGCCAGCTCAATTAATTCTCGATCGTCTTTAATTAGCGATCGAGCTACATTCAAGTGATCGACTAATTCAAAGATTCTGTCAGCGCGATATTCAGCCGGAGTGTTTTCTAGGATTTGCCTGCCTATTTTCAGGTGAACTGCCTTTTTTTGCGAGTCGTCGATCAGAGCATAAGCTGCTTGCTGTACGCGATCGTGCAAAAATTTATAATTCAGAATTAATAGTGGAAACAGCACGTAATCTAATGACTTGCTTTCCAATTCCGAAGTTGGCAGAATCAGTCCAGACTTAATCGCTGGCAACAGGTGAGAAAAAGTTTCCGATGCTTCTTTCTCATGAATTAAAGAAAGAGTATTCAAATCAAATTCGTTGCCCAAACAAGCCACTAAACGCAAAACTTGCTGCGTTGAACTTGGCAGTTTTCTCAGTTTTTGTACCATCAAATCTACTACATTGTCAGTGATAGCGCACTGCTCAATTTGAGTCATATCCCAATGCCAGCCGCCCTTGCTCCCAAACTGTGGCGGGTGAAAAACTAGCAGGTTTTCCTGATACAATGTTTGCAGAAATTGATTGACAAAAAAAGGATTGCCGTCGGTTTTGCTGATTACCAATTCAGCTAAGGGTTTGACAGATTCTCGATCGCTGTGCAAAGTCTCCGCAATCAAATGAGTTATGTTTTCCACCCCCAGCGGCGACAAAGCAATCTGATTAATGATAGCTTCCTGATTTCGCAGCGTCTCCAAAGTCATCATTAAAGGATGAGTAGGACTAACTTCATTATCGCGATAAGCACCAATTAAAAACAGATATTGCGTAGCTTCATCTGTCATCATCAATTCGATCAATTTGAGAGTAGCCGAATCAGCCCACTGCAAATCGTCGAGAAAAATGACCAGCGGATGTTCTGGCTGGCAAAATACGCGAATGAAATTTTGAAATACTAAATTAAAGCGGTTCAGAGATTCCGTCGGCCCCAATTCAGATACAGGAGACTGAGCTCCGACAATTAGTTCAACTTCGGGAATAACATCAATAATAATTTGCCCGTTTTGCCCGAAAGAAGTGCGGAGTTTTTCGCGCCAAACTGCTAATTGAGCTTCGCTTTCAGTTAACAGTTGTCGCACCAACTCCGAAAAAGCGCTGACAACGGCAGAGTAAGGAATAGTCCGCTTGTACTGGTCAAACTTTCCCCAAATAAAATATCCACGTCGGCGGGTAATCGGTTTGTCTAAAATCTTCACCATTGCAGATTTGCCAATGCCGGAATAACCGGCAATCAGCATCATCTCGCTCCGGGATTTATGCTGTCCTCTCGCCAAAACAGACAAGGGAATTTCTTTTTTCGATTTGCTCTCTTTTTTGATGACAGAAATTTGAGAATCGTCGGTGCGGTAGCCTCGATTATTTGTTGCTGCTACCCGTTCAAAGGCCGCTAAAAGAGTTTCAACTTCTCGCTGTCTGCCGTAAAGTTTTTGAGGTATTTGAAATTTGTCTGAAATATCTTGCCTGCCGAGAGGAAAATCGGAAACAAACCCAGATGTTTGCCACTGAAACAGGCATGATTCCAAATCAGCTTTTAGTCCCCAAGCACTTTGATAGCGCTCCTCAGCGGTTTTTGCTAACAATTTCATCACAATATCTGAAACAGTTTTAGGAATTTCTGCGGCTATTTCAGCGAGAGGTACTGGCTGTTTGGCTATGTGACAGTGAACTAACTCCATGGGATCTGTAGTGGGAAAAGGGAGTTGTCCTGCCAGGATTTCATAGAAGGTAACGCCGAGGGAATAAAAGTCGGTGCGGTAATCGACTACCCGGTTCATTCTGCCGGTTTGTTCGGGCGACATATAGGCTAAAGTGCCTTCTAAAAAATTAGGGTTTTTATTGGGAATATTTTCCAGGTTGGATGCTGTTGAGATGCTGAAATCTATGAGTTTCACTTGTCCTGTAGCAGGATTAAAAACTATATTAGAGGGATTTATATCTTTATGAATTACATTTTTTCCGTGAATTTCTCCCAAAGTTTCAGCAACTTTGATGGCCGTAGTCAGAAATCCTAAAAGGGTAAATTTTTGGGAACCCATAAATATTTTTAAAGATTCCCCGCCAAAATCTTCTAAGATCATTGCCAGACTATTTCTAACCTGTTGCAACTTATACACTTTCACAACTCCGTCCAACAGGCTTAAGTTGGCAGTGATCTCATATTCGCGCTTGTATCTATTCAGTTCTTCGGGAGTCGGATAGTCTTCTTTGATAAGTTTGATAATAACAGGTTGGTTGTTCTGCTCGTTGTGGCCGCGGTAAACCAGGGAAGTGCTGCTTTCATAAATGAGAGCGAGAACTGCAACGCCGGGAATTGCCATCATAGTTGGGTTCTCTCAAATTAGGTGTGCTTGGTCAATGTTACAGGACTTACGCGCGGCGGGCTAGAAACCGGGTTTCTTCGTTGCTAGTCGTTGACAAACCCAAGATTTTTTCGTGTAAATCGGGTTTCTTTTCGTAAATCCTATGTTATTCTTCATTATCGCTCAAGAGCTATCTTTTGGGATGTGTGGGAAAGCAGGCCTTGACAGGAATGAGCTACTGCTGACAAATGCAAGCTGGGGCTTTCGTCACCTCAGCAGTTAGGTAAACAAAATCACAAATACAGGATTTGTGCAACGATTTACTTTAATGCTCGATCGCCATATTGACAACTAAATCATCTCAGATTCCAAGCAATCGCTTGACTTTCGTGGAGCTTCACCACATCTCGTGAAAATACGCAAGTGCTGAAAGATTTATTTTTTCCGGCGATCGGGTAGGAATTTGCGGTGCTTCAAAAAAACCGGCCGGTGCAAATCTTAACTATAATTCGCTACCGAGGCGCTGAGGGAAGTAAGTGTTGCTTCGGAATCTGAAATTTCCTTCAGTTCTATCTATTTTGACCATCGATTAACAATACTAACTGACAATCAAGCATCCAGAATACAAGTCCCCGGATTCATTCCGAAAGCAGACTGAGGACCCAGAAATAAAAAACCTGTATCCGATGAAACTTGCCGAACGTATTTATCTCGCGCAAGTCAATGCTTCAATTCTAAAATCTAAAATCTAAAATCTAAAATCTAAAATCGATTGACCGTTTGAGCAGAGTAAATTTGACAAAAAATGCAGAATTATTGCACCTTGTCTGGTGCGCGGCAGCGAACCCTACATTAATCAAATTTGCCTAACTCTTAAGAAAATTTTAGGAAAGATTAAGAATTATTGCCATAAAACCCAGGTAAAGTTGTTTGAATTGCGAGTCAAATGCCAAGCAGGCAAAGCGTTTGAGCATTTCCCAAATGTGTAAATCCTCAGAAACTTAGTATTTCTCAAGGATTCATCCGGTGAGAAAATCAGAAACAACCTTAAAATTTAGCAGTAATCGCCCGATCGGGCAATTCTCAACCAGCATCAGGAAAAATACCTATGAAATTGGCTTATTGGATGTACGCAGGCCCAGCCCACATCGGCACTCTGCGCGTTGCCACTTCCTTCAAAAACGTCCATGCAATCATGCACGCACCCATAGGAGACGACTATTTCAACGTCATGCGTTCCATGCTGGAGAGGGAACGGGATTTCACCCCGGTGACTACCAGCGTCGTTGACAGACACGTACTGGCGCGGGGTTCCCAGGAACGGGTGGTGGACAACATCACCCGCAAGGACAGAGAAGAACACCCAGATTTAATCGTGCTCACCCCGACTTGCACCTCCAGCATTCTGCAAGAAGACTTGGAAAACTTCGTGGAACGAGCTCAATTGGATGCCAAAGGCGATGTATTGCTGGCGGATGTTAACCATTATCGGGTAAACGAACTGCAAGCAGCCGATCGCACTTTGGATCAAATCGTCCAATTTTACATTAACAAAGCCCGCAAAAAAGGCGATTTAGTAGAAGCCAAAAGCGAAAAACCATCTGTCAACATTATCGGTATGTCTACCCTGGGTTTCCACAACCAGCACGACTGCACCGAGTTGAAGCGTTTGATGGCAGATTTGGGCATTGAAGTCAACGAAGTTATTCCCGAAGGTGCTTCGGTTCATAACTTAAAAAGACTGCCGCGCGCTTGGTTTAACTTGGTTCCTTATCGGGAATTGGGGATGATGGCCGGGGAGTATTTGCAAAAAGAATTCGGCACGCCGATGGTCGATATTACGCCGATGGGTGTGGTAGAAACTGCGCGCTGTATCCGCAAGATTCAGCAAGTTTTGAATGCTCAAGGTGCGGATGTTGATTACGAAAATTTTATTGACCAACAAACGCGGTTTGTGTCGCAGGCTGCTTGGTTTTCGCGATCGATCGACTGCCAAAACTTAACCGGTAAAAAAGCGGTCGTATTTGGCGATAATACCCACGCTGCCGCGATGACGAAGATTTTGGCTCGCGAGATGGGAATCCACGTTGTGTGGGCAGGAACCTACTGCAAACACGATGCTGATTGGTTCCGGGAACAGGTAAGCGAGTATTGCGATGAAGTGCTGGTGACGGACGATCACGGGGCGATCGGGGATGCGATCGCCAAAGCGGAACCTTCGGCAATTTTCGGCACCCAAATGGAACGCCACGTAGGTAAGCGGTTGGATATTCCCTGCGGCGTAATTGCTGCACCGATTCACGTCCAAAATTTCCCGATCGGCTACAAGCCATTTTTGGGTTATGAAGGCACGAATCAGTGCGTAGATTTGGTCTACAATTCCTTTACTTTGGGAATGGAAGACCACTTGCTCGAAATCTTCGGCGGTCACGATACCAAGGAAGTGATTACCAAGGGAATTTCGGCTGACTCTGATATGGGTTGGACGAAGGATGGACAAGCTGAGTTGAATAAAATCCCTGGTTTTGTGCGGGGTAAGGTGAAGCGGAATACTGAGAAGTTTGCGCGCGATCGGGGAATTGATAAGATTACCGTTGAGGTGCTGTACGCAGCGAAGGAATCTGTCGGCGCATAGTTAATTGTAGGGTGCGTCGCTATGAGATTTTCGATTTAGTTCGGAGATTTTCAATAGCGACGCACCCTACGGTATCTGACTAATCTTAGTAAACTTAAAATCTTTGCAACCAGTTTTCTAAAGCTAAGTCTATCAAAATTTCTAATTGTGTAGATTGGTTTGTTACCTTTGCCGGGTTTATAAACTTTTCAAAATCGTGAAACTTATAAACACTCGACACCCCTCTTTTACCTTGAGGGATATAGCCTACGAAGATCACATTCTGCAATTCATCAGCCAGGATTTGCATTCTGCCCAGAGGTGGCCTGTAACTTACTGATTGTTTATCAGGGATGGGTAGATACAAGTAAATTCCCGGATAATTTGATGAATTAGCCAGATTCATTTTTGATGAACTGCTATGACGAATTTCAGCACAAATTTTACTTTGACCGCGACCATACTTAACAACACCACTAGCAGTGATTTCCTGAATTTTCTCATGGAAACAAAGAATCTGTTCTCTAATTTTAAGAACTTTTTCCTGATGTTCAGAAGTGCATTCTGCCATAATATTAGACAATGCTTTGGGTGGTTCCGGTAAATTTGCTGCTATATCCCAAACATCTTCTTTACTGTGTTGAAACTCTGCACTAAAAACTTTACCTGTATCTATATTATTAAAATTTATAAAAAGTTTATTTTCCTCTTGAATTACCTCAAATTTCAATAACTCAAAAGATAGTTGGCTGTACTTTATATCTATTAAGTTTTGTTTGTGAAAACTAGGTGCAATCGCGATCAACCTAATAGGTTTGATATAATCTATTTCCCGATCGTATGGTTGAAACTGAATCAAATTACTATAATAACGAGTTAATTGCTGAATAAGACTTCTATCTGCCTCATTTTTTAGCTCTTGCACTACTAACTGTTTATTTTCATCTATTGCCAAAATATCGCAAACTTCTCCGTTAACTGTATGTTGACGGTTCAAAGGTGTTAGTCCAAACAAACAATCCAAGTTATCATATACAAAATCTTCCAAAGCTTTTTCACTTCCAAATCCCCATTTGTTTCCTGATTTTTTCAGTATAGTGTTAATAGCAGGAGTTCTAATAGACTTTCCGTGTAACGACCGCTGCCTAGATTTAATTCTCAACTGTTGTTCGCGACGCTTAGCTTTTTCTAGCAAATCCTCGGCTTGCATTATTCTTTGAAATGGCTTAGTCATATTAAGTTGATGAATGTAATAAATATAAACTTGAACATATCACATTAGAAGAATTCCGTCAATGAATACTTTCTAGTTTTCATCATCAACGCTTGCGTTTTCAAACCAAGTGCGATCGGCATTATTCTTCCGGGCTATCTTCTGGCTCATTTTCCGCCTCAAAATCCACCTTCTCATAGACATCAGCCAGCGCTACTTCAACTTGAAAGAAATTCAAAACTAGCGCCGCATCCTCTTCATCGTACTGACTGTACGACCATCGCTTGTTTGCCAACTTGCAATACTGCTCTACATAAATTCGCGATGGGTCAATTAGAATATACTCTTGAAAGGTCGGCAGCGTTTGATAAAACTGAAACTTATCGCTGCGATCGTAAGCTTTCGTAGATTTCGATAAAACTTCCACAATCACTTGAGGATTCATCACCGTATCCTGGCGATTATTGAAATACTCAGGTTTACCCGGAATTACCATCACGTCGGGATAAGTATAAGTTCGCTTTTTCGGCAGCCACAGACGCACGTCGCCGAAAAACACTCTATAGTCATGTTTTTTGAGGCCAAGACTTAATGCGATATAAATATTTCCAGCGATTTGATTGTGATTCGTAGTTCCACCTGTCATAGGAATAATTACTCCGTCGCGATATTCACTTTTATACTCTGCTGCTTCTTCCAGGGCTAGATATTCTTCGGGAGTGAAGTAGCGCTGTGCTGTTGGCTGTTCTGTTGCTTGTAGAATAGCTGTCACGGTTTTTTCCCCAACTCAATTGATATTTTGCGTCTAGTTTAACATTGCCCGAAAGTACGGGCGGGCTCTCCTGCCCAACCCCTACACCCCACAACAAAAACCATTCTTTGGGGAACAGGCCGGAAAGCCTGTTTTTGATAAGATTCCAACATCTACGATCGCCCTTCTCAAACCAAGGGCGATCGCACTTCAATTACTCGCCACCAAAATTAATCGATCGGATCGAAAACTAGGGTCAATTGAGCAGCAGGAAGCAGTTGTTTGAGAACTCGCAAATGACCCTCTGCATCAGACCAACTGCGAAACCGACCGACAACGACCCTTTGTAGATTTGGAAGCAAACGAACCACGATCCACGGTCTGAGACGTTTCTCATACGGCATAATAGGTGTATCTCCTTGTTAATTGGAGCCATAGCCAGTCCTTGCTTTCCACGGCGGGGGACTGGCTTTTGACTTTGCACCTGTGGTGTGCTGTACAAATTATTGCACAAAAGGCCCTCATTGGTAGCAGAAAATTACTAAAATAGCGTTATAACACCGCGATCGGCGTAAACTTGTATGATTGGGAGCGTTCACAAACAGTAAATATTGACAGTGAGCAAGCGCGTTCACATCACACTCCCCGACTACATCTATGAATCCTTAGAACTGTGGGCCGACCGGCAAGGTAGACCCACAGCTAGTTTGATCGCTTTTATCGTTGAAACGGCGGTTTTGGAAGCGAAAAAAAAGGGAGATTTACCTTCTGAACCGGAAAAGCCCAAAAGCGACACGTAAAGACTTCCCTCGTGGGTTACGGGGGCGTGTCGCGCGATCGCACTTATCAAAATTGATGAAAACTAGCATCAGCGCCCGCACTTTGCACCCAATCTTTAAAATCATTCTGTGCTTTGTCCTCGCGATCGCCTATTAGTGCATAAGTCCTCTCAGCAATCGAAAGTGCCAGTTATTTAATTGTCCGGCGGCTAGTCAGTTGCAGAGAAACTCACAAAAAAATATCATTCTCAGTAACGAACTTTCGACTATACATTCAATCCTATTGTGGGGCGGGCTTCTAGCCTGCCCCTAAAAGCTTATTGAGAATAGTGTCCCATCGCAGGGCAAACGGAAATTGCATCCCAGGATTTCCTCCTTGAGGCCAATGGCGAAAACTGTACTGTTCGATCGCCCTAATCAATCCCACTTACCTAGATTAGACGCATCAACATCTTTTAAAGGAATGACTTATGAACTTCACAGCAAGACTCACACAAACCAGCTTACTCGGTTTAATGCTATTTGCCAGCAATCCAGCGGCAACCTTGGCTTTAGGACAATCGAACACAAGCACTGCACCAACAGCGTCTCGCACTCAGTCTCCGATTGAAACCATACAAATAGCTAATGTATCCACTCCCCAAAAACAGGTTAGAGATTTTTGTGCTCGCAAAAGACAGAAAGTGGAAAACTATTTCGAGACCAGCAACTTTCGGATTTATCTGTGCTACAACCACGCCAATCAAGTATATTACTACGGCGTTAAAAAGAGTAACGGCAGCACAATTGCCCTGCGTGCTCGAACTGAAGAGGGGACTGGTTACGTGGCCACAAATGGTGCCTACGATTACATTGTTACAGGAGCTAGCCTTAGTATTTATAACAAAGGCAAACGCATTCTCCAACAACGAGTGATTCGCTCCCTTTAGTATTTAAATGCGATCAGGCTTTAGATCCCCGACTTTTTCAAAAAGCCGGGGATCTAACAGAATATCTGGCTTTTCTGCTGAGGCAGACGAAAGTTTGTCTAATTTAACCTCGAATTCAAATGACCAAGAATTTCTTGATGGTACCCGCCACGTGATTTCTCCGTGGAATCAATCCAAAATCTAAAATCTAAAATCCTCAAGCCCCCGAATTTATCTCGCGCAAGTCAATCCAAAATCTAAAATCTAAAATCTAAAATCTAAAATCTAAAATCGAATGATCGGCCCTTTGCCACATTTGAGTTTGA
The DNA here is from genome assembly GCF_036700305.1 of Microcoleus sp. Z1_A1. NCBI lineage: Bacteria > Bacillati > Cyanobacteriota > Cyanophyceae > Oscillatoriales > Microcoleaceae > Microcoleus > Microcoleus sp. Z1_A1. The sequence continues at coordinate 21,459 of NZ_JAUBOR010000051.1, forward strand.
GGTTAATATCGTTTCCGGTTGCATCGGAATAATAAAATCGAGTCAACAGTTAACACTCAACCATTCAGTTTTTCGACTCACAGTCAACAGTCAACAGTCAACAGTCAACAGTCAACAATAATTCCGGTGCAACCGGAATTGATATAACAGGTTTCAACCACCGAATAATCTCAAAATAAAAAAACCCTCCCCAACAAGGAGAAGGGAGGGTGAAATGACAGTGAGAAATTTAAGTTTTTGCAGCATTAACAATAAGGAGTCACATCTTCGCCACATTCGTCAGCCAAATAACACAAAGCTCGAAAGCGCAGCCCAACCACTTGCTCGTAAAGCGGATTTAACTTGCACAGCGGCGGAATGGATAATAAAGTGCGATCGCCAATTTTGACTTCTCGCTCAAACGGACACTGGCTAGGAATCAACTTACACAGCAACCGTGCCAACTTTTGACTTTTAATTGCAGTGTTATCAAGCCATTGTTTTAGCGGATGCAAGGGGTCAAAGTGTGGCTTTTGACCGTAAGGCTGAGAATTTGTAGCGACATTAACGGCGGTTTCTTGTTTGCCAAATCCTACCCAATGTGGCAGAGTTCGGTAGGAGACTGTATGATCAAATACGTTCATTTTGCTCTCTTCCTCTTTTATAACGAGGTGCCAAGAACTCTCTGTAGAGCTTGTGCGATATTATCTACAATCAGTATCTACAGCATCTCGTTTTGCTTTACCGGATTGAACTTCTTAAATTAATGACTTAGGGCGAGAAAAGTAGTTCCTGATTTTTTTAAAGACGGTGTGCGCTCTAAAAAGTGTCCTCATTTCAAGCCCAACAATTGATTGAGAGGGTAAAAATTCTGTCTTCTACCTTTTAGCTTCAACCTTCGGTTGAGTCTCCTTTTGTTGTTCAATTACAATTGTGACGCATCCAGGTGAATTATCCTATACGTGAAAATGCGGAATTTTTAATAAAACTTATAATATTTCTAAATAAGCTCTGCTGCAAAAAACCCTGAAACATCGACCCAACAATCTTTGCTCGCGATCGCTCAGAAACTTCTACAATGAGAAATAATCGGTATCACCGTCCTCACCACCCATGAGTAACCCAGAAACCAAAGCTATCACCCGCGAATTGCAAAGCCACGCCGCCATTCTCGGTGGCTTCGTCTCCCTCCTCTGGATTATCGAAATTGTCGATGTATTCCTATTCGGAGGCAGGCTGAATGCCTACGGAGTCCGCCCCCGCAACCTCGACGGACTTCAAGGCATCCTGTTGATGCCTTTTCTGCACGGCAGTTTTGCTCACTTAGCCACCAATACCCTCCCTTTAGTGACATTGGGTTGGTTGATCATGCTGCGAGAAATTAGCGACTTTTTTATCGTGAGTGCGGTCACTGTGCTAGTCAGCGGATTCGGAGTTTGGCTGACTGGCGCGCCCTATTCCGTTCACATTGGTGCCAGCGGATTAATCTTTGGTTACTTCGGCTTCTTGCTGCTGCGGGGCTATTTTGAACGCAGCTTTACATCTATTTTGGTATCTTTAATTGTCGGTTTCTTCTACGGCAGTTTAATTTGGGGAGTTTTGCCCTCGCAGCCGGGAATTTCCTGGCAAGGGCATTTCTTTGGCTTCGTCGGCGGGGTATTAACAGCTCAACTTTTGGGGCGGCAGAAACGGCGAATTAGCTAGAATAAGACTGAGGCTGCATCCTATCATCACCTTGGTTTATTGCTCATAAATTATCTAAAAGCGTAGGTTTTTTGTCAATAAACCTGGTTTCTTGTGTAACAATTGCCTCCCGGAAAGCAAGACTAACTGCTGACCAATAATTCAACGCGGGCCGGCAAGCACACAGTAAAAACCGAACCGCAACCTAACTCGCTTTCAACCTGCATATCGCCACCCATCATCACGCAAAAGTGACGGCTAATCGTCAATCCCAAACCCGTGCCGCCATACTTGCGGGTAGTTGATGCGTCGCCCTGCATAAATGCTTGAAATAAATGCTGCAATTGTTCGGGGGGAATCCCAATGCCCGTATCAGCTACGCGAAAAATTATTGAGTCGGAAGGTTCTGCTATTTCTTGAGTGGTTAAGCTGTCATGTTTAACTCTTTCAATACAGAGGGTAATAGTGCCATGTTCCGTAAATTTGGCTGCATTGCTCAGCAGGTTGAGCAATATTTGACGAGTTTTGGTAATGTCAGCATACATCATTCCCAAGTCGTCAGCAACATCAACTTCAAACTTATTTGAATTTTTATCTACCAAGGGTTTGACAGTAGAAACTACCTCGTCAATTAAATTAACCGGGTTGAAAGTTTCTAAGTAAAGTTCCATCCGCCCCGCTTCAATCTTAGAAATATCTAGAATGTCGCTAATTAAAGATAGCAGGTGTTTACCGGCAGTTTGAATTTTTTGCAAGTCGGGGATAAAATCTTCGCAGCCTAAATCCTCCGCGTCTTCTGTGAGCATATCGCTGTAACCAATAATCGCGTTGAGGGGAGTTCGCAATTCGTGGCTCATATTAGCTAAAAAGGCGCTTTTGGCTTGGTTTGCTGCTTGAGCGGTTTGAGCGACTTTTTGGAATTCTTCTGCTAATTTGCGCTGGGTAATATCTTCAGCAATACCGACGATGCGGTAAATTTCTCCGGTTTGGCTGCGGACTGGAAAAGCCCGATCGCGCACCCAGCAAACTGAACCGTCCGAGCGCACTACCCGATACTCCTCATCATAATCGCCCCGCCCCTGTTTCGCAAAAGCAGCCTTGACGCGATCGAGATCCTCCCGGTGAATAGCATCCCAAAAAGCCTCCGGTTCTGACTGCAAACTCTGACAGCTCAAATTCCATATTTTCTCGCAAGCAGGGCTCACATAAACTAGCTGCTTTTGATTGGGTTCTCTAATCCAAAATACCTCATGAATATTTTCTGCCAACTGGCGAAACCGCTCCTCGCTGGCCCGCAACTGCCCCACAGCACTGTGAAATTCAGTCACATCCTGAATCAGCGATGCCACCCCGATAATGCTGCCATCAGCATCAACCAAGGTCGTATTGTACCACTCGCACAGAATAATTTTTCCGTCTTTTCTGATGTTCTCGTTAATACTACTAATTCCTCCTTGATTAGTGAGCAAAGTTATAGATAGTTGCCGGACATACTCCTTAGCATTTTCAGGAACTATGAGATCGACTCCGTGGCGTCCCATTGCTTCCAAACGGTTGTATCCAAAAATTCTTTCCGCTGACAAATTCCATTCCGCTACTTCAAAGTTTAGATTCCATTCAATCGCACCCAAAGGAGTTTGGTGAAGATGGAGAGCCAGTTTTTGCTGGGATTTTTTCAGAGAAATAATTAATTGATTTTTGTCGGCGATCGCAGATTCCACCCGATCTTCGAGAGTAGTAAACGACTCTTCCAATTGAGCGGCCATCATATTAAAAGAGCGAGCCAGGACACCCACCTCATCCTCTCGCTCTACAGACGCCATCAAGCGGGAATCTACCGCCATCCCGTCCCATTCTCCCCGGGACAAACCCTCCGCAGCCTTGCTCAGACGCCGAATCGGTACAACAATCCACCTAGAAGTCAGAGCGCCAATCACCGTTGCCAGCACCAAAGCACCCAGACACATCACCACAGTATACCGAGTGTTGGCATTAATCCTTTCCATAAAATCGGCTTCAGGAACCGTCACCACAATCAACCAGTCGAGGCCCCTGCTGTCTAAAAGCGGCGTCACCTGTAGAAATTGCCGTTGACCGTCGATCGTAAAATCTAACTGGCGAGATCTGTCAATTTTGTGCAAATCCCCGAAGCGTTCAGTCAAATAGCGGGCGGTCGATCGAATGAGAACATTCTTGCTGCTCGTTGCCACAATCCGTTTCGCAACACCATTGCTAACAATAAATGGCGGTTCCAGAGTAGAATTTGCCACCAATTGCCCAGACCTTTCTACAATAAAAGTCTGTCCTGATTTGCCAATTTTTAGACTTTCTAAGAATTGATTGAGCTTGGAAAGTGCCAAGTCAGAACCCAGGATGCCAATCAGTTTACCATCATCGCCATAAACTGGTACAGCCGCCGTAATCGCTAGTTTGGGAGCGTCAAAATAATTATAGATTTTACTCCAAGTCGGTTTGCCTGCGCGCACCGGAGCTATGTACCAAGGTCGGAGGCGGGGGTCGTAGTTGAGAGTAGTTTTTAATAGTTTGGTTGGTTCCTCCAACTCTGACAGCCCGTAGCTATGCAAATTATAGCCAGTAGATTGATTAGAAATCTGAACTTGCAACTTGCCGTCGTCGAGGCGTTCCACTCCAATAAAATCTTTTTCTTCGGATGCAAATTGAATGTAGCTAATTTTATCAAAAATTTTGATTTGTTTGTAGAAGTAGCGTTGCAAACTATCACTATCCTGCACGTTCACAATGCCAAGACGGATGGCATCGAGATTGAGCTGATTGATTTGGTGTGGCGTTTCAATATAACTGTTAATATGTTGCTGGATACGCGATGTGACTTCTGTCCGCAGTTGGGCGGCAACATCGTTGACGGCTATGCGCCCGTTCCGCAACGACAGCCACCCCGTCAACCCTACAGCAGCGAAAGTCTGGAGTGCAAAAGGTACAACAAGGACGATGCGAATTGGCACTTTGCGCGACATTTTTAAAATCGGGTCTGTCAGATATTTGATTGGCATGGTAAAGCAGAACTATTATGAACCCACAACATTCCGGTCATTCGATTTTAGATTTTAGATTTGAGATTAAAGAATTGACACCACGGATAAATCCGGGGGCTTGAGGATGCAAGGATTTTGGATTTTGGATTGATTCCACGGATAAATCACGTGGCGGGTACCACCTTTGAAATTATTGGTCATTCGATTTTAGATTTTAGATTTTAGATTTTAGATTGACACCACGGATAAATCCGGGGGCTTGAGGATGCAAGGATTTTGGATGTTGGATTGATTCCACGGATAAATCACGTGGCGGGTACCATTAAGAAATTATTGGTCAAGTACAACTTGATGAGCGCAGGTTTTGAAGTTGAGATGGTTTTAGTAGGCAAAGTGCTGTTAAGAGTTCGGAATCTGCCGCTGGCAACTGAATTTTTAACGACTGCCACCGCCATCTTAGCGCGATCGTCCGCTTGGGGAACATTGGCGATCGAGATGAATGCAGTATCAATCCTGGACTCACTCTACACGCTCATCCTATTATAGATTTGAGATTAAAGAATTAAAGAAGTAGGAAAGACTGATTCTGTAAGGGCTTGGAATTTGTCTGCCGTTGCATTTTTTTGGGAACTGGTATCTCAAACCAGGTTTTTTTAGCGTTTTGGCGGTCTGCAACGAACTATTTTCGTGAAAAACAACCGATGGATAGCCGCCCGTGCGTCCAGCACTAACTATTTTTCCACTCATGAGGCGCGCTAATCAAACCAATAGAGTTTTTGGTTGACTCATGTCTGAAATGACGTATTTTGGCGTTTCAACCCGGTTGCTGCGTCAGTTATATTTGACCGATAGCGCGATCGAAAGTTATAAGTTTTGACAGTAAATTTAATTGATATCTCCACAAGCAGCTACTTTTGATAGAGTACAACTTAATTGCGACTGGGTAAAATAAGGATAGTAGGATGCAACTAGCGGAGGCATGGATGATGAACGCAGTTATTGCTACTCTTGGCACTGCTCTCGGACTGAGCTCAATTTTTATCGGTTTGACCCCGGCGGTTCTCGCCCAACAAAGACTGCAACCAACGCCCCAATATTCGGAAACGACTTTATCGGGGGACTCGTTGAGGACTGTGGAGGACAGAACCTTAGACTCGGACTACCACAACTTGATTGGTGAACCAGAAACGGCGGCTAATTCTGCTAGAAGGGAAAGCAGCTTGGGCGACACATTTCGCCTCAAAATCGAGGGCCCATTGGAATTTATTACTACTCCTTCGGACGCCCAGCGTCAAGGAAATCCTTTACCTCCCAAACAAACCGACAGCGGTACAGAAGCGGGAGTTCAGCTTCAGCTAGGACTTTAGCAATTTTAAATGAATTCATGGGAAGCGAGCGATCGCGGAACCCAATTTTTGATTCTCGCAGTTCTTGTGACTGCGATCGCTTTTTTATCTGAGTTTTATCACCAGTTTTGTGCTGTTTCCATCACACCTGGTTCTCTATTGTGAACCTAAAATTAGACCAATTAAACTTCCGATACAGACTGATTAGCTACATATCTTTACAAAATCGCATAAAACTGGCGGTGAAGGTGATGAGAAAGGCTCAACTGATCGATTATTTGCGGGGAGAGTTGGCGATATCGAATTCGGCGATCGCCGTTGCTCTCCGACACGGCGAACAAGATGCCAGCGAACTGCCGATGGTGCTGTGGCAGTACGGGTTAGTAACACTGGAACAGTTAAACCTGATTTTTGATTGGTTGGAAGCTCAGCCGACTTAGCAAATTAAAATCCTGATTTAAAAAATATGGATATCGGATTGCAGATTTTTGACAAATAAAGCTTGCACCAACGATCGTCGAAAAGTATAGGGTTGAGTGTTTAGGTTGAGGGTGGGTCTTATTTTGTCCAAATTAGAAAAATACAAATATAAAGTATGGACACAGCAGTGCTGTGTCCTCTTTTTTGTTGCGGCCTAAAATCAACTGCTTTCATATCAAATCTGGCAGCATCGGAATTAATATTACGCACAGCTTTCGAGACGGCAGTGCCGTGTCCCTACAATTAACTCTCTTTTGTGACTTCGGGCGAGAGTATAGCGGTATGGTGCGTCGCTCATTGATAGTGGTAAATAATCAGAATTCAGGCGGCGACGCACCCTACTTTAATTAGGATCGTCAATTAAATAATTTCCCTTTTTTCTTGTGGGATGGGCGTCCCGCCCGCCCAGAAAGGACGGGCGGGACGCCCATCCCACAACAGTCATAGAAAGTGGATTTTATTTAATTCTCATCCCTTAGAATAGGAGTAGGATAATAATCTCTACCGAAAGTGACAGAAGAGGTTAATCCGGTTAGGGACGCTGCAGTACCGTGTCCTCTATTCATGTCGATCGTGCAACCGGAAAGGATATCAATCTGTCGAAGAGGCGATCGCAGACGGCATCAAACAGACGGCATAAAACAAACCCCAGCAACTTTTAGGATGCCGGGGCTTGTCTTATTTAAGTTGGTGGCGGGAAGTGGATTTGAACCACTGACCTTCGGGTTATGAGCCCGACGAGCTACCAGGCTGCTCTATCCCGCGTCGCTTTGTCTCTCTTTCGTGGTTTCCAAAAACAAAACCCTGAAACCTTAAAGATTACAGGGTTCGCTTGAATTTGGTGGCGGGAAGTGGATTTGAACCACTGACCTTCGGGTTATGAGCCCGACGAGCTACCAGGCTGCTCTATCCCGCGTCGCTTTTTGTCTCTTTACTAATATAAACATATCTTTCTGAAAATTGCAACCCCTCCATCAAAAAAACTTTTTAGATTGTGGGAGGGGTTGCTGAAATCGGCGATCGAGTCTCGATCGCCCTAAAGCATCGAAACTTCCCCGATTACCTCCAAGCGCTTGAACTCACTGAGAGTCAGGTAAGTCTCCGCCAGAGTTTCGGCGATCGTCGGAGTAATCCACCCCAACTGCTTGAGCAAGTGAATCGCCACAGCAAATTGAGCACGCTTTCCTCCATCCGTCACCTTAATTGCCAAGCCCATGCCTTCGCCCACGCGGCCAATGCACTGCACCCCTTCGGCGCCGGACTTGCTCACCAATTCCCCTTGAGTCAAGCGCATCAGTTCCGTGTCAAATTTGCCCTCACCGGCAACCATCATCGGGTGATGAGTCATAGCGCGGACAATCCGCTCCATATCCACATTGTGGCCGGAGGCTAACTGAGCGTACAAAGACGCCATTTGCCCCAACTGCAACAGATAGGTAGGAGCGCCGCAGTCGTCGCGAGCGCTGATAAACTCTTCGGCAGGCATTGCCAGCAAGTCAGCCACTTTGCCCAAAATAAGCTGCTGGACAGGATGTTTGCGGCGTAAATAAGTGTCCAGAGGCCAGTGCAGTTGCTGACAGACAGCCAGCATTCCGGCGTGTTTGCCGGAGCAGTTGTATTGCAGGGCGCTCTTTTTGCCTTCGGGAATGGGGCATTGAAGTTTAGAGGGGTCAATGTCGCAGCGCCACAGGACGTTAAATACCTGGCGCGATTGCTCGATCGTACCTTGATGGGAACTGCAAATAATCGCTAAATCTCGATCGGTCAATTCGTAGCGTTCTAAAGTGCCAGTCCCCGTCACCGCCAAAGCTTGAAAAGGCTTGAGTGAAGAACGGACAAATGAGGCCGTTTCCGAGTTACCAGCAACAGACAGAACGCGCCCGCGGTTGTCGCAGACAGCGGCCTGGGCGCGGTGCCTCGATTCCACAATACCTTCGCGCAGCAGTGTGACTTCCAGTTCGGGAGCTTGGGTTCGTTTTCCCCTTGTCATATCAATTTTAGATTTTAGATTTTAGATTTTAGATTGGGGCCGGTGGAAGTTATGAGTTGCGAGCTGCCAGTTAAGAGTTATAAAGTTAATCTTTCGGCGATCGTTTCTCACTCATGCACGGGAGTGTGCCGGCGTTGGCTGTGCGCGGCAATCTCAAAACTCAAAACTCCCGAACCGAACCGATTACAAACAACTCCAAGTTAGTCCCCCGGCAACCAGCAATACTGTCAAACCATAAAATGTCTGCCGCAGACGCCTGAGAATTGGTTCTAGTTGGTAGTTAACAATCAACTGATCTTGAAGCAAAACTTCGGGAGTTTTAGGCCAAGATTGACAATCGTACCAACCAGACTCTTCGTAGACGACCGTGGGATTTGAAAGGCGCGATCGCACGTAGAACCAACCCAAGTAGAGTCGCAGCAAAGCTAATCCTAGAATAAAACCGGCACCTGCGGCACCGCACAGGACAAACTGAGCTGGATACTTGCTTGGAGCAAAGCTAGAAGCAGCTATCGGCACCGATACCAAGCAACTCCAAGCCCACACCCAAGCTAGTTTTGCCAGGTATCCGGGCCAATTGAGTGTTACCCAGCTAAAAAACCAGGATTCTTTAAGTTCTTGGTATTCATTGATCGGTCGCTGTTCTTGCGGAACGGGACAAATAGAAGCAGAAACGTTTTTCACATTAGCCATCCTCACGGCGCGGGGGAAAAGTCAATGCGTTCGGCGTGTCCCCAGAACGCTTCTAAATTGTAGAACTCCCGCTCTTGAGGCTTCAAGATGTGAACGATGGCGTCGCCGTAGTCCATGACTACCCAACTGGCGTCTGATAGTCCTTGTGTACGCAGCGGCAAGCGTTGCCACTCTTCTTCCACTTGGTCTGCTATTGCTTGGCAGATGGCTCGTACCTGCACGTTGGAAAATCCGGTGACGATCGCAAAGTAGTCTGCCAAAAAGGATACTTCTGACACTCGGAGCAATACAATATCTACTGCTTTGCGGTCTTCGGCTGCTTGGGCAACGGTCACGATCAGGCCGCGGGCTTCGTCTGGGGAGGTGCCGTCCGTTGCTGTAGACTGGGCCCTGGAGTATTCGAGTTGGGTGATATCTGACATTAAGTGTTTAAGTTCCTAATTGATACGGTAAGAAAGAATGGGTGCGCTATTGGCTTTGGATTGTTGGCAGTTTGAGACGGGAAATAGGAGTTAGGTTGAAGCCAAAAGTAAGGACAGAATTTCTGGTGAATTTTACTTTCAACTTGTGATTTGTTCGATCGACTTCTGGGTCGAATTTCCTGTTTCCGGCGGTTCGCGGGCCATTTGCAGCGCCCAATTCCGCGTAAGTACGGTGCGGGGGTGGATGTAGCAGCGAGTTTCTAGCAAATATTTAAGAGAATAATCGCTAGTTTGCCACACGGCTGCATAAAGATTTTGCCAGCTTGCCTCGCGCAGTGCTTCTAGTTGGGCTGTGTTGCCGCGGCTCGGCTCTATGGTATCTGCTATGAATACGGTACAACTGAGCTGGCTCATGTTTGGTCTGCCGAGGGTGTGATTGGCGATTGCGTCCAAAATTTCTCGATCGACCACCCCGAATTCGTCTCTGGCGACGATCGCGCTGGCGTCTGCGTGCAGCAAATGCGGGTGTGCTTCCAACACTGAGTCTAACTCTAAACCTTCCTTCTGGGCCATTTGCAGCAGCAGTTGAGGTTTGAAGTATTTTGCCAAATCGTGCAACAAACCCGCCGATCGGGCTTTTGCTTCGTCGAGGCCGTAATGGCGAGCCAAGTCACCTGCTACCTGTTCGACTCCGAGGATATGTTTGATTCGGGCAGCAGGAACGCGCTCACAGAGCCAAGCTAGGACGTTTTCGCGCGCGGGTGCAAGTGTCAAATATTAACTCCAAAATTGTATGAGCTACTATTTTAGCGTTTTGTTTCGATCGGCTGCGGTATCGGGCACGCAGGCAGGGCGGTTTCATTTTCACGAAAATCGCGATTTTGACTCTTGTAGTGCCAAGAATTCCTACCCCCCACAGACGATGATTCACAAGCCTTGGCGACATGGGGGCAGCCACTCTTTGCTGCTCCTACAAGAGAATGAAACAGCCCTGCCCTCTTCTTTCAATTTCGCGGCGCAGAGTATAATAGAACAAAATCTCTCAAACCTTAGCTGAGTCTATGGTTAAGCCTCGCCAAGCTGATTCAACCTTGAAATTGATGGATGAGTATTGTCACTAACCTGTGGAGCATTTAAACCAGTAACGAGGCTTGTAGGGTGCATCAGGAGTGAACACTTACGCGCTTATGCGGAAAACACTTCTGTAATGACGCACCCTACTATCGTCTTTTAAATGCCGAACAGCTTATTACAGAAATCTGTTTTCAGAAGTCAGAAGCTTCAAAGCTTTTACACACATTCATGCTAGTGTAATTTTTGATATTAAACGTAAGACACTACCAGCTATTGCAGAGATAAAGGGGCTAGAAAATGCTCACGGGCTGAATCACTTTGCTTTGCTCGATTAATAGCGTTAATGGATTTTTATTCTCATCCCTTATTTTACTTGATGAAGAAGAGTAAAATATTACCCCTATTCTGCTGAGTCACAGAATAGGGGTAATATTTTCATCAGTTATTGAAGAAGCAATCCTTGTTCTAGCCACTGCTGGTAATACAAATATACGGTAGACTAGGGAAGTAAATACGCAGGGTAAGTCGGCTCAATATCACACATTTTTTAGTTGAGATAAAATCCATCCAAAAATTTTATTTTCGTCTAGTTCCGAAGTATACTTTGCTTTTGAATGGGCAATATTTGATGTAGAATGGGTTATTCAAGCATTTCCGATGAGCGAGTTCGTTAGGTTGCTAGAAGAGGGCATGAGGGCTACCATTGAGTATTTTTACCTCAAAAATATCAAGGATAAACAACCAAGTTGAAAACCTTTCCACCCTTGGGCTTAAACTGAACTACCTCAAAAAATAGCTGTTTGGGGCGATCGCCTCCTGTGAGCTTCACGACTGCTAGACGCGATCGCCATCAACATCTCAAATGAGTTATATAAACATACTTATGGATAATTTCCGCTCCAGTGCAGACAAGTTCTAAACAATTAATAATATGGCTTCAGTATCGAACGAGCTGCCTGCGTTCGTACAGAACGCCCACTGACAAGTCCAGCAACATTAGAGACCATTGAGAATTTACCAAGTTTGCTGAGTAAACTAGAGATATACTAACCCCCAATTTATTGAGTGAGGACTGGACAATGGAGACAATTACTGATCTGCCGGGGTATCGGATAACAGAACAACTCTATGCAGGATCTCGCACTCTAGTCTATCGAGGTATTCGGGAGAGCGATCGTACTCCCGTCGTCATCAAACTGCTGCGAAACGAATACCCCAGCTTCAGCGAACTGGTGCAATTCCGCAACCAGTACACCATCGCCAAAAATCTACGTCTACCTGGAGTGGTTGAACCCCTCGATTTAGCACCTTACAAAAACGCCTATGCTTTGATAATGGAGGACTTTGGAGGAGTTTCTCTGTCTACTTATCTTCCGGGAGCAACTGATAAAAACCAACCCGATACATCTCTATCTTTAGAAAATTTTCTCAACCTAGCCAGGGAACTAGCAAATATTCTCCACTCTCTCTACCAAAACCGAGTTATTCATAAAGATATCAAACCCGCAAATATTCTGATTAACCCACATAGCAAACAAATTAAACTAATTGACTTCAGTATTTCTTCCCTGCTGCCGAGAGAAACCCTAGAAATCCAGAACCCCAACACCCTCGAAGGAACCTTAGCTTATCTTTCCCCAGAAAAGACAGGAAGAATGAATCGAGCAATTGACTATCGGAGTGACTTTTATTCCCTGGGTGTTACCTTCTATGAATTGTTGACAACACAGTTACCCTTCGAGTCAGACGACCCAATAGAATTAGTGCATTGTCATCTAGCAAAACAGCCAATTCCGGTACATGAAATCAACCCAGAAGTTCCCCTAATTTTATCCCAAATTGTTAGTAAACTGATGGCAAAGAATGCCGAAGATCGCTATCAGAGTGCATTAGGACTTAAACACGATTTAGAAATTTGTCTGGCTCAATTACAAAACACGGGTAACATTGAGACGTTTGCATTGGGAACGCAGGATATTACAGACCATTTCCTCATCCCCGAAAAACTTTACGGCAGAGAAACAGAAGTAGAAACCTTATTAGCAGCCTTTGAGCGAGTCAGCAGGGGCAGCACCGAAATGATGCT
>NZ_JAUBOR010000052.1:0-32239 GCF_036700305.1 Microcoleus sp. Z1_A1
AAAACAATTAACAAAAGTTGATAATTAATTAAAGCCGTCAAGCTTATGACGGGGCTTTAGACCCAATTTCTTGGTAAAGGGCGTTGTGGAGAAAAAATATCGAAAAAAACATCCTAGCTGCTTTTCTTAAAAAACAGCTAGGATGTTTTAATGACAAGCTATTTCAGGACTTTAGCCTGCTGTTGCCAAAGCTCGATTTTTAGTTTTGCCGATCGCCAAACATTTTTTAACAGCAGCAATTACATCTTCCACATCTGCATCTGTTAATTTTGCCGAAATCGGCAAGCTAATTGTATGCAGTCCGATGTAGCTAGCATTGGGATAGTCTTCCGGCTGCCATCCAAACATTTCTTGATAGATAGGATGTTCTGGCATACTCATGTAATGTACGCCGACACCGATATTTTCAGCATTCATAGCGTTGAGAAACTCGTCGCGGCTGATTCCTGTTTTGGCTTCATCTACCAGAATGGTGTACAGGTGATAAGCATGAATGGTATCCGGTTCGGGCTTCGCTGGCAAAGTAATCGGCAAATCCGCAAATGCTTCGTTGTAGCGCTGCCAAATCTGCTCCCGCCGCTGCCAATAAGGAGCAACTCGTTTCATTTGATGAATGCCGATCGCAGCTTGCAGATCCATCATATTGTATTTAAAACCGACCTCCACCACTTGGTAGTGCTTGTAACCCGAGTCTCCGAAGCGCTTCCAAGCATCTTTGCTCATACCGTGCAGCGCTAAAATTTTGAGCCTGTCGGCGTATTCTTGACTGCTGACGATAATCATTCCTCCTTCGCCTGTCGTAATGTTTTTGGTGACATAAAAGCTGAAGCATCCGAAGTCGCCAAATGTGCCTGCTTTCCGCCCCTTGTACTCTGTTTCGATCGCGTGAGCACAATCTTCAATTAACTTCAAGTTGTGACGGCTAGCAATCTCGCAAAGCGCATCCATATCGCAGGGACGACCTGCGAAGTGAACTGGCAAAATTGCTTTAGTTTTTGAAGTTATTTTAGCTTCGACTTGAGCCGGGTCAATATTCATTGTCACCGGATCTACATCCGCCAGTACCGGCGTTGCCCCTGCGTGGATGATCGCATTAACTGTAGCGCAAAAAGTCATCGGAGTAGTAATAACTTCATCCCCCGGTTCTAACGAAGCAGCGAGGATGCTCAAGTGCAGTGCCGCCGTACAGGAATTGACTGAAATCGCGTACTGGGAACCCTTGTAAGCTTTGAAGTCATTTTCAAAACTCATAACTTTAGGGCCTGTACCCAGCCAACCTGTTTTCATGGTTGACACCACTTCTTGAATTTCGGCATCTTCGATCGCCGGGGCGCCGAAAACCAAAAAACGGTCTTTTGAACGAATAGGAGTGTTGTTCATGTTGCTAGTCTTACCCAGTAAGTAAAGTTAATCAAATGGAAGTGTTAATGAAGGCGGTATCAGCGTTTCTTATTTATTTTTCTAGCTCCATCTTGTTTGCTAATACCTTGTGTAATGGCATCTTTTGTATAACAAGCTTAGTAATGACCAGCCGTTTTTCCGCAAGCGCCTGAGTATGACAGAATTCATCTATTTTAAGATAGAGAATCTGCAATGTCCAGTAGATCGTATTTCAGTTTATGAGCGATACACAAGCTCTCGCCTGCATTTTGTGTTTTAAATACTTTATTCAAAAAAAACACGGGTACTTCTCGCTTAACTTTTCGTAAACTGTCGAACATCTATCCCGATCTAGATTAGACAGCGAAGTTATCTAATTTTTGATTTTTGATTTGAGAATTAAGAATGACTGATTCCCGTCTGGTTTGGAGCTTGCCTGGAGTTAGATTTTTTTGTAGTGGTGTAAAAAGTAGGCAAATTTTGCACAAAAAAAATGTAACTTTCCTGTTATTGATGCAGGTTCAGCAACATTCTGCGATCGATCAAAGCAATCAACCGTCCTCGACCAAATCCACTACAATCTAGGCAGACGAATCTTGTTCAAAACGTCTTGCAGCCGTTCTGACACGCCGCCCAATTGTTCTGACAAAGCTACAAGTTTGCCGTAAGCTTCAACTAAACGATCGCCCTCAACATAAACTTCTGGAGTAGGATAATTTTTCATCGCTTCCAGCAGTGTAATCTCGTTATCATTAGTTGCAGACAGCACCAAGGCAGATCTCAAAGCTTCTCGATTTGCATTCCCAGAAGGAGTGCGAATTACCTCACCCACTTCATCGAGGATTATTTCCCCAACCTTGCTGTTAAGCGTCCGATCCAAAAAGCTTTGACTGACTTTCACCGGTCTCGTCAGACTGTTGCGAACGGATTCCGGGTCTTTTTTTGCTTTTCCCAGCAGCATTTCTAAGCCGGGCGACATTTTTCCAGTTTCTACAAAAATTTCTAATTCGCTGACTGGTAAAGTCATTCGGATCGCACTGTATTTGAGCACTACCTTTTCGGCAGCCACAGCAGCATTACTGTAAAATACAATTCCCGCGCCTGCTGCTAAAAATAACGTCCACCGCTTTTTGAAAAATGCTCGACCCATACTCAAATCTCCCAACATCTTTTTCTACTTCGACTTTGACACATCTTATTAGTTACTGTACAGGCTCAGGTATTCGGGAAATGCCACATTATTCGATCGCCCCAACACTTATACCATTTTAGATTTTAGATTTTAGATTTTAGATTTTAGAACTGCGAATGACTGATCGTCGTGGTTTCGAGTATGGGCCTAGAGTTGCATGATTTTTGGGAACTGGTATTACCGATACCGGATGCTAGGCAAAAAACTCTGTTCAGGACGCTGCTACGGGCCTCTGTGTGGGGGATGCAAACCCTACTGATTCTCTCGCTCTATCTCTCGATCCTAGCAAAATGCCTAACGCCAGCTCTTCTATCAGTGAAGGCTGGCGCTGGGCTTAAATTTATTTTATATATTTAGGGTCTTTATGAAAGCTGACCCCAATTGAACGAGTTACAAGCGGTTTATGATTAGGGCCTTTAAATTTGCTGACCCCAATTGAACCCACATTCTTATAATTACAGGGATCGCTGGAAAACCACGATTTCATAATAATTTCTTTATATTTATAACTTTTTCTTGCCTAAGATAAATTTTTGTCTCGATTTGTACATTTTTGTTACTTGGACTTCGGGGAGCGGCCCTCGGCCCGCTGCTCCCAGCGAAACAGGAACACCATCAGGGCCACCACTCCGACTTGGAGGGCAAAATTGGGCAAAGCAGAGCCAATTTCGCGGCCAGAGGCAATTTTAGCGAGGAAAACCAAGCCGCCGATAAAGCCCGAAGCGCCACAAGCTACATAGACAAACTGTCGCAGAGGCCGGTAGGGAGTGGCCATTTCTGCGGTTAAACGCTCGTATTGTTGGCGGCTGAGGTTGCGCGGGTTTTTTGGGATGTTTGTGCGATCGTCCGAATTTGGAGCTGGCATAGATTTAGAAAATAAGTAAATTAGGATTGGGCCACAAAAACCCGGTTTCTACCAGAAATCCTCTGGCTGAGGTCGCCAATACGGTCGCAAAACCAGGTTTTTGGTCATGTGGGCGCAAGTCAAGCGAATATTAGACTACAACAAATATCTCACAACTGCCGAAACAAATCACCGCTGAAGCAAAAGCACAACTGTTTGCAAACAGCCAATAAAAACACCCAAAATGCCTCCTAAATTTACAATTCCCTGCAACTCGCTTTTGACAATTCCCTGAATTGCTAACTCCAACTCTTCAGGAGAAGTACCTTTGACTCGATCGACAATCACCTGGTCAATATTCAAAATTGGGATAGCCTGAGCTACAATATTTTCTAAATCCCGCTCTAGATAGCGCTCTAAAACCAAAGCCAGTTCTTTGCTGACAATTCCCAGGGAAGCGCTCATCACCGCTGAAGTTTGCAAGCGATTGAGAATCAACCGCGAAATATTTTCCCAGTCAATAGATTTACTCAACCCCTCAAGTACATCTGTACCCCGCTGCTGAACATAGCTGCGAACACTGTCGCGCATAGTTTTTCGCAACTGTCTCACAGTCGAAACCGGTAAATTTTGCATCGACAAATTTTGCAGCCATTCCTGAATTCGCCCGCGAATTCCCAAAGAAATAGTTAACTCTGCTAAGCGCTGATTTGTCGCTTCTCTGTCATCCAGACAAAAAGTCCGCAGCCGAGTTAAAGTGTTCCGCAAACCAAACAAATTTGCTACTACCCAATAAGTGCCGCTGGTTTTTTCTCGAAACCCTTCATCGATGATCGAAATATTGCGATCCGTCAAAAAGTCAATTAAAGCCTGCCGCAGCACTTCCGGTGGTATTACTACCTGCAACAACCACTCAGCAAGCTGAGCAGCCTGAGCTTCCGTTAGCTGAATCTCCAGCAAAACTTGGTCAAAAATTTGATTAAGCTGAGCTTCTAAAAAATCTTCCCGGCGCGCCAAAACTTTGAGAATTCGCGGCACAGATTCCCCCAGCAAATCTCGCAGAATGTTAGCGAGAATTTTAGCCGTTTTTTGCTCTGCGTCTGCTTTTACCTGATCGAGCGCCAACTGTAACAACCAGAGAATCACCGACTGCATCCGCTCGGTTTGCAGGAGGCGGCGCGCCAAGTTTTGCAGTTCCTGTGGCGTCAGCAGCGAACCCATAATTGTGTCGGAAATTCGCTTTGCTAAACGCTCTTGGTTGCGGGGGATCAAGCCTGGAGTGAAAGGCAACTTCCGCCCTTTGATGTAAATAGCTCGATAGGGACGGAACAGCATTTTGATAGCTATATCGTTAGTGAAATAGCCAATAATTCCTCCCACTACAGGTGGGGCCAACAACAGCCAAATGTCAGACGGATTCATAAGATTTTAGATTTTAGATTTTAGATTTTAGATTTACTCCACAGATGAATCTGGGGGGTTGAACCTTGGTCTAAAATTTTGATCTGGGGTATTCGATCGACCGAAACTGCAACCACTTTTAATTTTCAATTGCTTTGACTAATACCAATACTCCCATCATAGCTCCAGCAATGGGGTAGTGGGTGGCGGCGGCAAATCCGGCTTTGTTGGCGATCGCGACTTGTTGCTGGCCGATCGGGAATTTTTCTAAACTAGGATTAATGTAGGCATATTCTTGAGTCATGCCAAATTGCTGAGCAATGGGCACTACAAGAGTGTCTAGATAAAACTGCTGAAAGCTCCGCATTAGGGAATTGCTGGGGCGGTGGAGGTCGAGAATAGCTGCTTTGGCACCGGGTTTGAGCACGCGGTGCAATTCCTGAAGACTGCGGGGGATGTCAGTCACGTTACGCAGCCCGTAACCCATTGTGGCGCAGTCGAAGTAATTGTCAGCAAAAGGCAAGTCTAGGGCGTCAGCTTCTACCCAGGAAATGGGACTAGCAGGGGTGAGAAAAGGTCGATCTCGCCTAGCAGCCACGGCCAATTGTTCGGCGGAAAAATCTACTCCAAATACGCAACCAGTCGGCCCTGCTTGTTTGGCCAGCAACAAAGCTAGATCCCCGCTACCGCAGCACAAGTCTAAACAAGTATTTCCGGGGCCCGCACTGCTCCATTTCACCGCCATTTGCTTCCAAATCCGGTGTTGCCCAAAGCTCAACCAGTCGTTCAATTGGTTGTAAACAGGTGCAATTCGATTAAATATAGTTTTAATTTGTTCTGCGTTATTAGTCATTAGTTATTAGTTGTTAGTCATTGGTCATTAGTCATTAGCCATTAATCATTGGTCATTGGTGATTTATCAGCAGGAAAAAATAATTAATTCGTGCATTCATGTCATGCTGTCGCCAGTCATTAATGCTTTTTTATTTGTTAGCTATCCGCGAGATTTTGTCTTGAATCCTTCGTTGGCTCTTATTTTAAACTCAAGACAGAGAGCCGACTAATAACTAATGACTGACAACTAATGACTGACGATCCCGCCCAAAAACAGGTACAAGCTCCCGACAATCGTCGTGGAAATTCAAAAATTTTAGACTTTTGTTCAAGCTCCAAGATTCACTGCGCTGCAAGTAAATCTAAAATCTAAAATCTAAAATCTAAAATCTAAAATCGATTGACTGATGACTAATGACCCTGAAAACTCGTCAATACCAAAGCAACTTCTTGAGCGGCGAGGTGAACGGTTGTGAGTTCGTCGGGGCGCAGGGAACAAGGTTGTTTCCACTGCATGGAAATTAGGGCGATCGATCGACCTTTGTGACTAACCGGGATGCTCAGGTGAGCTTGAATGCCGGATTTCTGATAGTGCGGCAGACTCGCTAGGTTGGTGTCGAGTCCAATATTCACAACACCCTGAATAGTTTGAGAGGTAATTGCTTCTCGAACCAGAGGGTCATCCGCCAGCCAATTTTCCACAGTTGAACCCGTGGTGTGACAGCCTTGGACTGGGATTAAAACATTTCCTTCCACCAGTTGCAAAATGCAAAAGTCCGCCAAAAAATTATCACTTATAGCAGTAGCAATTGGATCTAAACTTGCTTCCAAACTCGGATAATCCACAGCCGTTTGCATGATTGTTGCTAACAGTTGTATTTGATTTTGAGCGCGATCCAATTCCTCAGTCCGCTGCTTGAGAATTTCATAAGTCTCGGCTGCCTTTTGCACCACCATTTTCAGTTCGTTCGGGTCCCAAGGCTTGGTGATATACTTATAAACCTGTCCTGAGTTAATCGCATCCACCAAGTCTTCAATGTCCGTAAAACCAGTCAAGATAATTCTGACCGTATTCGGAAACTGGGGCACGGTTTTGCTCAAAAACTCCGTTCCCTTCATTTCGGGCATCCGCTGGTCGGAAATGATTACGGCGACCTCGCCTTCGATGCCGAGGACTTCCAAGGCGCGAATTCCGCTCTCAGCTTTGAGAACGTTAAAATCTCGTCGGAAAGTGCGGTAGAGTAAATCCAGATTGTCTGGTTCGTCGTCTACTACCAGCATTTTGGGCTTTTTCGGTCTGTGTAGGGTCATGAGCTGGCGTTTAATTTGATCTAGCTCTGAAATGGCATTATCCATAACAATACGATAAACTCCCCTTTGTACATTTAGGCGAGCAACTATTCTTTGACACTCCCCACGCATAGAATGCGGGGGATTCTTCTCTCAAAGGCTCGACTCTAGACCGATATTACTATCGATCCCCGATAGAACGCCTCCAGAAGCAGTTTTACTCACGGGCTGCCCGACCGCAAGAATACCTCTGTCTCTAATTACTTGTGCTGCTGCTGTATCGCGATGAGTGGTGTACCCGCACGAATGACAACTATGGATTCTGACATCCAAGGTTTTCTTACCAGTATGGGTTCCACATTGGGGGCAAATTTGACTCGTATAGTTTTTATCAACACGAGCAAAATACACCCCGCGCTTCCAACACACATGAGACAGAATCGAGAAGAATTGACCATAGGCTGCATCGAGACTATGTTTACCGAACATCCCCTTTGCCCAAGCCTTAAAATTGATATCCTCAATGAATATCATTCCTGCTTGGTCACATAACCTATGAGCTAATTTATAGTGCCAATCCTTTCTGGTATCACTGATTTTTTGATGAATTCTAGCAATCTTTTTCTGGAGAGCAAGCCAATTCTTAGACCCTTTTCTTTGATGCTTTAATCTTCGCTGCAGTGATTTCAACTCGCGGTGAAGTGCCTGAAAAAATCTCGGTCTGTTGACTAATTCTCCATCTGAAGTTGCGAGGTATTTGTCAAGCCCAATATCTACCCCTAATGGATGTCCTGACGGTGGGCGAGCGGGCAGGTTGACTGCTAACTGGTAGGTCAGCATGACAAAATATCCTGATGCCCTTTTAACTACTCTAATTTGCTTGAGTATAAAACCCTCTGGTGTGGGTCTAGACATTTTCATCCTTACCCACCCAATCTTAGGCAGATTAACCTTTCCATTCTCCACTGCTGCATCCTTAACAGCCGGGAAAACAAACGATCGCATCCGTTTTTTGAAGCGAGGAAACCCATGCCCTCTATCCCACATTGCCACAAATGCCGACTCTAAAACCTTTAAAGTTTGCTGCAATACTTGCGAATGAGGGGTCTTTAATTCGGGACAATGCTTCTTAGCTTCTGCCAAACCTTTGCACTGACTAGCATAGGTTGGTCTAGGAGTATCCGGTGAGATAATATACTCACCAACTATCGAACAAGCATTAACAGAAGACTTACGAGAATTCACCCAATCTTTCCGTTCTCGCAAGGCATAGTTATAAACCTGACGACAAACAGACAACCAAATCTCAAATATTTGAACTTGAGATTTGGTTGGACGTAGTTTGTACTCGTGAGTTACTGTTAGCATGATATAATCATATCATGCTTTTAGAAATCAACCAGGATTTTTCTAAGACTGTAGGTAGCCGCCTCCGCTGCCGAGTTCATCCCCACGCCTGAAGTCGGGGGCTTTCCTCTCGTTTTCCGGTAACAATAGTCTCATAACTCACTTACTATTAATCTATCGCTCTGCCGCGACACGAGCCTTGCCGGTATCCAATTACACATAACTTAGCCTGAGTTTTTGATTCAATTATGACTGATACACCGCAAGATTCCTCCCCTCCTGCATCTGCATCCTCCACAAATGCTGTGGATGCTGAAAAGTTAATTCGATCGCTCC
This sequence comes from Microcoleus sp. Z1_A1, assembly GCF_036700305.1. Classification (NCBI taxonomy): domain Bacteria; kingdom Bacillati; phylum Cyanobacteriota; class Cyanophyceae; order Oscillatoriales; family Microcoleaceae; genus Microcoleus; species Microcoleus sp. Z1_A1. The sequence continues at coordinate 8,625 of NZ_JAUBOR010000052.1, forward strand.
GCCGCAAAGAAGGCACTTGGGTAGAGTGGGGACAGGCCTGCACAGCACTGCTAAAAGCTGGCTACAACTCTCAAAGGATTTTTGAAGAAACTGGTTTTGAGCCAATTCAGCAAAATCAAGTAAGCGTCGCAGCCCAAGTTTACACCAGCATGGTCAATGCTGGGGCTTCAGAGGAAGTTCGATCGCACTTTTTGGGCAAAGGTAGCGATATCTTATACGAGTTTCGGATTCTCTCTCAAGTAGAGCGTGCCGGGGCGGCTGCTTTGATGCTAACCCACAACTTGGATGTTGACGATGCTCGCCAAGTTGCTAAAGCGATCAAGGAGTTTTCGCACTTCGGGAGTCTCCCCCAAGGGTTCACAGACACTCCCGGCGATGCTATGGCTTACCAATGCTGGCAATTGGCGAGACAGAAAAGCGATTTGCAAGAGCGATCGCGCTTAATTGCTCGCGGTTTAAAATTAGCTAGCAGCCAAACCGCTAGGGCGCAAATCGAGCAGTTGCTCGTCGATTTTACCGTAGTTGCGAGACGGGAAGCGCCCCGCTTGCCCGTCTACCGGCTGGATACCGAAGAACAATTGCCGCGCGTTGTCCCGGTTGTCGGCAAATTGCCGCTTTCTACGACAGATTTGCTGGCAGTGCCTTTGCCGGAGGAAATCGAGCCGTTCCGAATGGTAAAATTTTCTGGAGCAGGAGCTTGGGTGGCGATTCCCGGATGGCAGGTAATTTTGAACGCTGAAGATCCGGTGGCGGTTTTGGGAATGAGCGATAAATTGCCGGTACCGCTGCAAGGCAAAGTTGAAGAAGTTTTGATTATTGCCGATCGAGCTCAAAGACAGTGGGATGCTGACAGTTATTTCCTCGCAGATAACGCTGGCAATTTAGAATTGTACTGGTTTGAACAATCCCCGGATATTCCTATTTTGGGGCGAGTTGTTCTGGTGATGCGTCCCAAAAAGATTGTGGATGAAGACTATACCAAAGATGGATGGCAAATTGATGATTAGTCAGTTGACTGTTGACTGTTGACTGTTGACTGTTGTCGTTGGCTTTAAGAACGGTTTCTTCGGCCGTTCCCCAATACATAAATTTTATGTGGGTCGAATGACTAATGACTAATGACTAATCACTACTGAGGCGGTTTCGGTTCTTGAATTTGCGGAACAGAATGCTGTTTCTTAAATCGATTAAAGCCGTAAACCGCAGCCCCAATTAACAGCAAATAAGGACTGTAAGCCAACAGCCAAATACCCAAAGCAAACAAACCGAGCGTCAATTCACCCACAGAATGAGTCGCTTTCCCCCAAGTTTCCTGCGCCCGCAAACCTAGAGAAGGTTCCTGAGTTTGTTGAGCCGATACTGCTGCTTCTAGAGTTAAGCTAATAGTTGAATAGGCTACTTGATTTCGCAAACTTTTTAACTGAGCGTCAATGCGTTCGATCGACTCCCGAATGTTGCTCAACTCTTGAGAAGCTTTGAGTACATCGCCAACAGAACCCGATCGCTCCATAATTTTTAACACCATTTCCTCGGATTTGCGGAGATTCCGCAGTCTAGCCTCGCTGTCAACTAATTGAGTGGTAACATCCTCAGCCGTCAGAGAACGGTTCTCTACAGTTCCGAGTTTTGCCAAAGCATTTAAAGTAGTTTCTAAACGTTCTTGAGGCACCCGAATCTCCACAGACGCGGTTTGGCGGACACTCGAATCCGGCGGCTTCTGATTTTGGAAACCCAAGATATCGCCTTGCTGTTTTTCGACAATATTAGTAACAGATTTAGTGCTGGCGTCAATAGATTTAACAACTACACTGAGTTGGGCTTTTTTAATCAGTTGGGGACGGGTTGCGGGAGTTTCTGCTGCTTTTTTTGATGCACCAGAAGTTTTTGACCTTTGGGCTGCTGGATCGGGTGCTGGTGCCGATTGTGGAGCCGATTCGGCCACTTGGTTTTCACGGATGCTGGATGAACCTGCGCCGCCTGGAGCGCTGCTGGACGTTTGAGCTCCTCCGCAGCTAGGCAAAGCAATTGTGGAAGATAAAGTTAAGAATACCGCAACAGCAAAACGAGTTGTGCTGTTGTTGGCTGGGTTTGGGTTTGGCTTGTGGGGCGGGGAATTGATTTTGAGGTGAGTTTTCATTTGGGTGACTCCTCTAAAAAAGGCTTGGGTATTGAATTTTATGCTGGTTTTAATTTAAGCTCGAATAGATAGCGTTAGTTTAGCCGATACCGAAATGGAAACGGTAGAGGTTGCAGATTTTTTTATTTTTAACCGCAGATGAACGCAGATAAACGCGGATGTAATAATGACTGATGAATTTGATTCTGATTTTATGCGATCGACAACCAATATCGATCGCCCTGGCAACATTTCCTCTGGGTTAGACTCTGCGGCAGTTTTGCGAGAACAAGCTTGCCTTAAAATTCGCGAAAGCTTGCGTGCGGGGCAGCAAGACATGGCGGATTGGCAAGGCGGTCCCCTTGCTGTTTCGGCGGTTCCGGGGGCCGGGAAGTCTACGGGAATGGCTGCTGCGTCGGCAATTGCGATCGCCCGCAACGGGCTTCACAGCCGCCGCCAGTTAATTGTCGTCACATTTACGCGATCGGCTGCTGCTAATATTAAAGCTAAAATTCGGGAAAGATTGACAGAATTGTCTTTATCTCAAGGCGGTTTTGCTGTGCACACTTTGCACGGTTTAGCTTTGAATATTGCGATGCGCCATCCTGATTTGTCGGGTTTAAATTTAGAAAATTCAACCTTAGTTACTCCCACTCAAAGTCACCGATTAATTCGCACCTGTGTAGAACTTTGGATTGCGGAAAATCCCCGCAGATATCAAGTTTTGTTGGAAGGACAGCAATTCGACGGAGAGGAAACGGAGAGGCTGCGGCGACAATCGGTTTTGCGGACGGAAATTTTGCCGCAGGTAGCTAAAACTGTGATTCACGAGGCAAAATCTTCTGGTTTGTTTCCCGAACAGTTGTTAGAAATGAGCGCTCTTGATACTGGGGATGGTTATGAAATTTTAGCAGTAGCTGGGGGTTTATATCAAAAATATCAGGCTTTGTTGAGGAGTCGGGAATTCATCGATTATGACGAGATGATTTTAGCAGCTTTGCGGGTGTTGGAAAATCCGAAGGCGAGGGCGATCGAGCAAAAGCAAGTATTTGCCGTTTTTGAGGACGAAGCCCAAGATTCTACACCTTTGCAAACTCGGCTTTTGAAAACATTGGCGAGCGATCCAGAGCCTGCTAAATCACCTCCCAATTTTATCAGAGTTGGCGACCCAAATCAAGCGATTAATTCTACTTTCACTCCCGCCGATCCGATTTATTTTAACCAATTTTGTGATGAGTGCGAAGTAGAGAATAAGTTAGCGACAATGGACGGTGCCGGTCGCAGCACCCAAGTAATTATCGAGGCCGCTAACTTTATGTTGCAATGGGTAAATGGTTCGGAATTAGCGAAAAATGAAAAGCCTTTTCGCGACCAAACTATTAAGCCAGTACCCAGCGATGACCCGCAGCAAAATGCAAATCCGGCTCCGATTGGTCGAGGCTTAGAATTGCATACTCCCCGCGATATTTACCATACAGTTGAGTTAATTGGCAAGCGGGTAATTGAGTTAGTTGAGGAATTTTTACCAGCCGATTTTGAATTTACAAAAACTGAAAAAGCTATCGATTCAGGCGAAGAAGCTACCGATGGAGAAAATAGTGCAAAATTGCCGTTAGAAAATCTGAAATCGATGGCTATTTTGGTGCGGGAAAACAAACAAGGTAAGTTTATCAAAGAAGTGCTGGAAAATCCTCAAAAACACGGATTAAGCTTTGATTTGCGGAAATACGGGATTAAAATTGAGGATGTGGGAGAACGCGACAGACATTCTCAAGTACCTTGGGAAATCTTAACACTGCTGCAATTTCTCGATCGCCCGCACTCTCCAGACTACCTGAAAGCAGCCTTAAAGATTTTGAGCGATCGACAACTCATCCCCAAACAAGACTACAATGCTTTTGCTACCAGCCCCGAACAATTCCTTTACCCAGGCCCCCTAGACCCCCAGCAGTCAGATCCCGTTCGCAAATGCCGCTATTTTTGCTGCGGTTTGCTGCAAGCTAGCTTAGAACTGCCGCCCTACCAAATCATTTCCTTCTTAGCCTTAGCGCTGCAATACGACCAAACAGAATTAGCCACCGCCGACAAATTAGCAGAACGAGTAGCAATCCAAACAGCCGGCAACAATTCAATGCGGAATATTTTGGGCGTACTTAGCGAAATTGTCAGTTCCGAAAGATTTGAACCTGTGGATGCAGACGACAAAATAGAAGAACGTTATACCAGCAAAGGTCAACTAACAATTATTACCATGCACAAAGCTAAAGGATTGGATTGGGATTGCGTATTTTTGCCGTTTCTGCACGAACAAACCATCCCCGGAAATTTGCGGGTTTTGCCGCAAACCCGATTTTTAGGAGATTTCACTTTAGCAGAGGTAGCGAGAGCACAAATTCGAGCAAGTTTGCACGGAAAATATCCTTTACCAAATCTAGGCGAAGCGTGGGAACAAGCAGGTTATTTGAAAACAGCAGAAGAGTTTCGACTGCTGTATGTGGCGATGACGCGAGCAAAAAGTTTGTTGTGGATGGCGGCGGAGAAAAAAGGGCCTTTTACGTGGAACAAACCAGAGAATTTACAGGAGCAAAAACCTTGTCCGGTAATGCCTGTCTTGAAGCAGAGATTTCCGAGTAATGCTATATAAAAGAAGTAAGAATTATATCATGTCCGGTCGATTACGCCAAATCATACCAATTTTAAAAAAGAATGCAACAGTATTCTTGTTCCCCCCGCAATGCAGCGGGGGGGCTAGGGGGGGTCGAAGAGTGTTGCACGATTTTAGAGAAATGGTATCAGGTAGGGGCGGGTTCACCAACAATATCTGCCAATAATTAACAATCTCAAAAACCCGCCCTGCCCGGATATTATGGTCAATCTATCGGACATGATATTAAGGATCGCCAATTAAATAACTTACAATTTTAATTGTTATTGTGGGATGGGCGTCCCGCCCGTCCAGAAAGGGCGGGCGGGACGCCCATCCCACAATAACCATCACGCATTGTAAGTTATTTAATTCTCATTCCTCACCACTTTCCTGACATCGTGCCCTTGAGTCTCAATTCTTCTCGACTAACTAGAGCTTCGTAGTAATCGGGTTTGATTTCGAGGGCGACTCCGTAAGAGCTAATGGCATCTTGAGTTCGCTGCAATTTTTGCAAAACGTCGCCCCGCTGCGCCCAAGCTTCCCAGTTGTCTGGCTTGAGTTGAATCACTTGGTCAAAAGCGACGAGTGCTTGGGAATACTTCTGCATTTCCCCTAGGATCAGACCTCGCTGCACCCAGCCTTGATAGTTGTCCGGCCAGACAGTAATTGCTCGATCGTATGATGCTAGAGCTTGTTCGTACTGCTGCAATTTTGACAAAGAGTTGCCGCGTTGCAACCAAGCTTCAAAATTGTCGGGCACGATTTTAATTACGCGGTTGTAAGCTGCGACGGCTTCTTCGTAACGCTGCAATTTTTCCAGCGCTGCGCCTTGCTGCAACCCTACTTTTGATGTAATTTCTGCTTCTGAAGTCAGAGAGATTACTTTATCAAAACAGGCTATCGCTTCTTCGTATTGCTGCAATTTTTCCAAAGCTTCGCCTCGCAAGTTCCAAGCTTCTAGAAAGTTACCTTCAATTTGTAGGGCATTACTGTAAGCGATAATTGCCTCTTTGTAGCGTTCCAATCCTGCTAGCGCCATGCCTCTACCCAGCCAAGCTTCGGGAAAATTCGGATTAATTTGAATGGCTTGGTCAAAAGCAGCGATCGCCCCTTCAAAATCTCTCGATTCTGACAGTGTTTGACCGCGCCCGATCCATGCTTCGGGATACAAAGAATTAATTTGAATTGCCCGATCGAAACAAGCAATTGCCGCATCGGCCCACTGGTGTTTGAGGGCCATTCCTTTATAAAACCAAGCTTCGCAGTCGTTGGGCTGCATTTGCAGTACGCGATCGTAAGCTGTCACCGCTTCTGCGTATTTGTGCAATTTTGCTGAAGCAATGCCCCGATTGAACCAAGCCAGACTATTTTGCGGTTGCAGTTGAATGGCGCGATCGTAAGAAGTTACCGCTTCAGCGTAGCGTTCGGCTTTCATCAAAGCCAAACCTCGGTTCAGCCAAGCTTCCCAATTAGTCGGGACGAGTTTCAGCGCGCGCTCGAAAGCGGCCACGGCTTCAGGATAGCGCTCAGCTTGAACCAACACGTTGCCTTGCCGATACCACATGGCGGGCAAATTTGGATGAAGTTGGGTTGCTTTTTTGTAACAGCTTGCGGCTGTATCCCACTGCTGCAATTCCTCTAAAACTCTGCCCCGCTGATACCAAGCTTCGTGCTTTTCTGAATTGATTTGAATTGCCGTGTCGAAAGCCGCGATCGCTTCTGAGTGATTTTGCAAACTTAACAGCCCTGTCCCGCGCAGCATCCAAGCCCAGTATTCTTCGGGATTAATTGCTGTAGCTCGATCGGCGCAGGCTACGGTTTCTGCGTAGGAGTGCAGTTGTTTGTAAGCTTTGCCCAGATTCAGCCACGCCCGGGCCCAGTCCGGCTTAATTTGAACCGCTTTTCCGTAGCAAAGGACTGCCGCTTCGTACCTTCCCGATGCGTACAATCTATTGCCCCGATCGTAATCTGGAAATGCTGCAAAAATTCTTAAAATCGGCGGCAGCATAGCTGGCTGGGGGTTTGAGGAGTTTTCAGGAGCCGAAGTCGAGAGGTCTGGCATACGCCTTGCACATAAAAAATTTAGTTGGATAACAAGCTTGCGGTCTTATATAGCGGTTCTCAAGTAAGTGAGGTACGTAGTTGGGCTTTAGCCCTCCGATCGTGCTTATGCAGTAAGTGAGATAAGTGCCTAACAACTCCAATTACCAATTATCAGTCATACCTCATCTACCTGAGAAGAGCTATATATTAACTTATGCTTTTCTTAACTCGCTGCTGTTTTGAGACGAACTTAGCATATCAGGTCTGCTGCCACAAATTATGTTTACTTAACTGTAATGTATAAAATTATGCACCGCTCCCGCTTTGCGTATACCGCTGTAAAATACGGTCAGTCGATTTTCGATTTTCGATTTTCGATTGACCGAAAGCATCCAGGATACAAGCCCCCGGATTCATCCGTCCAGAAATAAAAAACCTGTATCCGATAAAGGAGCCCCCGAATTTATCCGTGGGGTCAATGCTTAAATCTAAAATCTAAAATCTAAAATCTAAAATCGATTGGCTCCACAGATGAATCTAGGAGCTTGAACCAGAGTCTAAAATTTTGATCTCTCCACTACGAGTGTCGGAAACTTGTAATAGCGAGCGAGATGCTCGCTCGCTATATCATCCAAATATATTATTTTGATGCAACCCTCCATGATATGAAAGCAAAAATGGGATGCTCCCAAGAAGGCAGTGTGTTAACTTTTATTACAACGGCTATACATCTTATTAGATAAGAGGTATCCTTGAGCTTGCTTATCGAGTTGCTCAGGATGGCAATGACTAGTAGTTGCTAGATATTACGCAATAAAAACGGCGTTGCTGATTTACGGTATGAAAGGCTAAATATGCCAGTCATAGAAACCAGTATCCACAAAGCTTCTGGATGTTAAACTTATTTTTTTTATACCCTGATTAAGCAACGCCTAAAAACAAATAAATCGATAAATTAATTTATTTTATTGCAACACTTCTTTTTTTCAAAGAGCTAAAAGGAGTTGGTTTGGCAAACATCAAAATTAATTGGTGTTAGACGTTGATTTGGAAAATAAAGTTGAGGGAACAGTTTCATTATGCCAGTCAATTTAAGAATTCGATCTTACAAGACGATCGCCATAATATTCATTGCCTCCTTACTAATCAACGTACTCGCGATGAAAAGCACGTACTCTAAGCAGAGCTGCCCAAAAGTGCAAACTTCAATTCAGATTATCGACGAAACGGGCGGGAGGCAGATTTCTGGCACGTCCCTTGACACTTTGCAGGAGTCACCTTTCAAGAACTATGTAACTACCATTTCCAAACACGTCTCTGCCAAGATTGACGATCGGGCACAGTGCCACGGAGATTTGAAAAGTTCTCCAGAAGTCAAGCTTTTTTTCGTTTACCGTCGGCTGGTCAAGACTGCGCCAATCGTAGCACCGTTCAACTTAGAGCGCACGCAATCTAATGGTAGCAGGCATTTGGATAGTCCTTGGGTAAAACTCACGTTCAGCCGTTCGCCCAGGCTCGTTGTGCGTGCGGTGTTCCTATGGAACGAACGACAGTTTCTGTTCGATCAAGCACTGATGTCGGGCATACGCGCCTCGCCCACCAATCCTCTGGTTCCGATTGATGAGCCCATCTTCGAGCAATTTGTACAAGATTACACCGACTCTGTGCTGCTTGTACCGTCTCCAGAAGCCGTATCTGCCGGCCAAACCAGTATTTCAAAACGCTTGCCACCAGAAATCCTTTGGCTGTTTCGCAATGCGTCGCAAAGCACACGCAGTCCTTTCTCCGGGAGGGTGGACTCCGCTCTTAGATCCGCCGTTGGGTTGGCAGCGAGCGGATATACCGATCTTACCAAGGCTCTCGTTGACCAATTTTTCGCGTCAGAAACGACTGAGAGCCGCTACGAAAGCGTTCTCGATCTGAAAGACCTATTCACCCTCGATCGATACCGAATTAAAAACCTTCACTAAGGAGAAAAAAAATGGCTTGGCCCTATTCTCAAAAGACGACGATCACAGGTTTTAATGATCCCCAGCAAGAGGCAGCGATCCTCGCAGTTTTGGAGACAGCATACAACAATTCGTCCACAGCTAAGGCTATGTTCGACAACTGGATTAATGCTGCTCCGGGGAATACAATAGACATAAAATTCATGGCGAATCAGTTTCAGGGTCTTGTTAGAGTTACTCCTAGTGGTAATGTTGGTACTGGCCGAGTGGAAATTGATTTTGCAGAGTTGAACAATGCAAGTTACATCAGTCCGACTGGCAAAGCCGTACCAGATACGTTAAGTAGTTAGACAGAATTAATTACACAAATACATAGTAGAATGATATTCCAGGCAAAATTATGAGTTAATTAGAATTTCATATGATGTTTATCAGAGAAATAAATCCTCTTTCGTCTAAATTACTACAGCGAATTTATCGCCAAAGCCGACATCATCAGGTACGTCAGAGATCACATTGCCTCATATTAGCTTCGCAAGGAGTAAAAAAAGGAGAGTTAATGAATATTTTTCAAATAAGTTATAAGACCCTCTATAACTGGTTCAATCGGTGGGAATCAGAGGGAATGATAGGACTTTATAATAAACCAGGAAGAGGTTCTAAGCCACTATTTAACTCTTCGCAGAAATCTCAAATAAAAGAGTGGGCTAAACAAGAACCAAGGCAATTAAAAAATGTTAGCCAAAAAGTTCAAGAAACCTGGGGCATAACTCCCAGTACAAAAACAATTAAAAGAATACTAAAAACTCTAAATATGAGTTGGCATCGTATGCGTAAAGGAGTGGGAGGAACGCCTCCAGCCCAGGAATATCAAGAGAAAAAGGCACAATTAGAAGAATTAAAGCAATTGGACGATCGAGGTAAAATTGATTTATATTACTTGGATGAAACTGGATTTTGTTTGATTCCTTGTGTCCCCTATGGCTGGCCAGGGGGAACGCATCTTATTGAACACTGTTCATCAGTGGTGAGTATATTTTGAGATAAATTCACCATTATTAGAAGCTACAGACACGCTTTGTAATGACTTTAGTAAGAAAACAGTAACTGATTAATGGTGGTTTTTACGCTTCTGCTAATTTTGAGACAATAAAACTATTACAACCACTGTTTCCCAGTTGTCTAATAGTTAGTAATGAGTTATTCGTGAGAATTTAGTTAACTGCAACAGCGAGGATCTTGGTCAAATAGTCATCATCCCACCCGGCTCGAAGTCGCTTATTTTTTGCTCCAGTTTTTGAAGTTTTCTCTTGATTCAAAAGATTGAGCGAGATGTGTCTAAGAATAGCAAAGTTTTGCGGAGCATTATCTTTTCTAATCCGACACTCATCTTCACGAAAACCCACATCTAATACCCAATGTAAAGAATTTTCAATTCCCCAATGGCTCCGGACTGATTTACCAAATTTTTGAGCATCATTTGGTAAACTACTAATGTAATAACGAGTTTCAATAGTTGTTTTTCCCTTCACTATTCTCACGGATTCTATCATACCTATACTCTGAAATTTCTCCCATTGATTGTCGGGGTCAATCAGCTCTTTGATGTCACTTAACATTAAGTGATGTCGAATTTCTGAGCGACCGTGGTTACTCTCTTTATTCGTCGAATAAGCTGTATGTGTAAATCCCGAAAATCCTTGTCTAATTGCTTGTTTAAACAACTCTTCTACTCTGGCATACAGGGATGGTTGGTTCTTTTTTAAGGTGATTACATAATCTCCTCCTTGTTCGACAATTGACTTCACAATTGACCTTTGACAGCCCATAGCATCAATGGTGACAATGCTTCCATTCAATTCTAATACTTTGATTAAAGCCGGAATAGCTGTGATTTCATTAGACTTTTTATCAACCTTAACTTGTCCTAAAACTAATCTTTGACTCGTCGCCCAAGCACTGACCATATGAATCGCTTTTTTGTCTCCTCCCCGATCGTAAGAATGGCGAAGAGTTTTGCCATCAATTGCGATTACTTCTCCGGGATTGAAGCAACTAATAGATTGAATCCAACTCAAAAAACATTTCTGAAATTGCTCCGGTTTGAGCCGAGAAAATACTCGCGCAATTGTATCATGTGAAGGTATGCCATTCGGCAATTCTAAAATTTTCTTTAACCATTCGTATTTAGCACGCCCGTAACTTTCAATATCCACCCATGTATCAGCACCGCAAATCACGGCACAAATTGAGATGGTGATAATGTCAATTAATTGATGATGTTTTGTCCGCTCAATTCTTGGATCTTCTAAGTCGGCAAAATGGTCGGCGATGGTGATTTTAGGTTTGAGTTTCATACAGGGTAAACTCTAATTAAATGTTTGGTAGGTACTCAATAATTCTTCTCTAATATACCAGATTATGTTAACATAAAGTTTAGATGCGTTCGCCCTGTATGGCTGGCAGGAAATCGGAGAATATTTAACAATTCCTAGTCGTCGTAGTCAGCGAATGAATGTACTAGGAATCATGAATCGAAATAACCATCTTGAAACTTATATTTCATCTCAAAGTATTAATTCAGATGTGGTTATTGCCTGTATTGATGCTTTTTTTCCCACAGTAGATAAGCCAACGGTGATTGTCACCGATCAAGCTTCTATTCATACCAGTGATGCTATTGTTGACAAACTTGAAGAGTGGAAACAACGTAATATTACTCTTTTTGAGTTGCCTTCTTACTCACCTGAATTAAATTTAATTGAAATTTTATGGCGGTTTATTAAGTATGAATGGATTGAAATATCTGCTTACAAGAGTTGGGGAACTTTTGTTACATCTGTGGAAAAAATCCTGAAAGAATTTGGAGAAAACTATGTAATTAATTTTGTCTAGCTACTTAACCACAGGTTTATTACATGAGCTTGTTCATGCGCTGACTGGAAAAGAAGATAATTTCACATCTTTAGATTACAAAGGAGATACTGTTAAGTTTGCAAATCAGATTTACAAGGAACTTGGTCTCCCCGAACAGGTTTCTTACCTTGGTTCAGACAATAAGGGACTCCATAAACTTAATTATGAGTATACGAATGGTGCAGCGATCGATGCTGCCAAAACTGAGGATGAGCGCTACTTAAGTTCGACCTCACTCGGTACGTCGAGGGACCTGCTAATCGGAGGATCACTCGATAACACTCTTCTGTCTGGTGACGGCAATGACTTTTTGTTCGGCGCTGGCGGCAATGATACGTTGAGCGGAGGCGCTGGTACAGACACTGGAGTTTATTTTGGGAAGGAAACTGACTACGACATCCAGAAAAATTCAGATGGTTCTTGGTCAGTTAGCCATGCACGCGGTGCAAAGGACGCTGGTTCAGATACGCTGAGAAACGTCGAATTCTTGCAGTTTGACGGCGGCAAGACATACAAACTTGCAAAGGGTGGTCTTACCTTCCAAACCGATTTCGCTCTTGTGATCGACACTACAGGCAGCATGGGTTCATCAATAGGAAGTGTGAAAGCGCAGGCATCTTCACTTATTGATGCAGTATTCGCTGGCGGCAAGAACGATGGTCGCATTGGGGTGGTCGGGTTTAAGGACAGTATCAGTGGGGAACCGTCACAGGTTATTCTCCCGTTTACAAATCAAGACGACTTTGCCACCAGAAAAGCCGCCGCACTTGCAGCAATAAATAGCATCACTGTAGGCGGTGGTGGCGACACTCCGGAGACAGCCTTTGACGGGCTTCGTGTTGCACTAGACGGGTCTATGGGGCAATGGAGGTTTGGCGCAGGCGTGCTTCGGATCGCTCTATTTACAGACGCACCAGCGAAAGACGGCGCCCTAGCTAGCCAAGTGAACGCCCTTGCTAGTAGTATTGGAGCCACGGTAGCAGGGCGTTCCTCCGTGGCGGGATCGAGCGGCTCAGTCGATACCTTTACCCTTGCGTTGGGAGATAACGGTTCGAGCAGTACACAACAACGACGTTATTCAAGTGACTCCGACGCTAATCCTCCTTTCCCATTTGTGCCATCCGACGATGACGATCCCATCACTCCCGATCCGACGGATCCGACAACTGCACAAGTGCAAATATTTACAATATTCACTGGCCCTAATGGCACTAATACGTCTGCCCTTGAGGATATAGCAGACACCACTGGGGGCGAGTTCCTTAAGACCACAACAAATGAGGACTTGGTGAGCATCTTGCTCAACATCATCAATTTACCGCCCGGGTCTGCGAATACTCCTCCCACAGCGGAAAATGACAACGTCACAACGAACCAGAACATCGCCGTTAGTATAAATGTTTTAGCTAACGACAGTGACCCTAATGGAGATGTCATAACCGTAGAAGCATTTGACAGCGTTTCTGCGGAAGGAGGTAACATTGTTCTGGATAATCGCGGTACGCCTGATAACCTTGCTGACGATCGATTAGTTTACACTCCTTTAGCGACCTTTAGCGGCAGTGACAGTTTCACTTATACGATTAGCGATGGAACTGCTACAGCTACGGCTTCAGTTGTTGTTGAAGTCGGCGTTGACCTGGACGGCAGTAATGTGACAGATGAACTAACAGGGACACCAGGAGACGATCGCCTTAATGGAGATAATGGGGAAGGAACGCTTATTAACATGGGTGGGGTGTTTTTAGGAGATGGTAACGACACAATCACTAGCACTGGCGGCATTTACAACGAGGGTGTCATTGATACTGGCAATGGTGATGACTTTATCTTTGTTGACGGAGGCGTTGATGGTACTGGTACCGGATATGGCATTTATAACAACGGCGGTAACATTAATACTGGTGATGGTAACGACTCCATCATTGCTCATGAAGGCTTTGAGTCAGGCTTGAATAGCAGTGGAAGTGTGTTTTTAGGAGAGGGCGAAGACTATATCAAGGGTTTTGGTAGTGGTGATTTTTATGGCGGAAACGGTAATGACACACTAGAATTAACGCCAGGAAGTTATACCGTTGGCATATGGGACACATCGGCGACTTTCACCCAAGGTAACCAACTTATGATAACTTCCGAGTTTGAAAAACTCATAGCTGGTGGCACAACGTATGACTTCACCAGTTTGACTGCTGGTCAGACAATTATTATCGTCTAGCAGTCTATTTGGAAGTAGGGGACAGCTAGCTATGAGAAAAGTTTTGCTGTCCTGAAAGATCCTTGATTCTTTACTGATAACGCTTTTCTCCAATCTCATGAAATAAAAGGTTAAAAATTGTCTCTAGAGCCTCTATTTTTAGATTTCACGGACTGCTTTACCGAGTGCGATCGGGAGTCGATCGACTCCCACCCGAATTATTGGTACGAAGGCCGTTGTCCTCAAAGCGGCGAGCTGCTGAGACTGCCGCGCACTCGAATGTCAGAGGATCTGGCCCGGGGTTTGATGCAGTACCTTGCTGCTGACGATTTCTACGATCGCGAAGGGAAGATGTACGGCATATTGCTGGTGGAGATGCCTTCGGGGGAACAGGGGATACTCAAAGCATTTTCCGGGCTGCTGAACGGTTGCAGCATTGTTGAGGGGTGGGTGCCACCGATTCCGGGACGAGATCGTGTGGCTTTCGAGGAAGCCCGCACCTTAACTCAATTGGAGGCGATGAAACAGGAACTGATTGCACTCAATCAACTCCCGCAGCGACAAGAGTATGAAGCCTTATTTCGGGAGTTTGAATTGCAAGTGCAAGTTTTGAGCGATCGGCATCGCAATTGCAAGCAGCAGCGAGACGAAAAACGCCAGTTACTGTGTCAAACTCTCGCAGCAGAAACGCTAGAGATTGCCCTGGAACAACTGAATAAAGAAAGCCGTTTGGAGAAAAGTGAACGCAGGCAATTGAAACGGCAGCGGGATGAAACATTGCAGCCGCTAAAACAATTAATTGAAGCTGCGGATCGGCGGATGCGCGCGTTGAAACAGCGGCGAAAAGAACTTTCCCGCGAACTTCAGACGCAAATGCACGCGGCTTACACTCTGATGAATTTTTTGGGAAAATCGCGATCGATCTCCTCATTGATGCCAACTAATTCTATTCCGACGGGCACCGGCGACTGTTGCGCGCCAAAATTGCTCCACTACGCGGCAGTACACAATCTGAAACCGCTGGCAATGGCTGAGTTTTGGTGGGGGCCGCCATCGGAGGATAAGATACAGGGAGAATTTTATGGTGCTTGTGGCGATCGGTGTCAGCCGTTGATGGGTTTTTTGCTGTCAGGATTGGCTCAAAATCCGATTGTTTCTAATATAAATGAGGGTTTGACGGGCGGGCTAGAAGCCCAACCCCTACTCCCCACAAGCAATAATATTTCTTGTGGAACGGGCATCTTGCCCGTTGCGGGCGGGCTAGAAGCCCAACCCCTACTCCCCACAAATCATCATATTTCTTGTGGAACGGGCATCTTGCCCGTTGCGAGCGGGCTAGAAGCCCAACCCCTACTCCCCACAAGCAATAATATTTCTTGTGGAACGGGCATCTTGCCCGTTACCCAAATGCTACCGATTATCTATGAAGACAAATGGTTAATTGCGGTGAATAAACCTTCAGGGTTGCTGTCAGTCCCAGGTCGTTATTTAGAAAATCAAGATAGTGTTTTCAGTCGTTTGCGTAACTTGTTACTTGATAGTTTAAATTTGACAGTTGTGCATCGTTTAGATTGGGAAACATCTGGGATTTTGCTATTGGCGCGGGACAAAGAAACTAGCAGTCAACTCAGGCAGCAATTTGCACAAAAGCAGGTTCACAAAGTTTATGAAGCGGTGCTTTCGGGTACTGTAAAAATAGATGCGGGGACGATCGATCTTCCACTTTGGGGCGATCCAGAAAATCGCCCTTACCAGCAAGTCAATTGGGAGTGCGGAAAGCCCAGTGTTACTCGCTTTCAGGTAATGACGAGGGAGGGAAATTGCGATCGCGTCGAGTTTTTGCCGCTGACGGGACGCACGCATCAATTGAGGGTTCATGCAGCGGATGTTCGAGGGTTGGGGATACCGATTTTGGGCGATCGACTTTACGGATGTCGGGATGCTGCGAAGCGGCTACACTTGCACGCGCGGGAACTTTCGTTTGAGCATCCGCAGTTGGGAGAAAAGCTGCACTTACAGGCAGAAACACCATTTTGAGCTAAGGGCGATCGGGCCACGATCGCTATCTGTACAATAACTAATAACTAATAACCCACAACTACCACTGGGGATCGGAAGCCATCAAAGCAGTCGCAGCCTCGCTGGGTAACGGCTTAGCAAAAAAATAACCCTGACCATATTCGCAGCCGATCGACCTCAACCGGGCTAATTGTGCCGCCGTCTCCACACCCTCAGCAATCACATCCATACCCAAAGCATGAGCCAGCGCCACAATCGTCCGCACGATCGCCACATTCTCCCCCTCGCTTTCGAGCTCCATTCGCCCCACAAACGACTTATCAACCTTCAAAGTATCCGTAGGAAACCGACTCAAATAACTCAACGACGAATAACCAGTGCCAAAATCATCAATTCCCAACTTGACATTTAACGCTTTCATCTGCTTCAAAACCGCGATCGCCGACTCCACATCCTCCATCACCACACTCTCAGTAATCTCCAACTTCAAACTCTCGGCACTCAAACCCGTTGTTTCCAAAATCACCTTCAGGCGATCGACCAAATCCGGCTGAGCAAACTGCTTCCCAGATAAATTTACACTCATAATCAAAGCTCGATCGAAACCAAACATTTCCTCCCACAGTCGCAACTGCCTACAAGCCTCCTCCAACACCCACTCACCCAGCGGCACAATTGCCCCCGTTTCCTCAGCCACCGGAATAAACTTGATCGGCCCAATCAAACCCCGCAGCGGGTGTTGCCAGCGTACCAAAGCCTCAAACCCAATAATCCTCCCGCTTGCCAAAGAGACAAACGGCTGATAGTGCAGCAAAAATTCCCGACGCTTGAGGGCAATCCGCAAATCCGTCTCCAACTGCAACCTCTCCACCGCCAAAGCGTGCATCGAAGCATTAAACACCTGATACCTTCCCGTTCCCAAAGCCTTCGCCCGGTACATCGCCGTGTGGGCATCCCGCAGCAAGTGTTCCGGCTGTTCCCTGACAGTAGCAGCGGGTTCGCCCCCCAGGGCAATCCCGATGCTTGCAGTCACAAACACCTCCTGCCCATTCAACTCAAAAGGCACAATTAAAGCTTTGTGAATTCGATCGGCCAAATCCACAGCACTGTCAACATCAATATTCCTCACCAAAATCGCAAAATCATCGCCTCCCACCCGCGCCACAGTATCCGCGCGACCAATACTTGCCCTCAACCGCAGCACCACCGCTATCAGCAGTTCATCCCCCACCAAATGACCCAAAGAATCATTAATCACCTTAAACCTGTCTAAATCCAGAAACAGCACCGCAAACAGATGGCTGTGGCGGCCCCTAGTATTGGCGATCGCCCGCCCCACGCAATCCACGAACAAATCCCGGTTGGGCAAACCCGTTAGAGAATCGTGAAAAGCATCGTAAAGCTTCCTGTAAGCACTGACACCCACACCAGTCACCACCAAACCCAAAGTCGGCGACACTAACGGTATCCAACCACCCAGGGTAAAAATTCCATAACTAATCCCCAACAAAGCCATCAATCCCACACCCCCAGCCAATCCCGCCCTCGCAGGATGCTGAATCCGCCAAGCCACAACCCCGCCAACCATCGCCCAAGCACCGTTCCACAAAATTTCCGCCCATTCCGGCCATACCCAAAACAGCGATCGTCCATCCAAAACCGCACTCAATATTTGGCTGAGCATTTGCGCGTGCAGCAACACCCCCGGCATTTTCGGACTTTGCTTTTTAACCGGGCTGTAAGGCGTCAAAAACAAATCTCTGGTACTCGGTGCCGTCGTCCCGATCAGCACAATCTTGTCCTTAACCCAGCTTGGTTCAATTTCCCCGTTCAATACCTGCCTGATACTGACTTGTCGCGCCACATCCTTACCAGAACGGTATTTGAGCAGAATTTGGTAGCCTGTGGTGTCAATATTTGCATAGCCGCCGCTGTCAGAAGTTAAAGGCACAAATTCTGCCTTTCCCCAGTCGATTTGGTGGGGATGAACAGCGCTATTTTTCTGCTGTACTCTGTCTTTGAGATAGAGCAAAGCCACTTGCATAGAAAACGATAAAGCAATCTTTTTGTCTGGTTGCGAGACTGAGAGCAAATTGCGGCGTACAACACCATCAGGATCGAGCACGAAGTCGTTAAAACCAACTCGATCGGGCGGTATCCCCGGAGGCGCAGGCACTCCCTGACTTTCTGAATCGCTCAATTTATAGATCGCCACCACATTCGGTGCTTTCAGCGCTGCCAGCAATTCTTGGTGTCCCGGCGCTTGAGGCAAATCCCGGTACAAATCCAAACCGATGACTTTTGGCTGATACTTTTGCAGTTTTGTCAAGGTTTGAGCGATCGCACCGTCGGAAACCGGAAATCTCCCCAAAGCTTGAATATCGGCTTCAGAAATTTCCACTACCAGCAGTCGCGGATCCGGGCCGGAATCTGGCTGCAAGCGCACTAACGAGTCAAAACTCCCCAACTCCCAGCTTTGCAGGCCTCCCAACTGCCGAACTCCCATATTCAGCAGCGTTACAGTCGCGCCCACAAGCATTGCAGGCAAAATCCTCACCCGTCGGTTTTGAGAACTCAGGTTGAGGCCAGTTGCCACAGACATGACATATCGAAGATTTCGAGAGAATTTGGCAGTCACAGAAAAAATATGTCGGTGCAAATTAGCTTTGCACAAGTCTGTTCTTACAGAATTGAGCTTAATATGAGATTGAATGTAATTTTTTCAGAACTTGTGCCGCAACCGAGTTTCTTTAAGCTAATTACTCGATGCAGGCAAAGTATTTCTCGAATGGGAACCGGGTTTTTGAAGATTTGCCGACAAATCCTGTCTTTCATTGCTTGTTTCCCCAAATTCGCACAAGCGTTAAAATTTAGTCGATCGAACTTTCAGGATATTTTTGAGATTATGGCGAATCAACTTCCGATTCCGGTGATTGTTAACGGTGCAGCAGGCAAAATGGGCCGCGAAGTAATTAAGGCGATCGCCCATGCTAGTGATATGACCTTATTTGGGGCTGTAGACCGCTCTCCTGAGTGCCTCAACGCCGATGCCGGCGAATTAGCCGGATGCGGCCCGTTAGAAGTTCCCATCACTGACGACTTGCAAGGAATGCTGGTATTAGCAGCTCAGGAAAAGCAGTTAGGCGTGATGGTAGATTTTACGCACCCTTCGTCAGTTTATGAAAACGTGCGATCGGCCATAGCTTACGGCATTCGCCCGGTAGTCGGCACTACTGGCTTGAGCAGCGAGCAAATTCAAAAATTAGCTGAATTTGCCGATAAAGCTAGCATCGGCTGTTTGATCGTACCCAATTTCTCGATCGGCATGGTTTTGCTCCAACAAGCCGCCGTCACGGCATCTCAGTATTTTGAACACGTAGAAATTATCGAGCTGCACCACAATCAAAAAGCCGACGCCCCCAGCGGCACGGCAATTCAAACTGCCCAAATGTTAGCAGAGATGGGAAAAACTTTCAATCTGCCAGAAGTTGAGGAAACCGAAAAATTAGCCGGAGCTCGAGGTTCACTGGCCGATGAAGGGATTCGCATTCACAGCATCCGTTTACCCGGTTTAATTGCCCACCAAGAGGTAATTTTTGGCGGCGCCGGTCAAGTTTATACTTTACGACACGATACCAGCGATCGAGCTTGTTATATGCCAGGAGTCTTGCTGTCTATACGCAAAGTCCTTGAATTGCGATCGCTCGTTTACGGCCTGGAAAAAATCTTGTAGTCATTAATCATTAGTCATTAATCATTAGTCATTAGTCATTGGTAATGTGGAATTAATCTGACTTCTAATATTATGTCCGGTCGATTACCCCTAATACGGTAGGGGCGGGTTCACGAAAAATATCAGCCAATAATTGACAATCTCAAAAACCCGCCCTTTTAATCGCGGTCACTCGATCGCACATGATATAACTTCTGATTTGTGACTTCAACATCAATCAGTTAAATCTGTTAAATGCCTTAATATAATCAGCTTCCGAACAGACAGCCGTTGCATCCCGTACATTGCTCGTTGCCAAACTTCCTATGCTAATTCCCTTAACCCGCGAAACCTTTCAAGAACTAATTCCCGCCGTCGCCACGGGAGCGCAATACAAATATATCTGGGGAAAACCGCCCGATTTTTTGAGGCGAATGTTAATCTCAGCAGTCAGCGTAGTTTTCCTCCTGGTAGTCTACAACTTCGCCGGTTCCGATGTCGCGCCGCTAGTTTTAATCACCGGATTGATAGCTGGTTTGTACTGGCTGTGGGGGCCCATTTTGTGGGCGAGTTTGCGGAATGCAGAATGCCGCAAATATCAATACTGCGGTTTTTGGCAAGGACGAGTTTTGGATATATATATTACAGATGAAGTCACAAGTCAAGAAGAAACAGTCAATCAAAAAGGACAACTCGTAATAGTTGACAACCTAGAGCCACGAATCAACTTAGAAGTTGGTGACAAAACGGGATTTACTACTACACTTCGAGCTCCATTGCGGAAAGATCACCAAGGAATTGTCCCCGGTCAAGCTGCTTTAATGTTAATTATGTCAAATCAAGAAGATTTAGGCAGAATTGCCAAAGTTTCAGATATTTATATTCCCAGCCGTGACGTGTGGGTGAGCGACTATCCTTATTTACGCAGAGATTTGTTTGTAGAAATGAGCCAACAGATTAAAAAAGGCAGGAAAAAAGACCGCGATCGCACTAATCCAAGCAGAGATGTAAAAAGGCGATCGTCCGCTGATTATTAATATTCATCGTAGCCACAAATTTAAGAGCGATCGCAATTTCAACTTAGGACAAAATTCACTCTTATAGCTCGTAATGCCTACGGTTCTTCAGGTTTGCCCCTACAGTTTCATCTTTTTTAGTTCCGATCGAGGCGAACCAGCCCACATTCATGTTAAGGATCGCGAATTAAATAACTTACAATTTTAATTGTTATAGTGGGATGGGCGTCCTGCCCGTCCAAAAAGGACGGGCGGGACGCCCATCCCACTTTCAAGAGTGGAAGTTATTTAATTCTCATTCCTAAGCGCGATCGGCAACTTGCCAAATTTTGGATGACTCCTGTATCTCTAGAAAAAAATCGAGGCTTCAAAGAGCATGAATTCTCCCAAATCCGGCTCTAATACCCCCTTTATTTTTTAGTCTCTTAGAGAGAGACGCAAGGCAAGTCTAGGATCGGTTTCAACCGCCGAGTCTTATAAAAGGGATTTCTAACCCGAATTTAGTATTAGTTCAAGCTCTCAGATTCATCTGTGGAGTCAATCTAAAATCTAAAATCTAAAATCTAAAATCGACTGACTTCTCGATCAACTGTTCCCCTCTTGGCCGTAAGCTTGCCAAGCCAAATCCACCAGCCCGTTAACAATAGCCACAGCCACCACCGCAGACCCCTTGCGGCCCTCAATCCGAATGTGAGGAATCATCGAATCGTGCAGCCGCGACTTAGCCACATCAACCCCCACAAACCCAGAAGGAGTCCCAATCACCAAAGCTGGCCGAATTTCCTCAGATTCAATCAAATCTACGATCGCCGACAAAGCAGTTTGAGCCTGGCCCACCACAAAAATCCCTTCAGGATAGCGTCTTGCCAAAGTTTCAATCCCCCAAGCCGCCCGCGTCCTTTCCCTTTGGGGGCGCGTCAAAGCCTCCATCGAACAGTAAACCGGATTCGCAAAGGTACTTTGGATCAAGGGCGTAATGCCCACCTGCACCATCGGCACATCTACCACAATCGTAGTTCGAGCAGCCAAAGCCGCCGCCCCAGCCTGCAAAGCCTGATCGGAAAAACTAATTAAAGACTTGTACTCAAAATCAGCAGTCGCATAAATCACGCGGCGGACTATTTCGTACTCCGCCGCGGAAAAACCGTGGTCGCCAATTTCGTTATCGATTAATCCCAGACTCTGGGCATCGCTTACGTGCCATTCCATTTGTTGGATAGCTGTTGCCTGTGAGTTGTCAGGTATCAGCTTACCAGCTTTTAGTCATTCGTTGACTGTTGATTGTTGACTGTTGACTGTTGACTGCCAACTGACAACTAAGGATCGTCAATTAAATAATTTCCCTTTTTTCTTGTGGGACGGGCGTCGGGCCCGCCCAGAAAGGACGGGCCCGACACCCATCCCACAACAAACATGAAAAGTGGATTTTATTTAATTCTCATTCCTAAGTTTCCGACGAAGAAGATTTGCCCAACACCGGAGTCAGGAATGCCACCAAAACTCCGATCGCAAAACCGGACACATTCCGAACCACAGGCAACCAGTCAGAAGTCCGAGTCACCACCGGCCCCAGTCCGAAAGCAAAAAACAGAATGCCCCACAGCGGCGAAAAAATCAGCGCCCACTGCCAAGCCACAACCTGTCCCGGCTTCCGAGGCTGAGCCGCAAACCCGCAGATGACGCCACCAACCACCGACGTAATTAACGTCAGAACCCACTGTTCCCTCGGCAAACCGGGAACCACGCGGCATCCGCCCTGACGCAAACAGCCTTCTATGGACTCCAAAGATTCAATAATCGCTCGATCTTCGCCATTGTCCCGCACAAAAAATTGATTACCGTAGCGGGTTTGCAGTTCCACCCAAAAAGTGCGCGGCAGCAGCGGATACAGCGAGTCGCCCACATTAAAATTGAGCAAATTGCCCCCTCGCGGGTCAGCAACTAATAACACACTCTTGTCATCTAGCCCCCAATAGCTTTTGACAGCCAAACCGGGGGTGCGATCGTACTGAGTCAGCACTCGCAGTTTCCAGCCGGTTTCGGCTTCAAATGCCTTTAAATTTTTTGCCAAAGTTTGTTCTTCAATATCCGTGAGGGCTTTAGCTAAATCAATGATCGGCGTCTGAGTTGACGGCAACAAATCGGGGTTGTTGAAAGCGTGGGCCGCAGGTGCGATCGTCCACACGGACAAAGCCAGAAAAAATGCGGCAACAGAGGCTAGAAATTTTCGCGGGAAAAGCTGTGACATAGGAACTTATAATCCGGGTCTTAATTGTGAATGCTAGCTGGCGGTCTTAACCAGAGGATAAGAGAAAACTCATATTTCTTTACAATTATTTACTTTACAGGAAGCCGAGAGCAAGGGGAAGGGTTCGGGGAAGGAAAGTTTTGAACAGGGAAGGGACTGACAATTAACTGTAGAGGGCGCAGTTGCGATCCAGGGCCAACCATCGTTAAGCAAGAGCTCGATTTCCTGACGGGGTGAGTATCGATCCCAGATATTGCACCCGCAATCAAAAACCTGTAGGCGCGGGTTCACCAAAAGCTTTAAGGGGTGCAGACAGGTTAAATAAACCCGCCCCCACCTACAAAAAAGCCCCTTATTGATATTGGTGCAACATCTCAGATTAATAATAATTCAAGCCGATGGTAACAAAGAGAGACCCTGTGTGCGATCGGTTATTTAAGTATTTTCCTGCCTGAAAAAACTTACCTTCATAAAGATTTAGCATAAGTTGAAAAACTACCAGTAAATATACTGGAAATCCAACAGACTAGCAACACCCAAAAAAGCTCTAAAATTATGTATTTTCCCGAATATCTTTATCATCGAGCCGAGCCGATAATGATGAGCAACCGCTGAATAATGATTTAAAAAAAATTAACCATTTCTCAAGGAGCGCCCAGAGTGCCTTTAACCGACCAGATTAGACCTCTTGCAAAATAATTTTATGATATAATGAAAAGTTTTGCTGAAAGTTGATTGAATCCCAACTCTTAACT
>NZ_JAUBOR010000053.1:0-9051 GCF_036700305.1 Microcoleus sp. Z1_A1
TAAAATCTAAAATCTAAAATCTAAAATCTAAAATCTAAAATCTAAAATCTAAAATCTAAAATCTAAAATCGATTGACGCTCCATTACCTGCGTCTGCTACTGTTAAAGTGCTGTCGGGCGATCGGGCTTGATTTATAGCAATCCTAAATGATTCGTGTAATTCTTGTAGGGGCAAACCCCGTGGTTGCCCCGATGCAGGCTGGGGTAGGCACTCTTAGCACTACCCCTACATATTTTTACAAATGATGCGAGGATTGCTATATGTTCCCAGGAAATTTCGTAATCTAAAATCCAGGTTTATTATTCCCTTTATTAACTAGGCATTAATCGGCTGATTGGATATTTAATTTGGTTGATAATGGACCTCTTGCAAAAATAACTAGGACGGGATCTGGGGCCCATCCCACAAAAGTTATTTTTTCTTGTGGGATGGGCGTCCCGCCCGTCCAATAAATTTATGAAAAGGACTTTTGCAAGAGGTCTAATCAACTGGAAATACGCAGCGAACCCGCTCAAAAAAGATAAAGTGATTTCAACGATCGATCGCAACGAGTCGTTTCAATAGATGAGGCTGCTGTAATTTCCGGTTTTCGCGATTTGTCTCTGGATAATATGATATAAAAAAAAAATATATCAAATTTTACTGAATCTGGTTGCATAAAGATGAGAAATTCGTTATGTTGAATTTTGTGTAAGCATTGAGGCGGTCTCAAATCAATCCTCAAAATGCTTTAAGTATAAATACTCGATAAGCAGTATTTAACCTAGTCTTAACAAACAACTCTGAAAGTAAATTTTTAGGTAGATTGTTAAGTTCATATTAAATGACAAATTGTCAAGTTAATGTCTAGGAAGTTTGCCAGCAAAAGGATTGATACTTTTGAAGCTCGCCCAGATACTTACAGTTACTGATCAACATGAAAGTGCAAAAATCTTATGGGTGACATTCAAGCTACGTTTACATCTACCGATCGAGCTTTTCAAATTGAGGGGTACGAAAAAATAGATTTCAGCTTGCTCTACGTAGATGGTGCTTTCAAGCTGGAGAATCCTGAGATTGCGGATAGTTACCGCCAATTCGGTCGCTGTTTAATGGTTGTAGATGAAACAGTCTATGGTCTTTATGGTGGACAGATGCAGGATTATTTCAAGCATCACGAGATAGATTTAACAGTCTTTCCAGTTAATATCAAGGAACCTGATAAGACCTTAAAAACTTTTGAAAGCATCATAGATGCCTTCGTTGATTTCGGACTCGTGCGGAAGGAGCCTGTTTTGGTAGTCGGTGGTGGATTGACGACAGACGTAGCTGGTTTTGCCTGCTCATCCTATCGCCGTCGGACTAACTACATTCGCGTACCGACAACTTTAATTGGGCTGATTGATGCCAGTGTGGCAATCAAAGTAGCTGTGAACCACGGTAAGCTGAAAAACCGCCTCGGCGCTTACCACGCTTCGCAGAAAGTAATCTTAGATTTCTCCTTTCTGAAAACTCTGCCGATCGACCAAATACGAAACGGCATGGCAGAGTTAATTAAGATCGCCGTAGTAGGCAACAAAGAAATCTTCGAGTTGTTAGAAAACTACGGCGAAGCATTGCTGCACAGCCATTTTGGTTATTTAGACGGCACATCTGAACTGCGGGAAGTGGCCCATCGCTTAACCTACAACGCGATTCAGTCAATGCTGGCCTTAGAAGTACCAAACCTCCACGAGCTAGATTTGGATCGAGTGATAGCTTATGGTCACACTTGGAGTCCGACGCTGGAACTAACACCGGAAATTCCGATGTTCCACGGCCATAGTGTCGCCATCGATATGGCTTTTTCGGCCACCATTGCCCAACTGCGGGGCTACATTTCGATCGCCGATCGCGATCGCATCTTAAGATTAATGAGCCGCCTCGGACTAGCAATAGACAGCCCTTATCTCACATCAGAACTGCTCTGGAAAGCCACAACATCGATCAGTCGTACCCGCGACGGCCTTCAGCGTGCAGCAGCTCCATGCCCCATTGGTGACTGCTTTTTCATGAACGATTTAACTCGAACTGAGTTGGATGAAGCCCTAGCGGTGCATCGAGAAATCTGTCAGGGCTACCCGCGTCATGGCGATGGCGAGGATATGTATGTGGTATTGCAGAAAGTTGCAACTCGTTCCACAGCCGGGGTATAAAGATGAGACCCGTTACCCCAGTCGGGATTTTAGCCTCCTTACTCGAAAGTCTCGCCTCGCAAGTAGAAAAAATCGATAATCTCGATCGAGCTTTCAAGGCCCAATTACAACAAGCCTACGAACTAGCAAATGGTCTCGATCCGTACCTGAACCTTTGTACCACGCCGGAATCTCCCGCCTTAGCCACGTTAGTAAAGCGCACCCAATCAGAAGATTGGAGTCAGCGATTCTCTGACGGCGAGACAGTGCGCCACTTGGAACAGGAAATGCTTTCGGGCCATGTGGAAGGCCAAATGCTGAAATTTCTCGTCCATCTCACCAAAGCACAGCGCGTACTGGAAATCGGGATGTTTACCGGGTACTCAGCACTAGCGATGGCCGAAGCCCTGCCAGTGGATGGAGTGGTGGTAGCCTGCGAAGTAGATGCTTACGTCGCTGAATTTGCCCAGAAGTGTTTTCACGAATCTACTGCCGGCCACAAAATCTCAGTCAAGGTGGCACCGGCTCTAGAAACCATGAAACAATTGGCTGCTAATGGAGAAGTGTTCGATTTGGTATTTATCGATGCTGATAAAGCTGGATACATAGACTATCTCGATTTACTCCTAACTACCGGGCTGTTGGCTCCCAATGGCTTGATATGTGCAGACAATACTCTGATGCAGGGACAGCCATATTTGTCGGGTACTGCTACTGATAACGGAGTTGCGATCGCCAAATTCAACCAGGCTCTAGTTGACGATCCGCGCGTAGAGCAAGTGTTAGTGCCGCTGAGAGATGGATTGACCTTAATTCGGCGCGTTTAGAGCGTGTTCTCTTGCCCCGGAGATCCCCTTAATCAGGCGGGATCGGTCAAAGTCCTAATGCGGATTTAGCCGGATCAGATCAGTGCAACCGGATTCGATCTAATTCATCTGCGTTAATCTGTGTTTATCTTCCCTCATCTGCGGTTTAAAAAAGATAATTTATGAACCGCAGATGACAATTTATTAACGCGGATTAACGCAGATGAAGATCGGAGAGATGTGAATATTTCTGATGCTAACAGATTTGATATTACCTTTAATTAGAGTGTTTACTTACTAGAAAATTATGCTCGAAACAGTTTCTGTGGCAGCGATGCCATCTGAACAGGAAACAAACACTGGGAATAGGCGCTTCCAGACTGCATTCAAAACCATAGCCACATTAATTTTGCTGCTATTAGTAATGCCCCTGAATATTGCTTTAACTGCGATCGCCCTACTGAGATCCATCATCATCAAACCGTTTCAGTCTCGATCGACTACAGCCACTCCCCAAACGATTTTAATCAGTGGCGGCAAGATGACCAAAGCATTGCAGCTAGCCCGATCGTTCCATCAGGCCGGTCATCGGGTAATTTTGGTAGAAACCGAGAAATACTGGCTGACGGGTCATCGTTACTCTTGGGCAGTCGATCGCTTTTACACAGTACCAAACCCCCAGACAGATGAATACCCCCAAGCACTCTTAAAAATTGTCCAACAAGAGAAAGTTAATGTTTACGTTCCCGTTTGTAGTCCAGTCGCCAGTTACTACGATGCCGAAGTCAAAAGGGTACTTTCTGGGCACTGTACGGTAATGCACGTCGATGTCGAAACTCTGCAACGATTGGATGATAAATATGATTTTGCAAAAGCAGCGGAAGCATTGGGGCTGCGAGTTCCGAAGTCTTATCGCATTACTAATCCGCAGCAAGTAATCGATTTTGATTTTAGTGATGCACAGCGTCCATATATAATCAAAAGTATTCCCTACGATTCTGTTCGCAGGTTAAACTTAACTAAATTACCCTGCGAAACCCCAGCAGAAACTGCCACCTTTGTCAACTCATTACCAATTTCCGAGAGTAAACCTTGGATTATGCAAGAGTATATTCCGGGGCAAGAATTCTGCACTCATAGTACAATTCGTGATGGTCATCTTCAGTTGCACTGTTGCTGTGAATCGTCGGCTTTTCAGGTGAATTACCAGAATGTCGATCGCCCGGATATCGAAAATTGGATTCGTCAATTTGCCAAGAGTCTCAATCTGACAGGACAAGTTTCCTTTGATTTCATTCAGGCGGCGGATGATGGAGAGATTTACGCGATCGAATGCAACCCCCGCACCCATTCAGCCATCACGATGTTTTACAACCATCCCGATGTGGCAAAAGCTTATTTGGAACCCGACCCTTTACCGCAGACTGTGCAGCCTTTGGCATCTAGTCGCCCGACTTACTGGATTTACCATGAAATTTGGCGATTGGTGACTCATTTGCGATCGCCGAAGCTCGTTTCTGAGCGGTTACAAATTATCGCCCAAGGCAAAGATGCTATCTTCGAGTGGGACGATCCGCTGCCGTTTTTGATGGTGCATCATTGGCAAATTCCCTTGTTGTTATGGGGAAATTTACAGAAGCCGAAAGAGTGGATTCGGATTGATTTTAATATTGGCAAACTTGTGGAAATAGGGGGAGATTGAGGATGTCAGTAGTACGGGTTTTGCATTTAGTCGGATCGGCAGTTAGCGATTTTTTCTGTAATTTATCGCGGCTTTATGCAGAAGATTGTCTAAAAAATACGGCTAATTCAGCACTCTATGAATTTCATATAGCCTATATTTCTCCCGATCGCCAATGGCGTTTTCCTACATCTCTCGATCAAGGTGCGATCGCAGCCGCTAATCCCATGTCTCTAGCGGGCGCTGTAGAGGTGCTGACACAGCTAAAGATTGACGTAATGGTACCGCAGATGTTTTGCATCCCCGGCATGACTCAATACCGCAGCTTGTTCGATCTGCTGCATATTCCTTATGTGGGTAATCCGGCAGAGTTGATGGCGCTGACTGCTGACAAAGCCAAGACTAAGGCAGTAGTAGCAGCCGCTGGGGTAAGTGTACCGTTGGGAGAAGTTGTCCGCGCGGGCGATCGACCTTCTATTGACTTTCCGGTGGTGCTCAAGCCGCTGAATGCGGATAATTCTCTGGGAGTTGCCTTAGTTAAAAATGCTGCTGACTATGATGCGGCTTTGGAGACAGCATTGACTCATTCCGAGGAAGTGCTAGTAGAAAAATTCATTGAATTGGGTAGAGAAGTTCGCTGTGGAATTATCATCAAAGCAGGCGAATTAGTCTGTTTACCGCTGGAAGAGTATGCTCTAGATGCTGATACCAAACCGATTCGGAGTTATGCTGATAAGCTCAAACAAAATGACGATGGCAACTTGAGCTGTGTCGCTAAGGATAGTACCAAATCGTGGATAGTGGACATCAGCGATCCGGCAACCGAGAGAGTTTGGGATATGGCCAGAAAATGCCACATCGCTTTGGGTTGTCGCGATTATAGTCTATTTGATTTTCGCATCGATCCGCAGGGACAACCTTGGTTTTTGGAAGCGGGGCTGTACTGTTCTTTTGCTCAGAAAAGTGTGCTTTCTGCAATGACGAAAGCATCAGGAACTTCTCTGGATACTTTTTTTGAAAGTATGTTGCAAAATGCCTTGCAGAGATGACTCAGGCTGAGTTTGCGATCGGAGTAGCTAAAACATCACAAAATTTGTGAAATAATGATCGTATCAAGAACTTCTGTGGATAGTTTTAGATTCAGTCGATCGGCGCGATCGGTATTTTGACATTGTGGACACAATCTTATAGCAAACTTCACTTCCTATGTCAAGAATTTTCAGTATTTTACCGAAAAGACTTGTGCCATCTTTTAGCTTTCCGCATACTAATCACCAGACAGAGGAAACCACAACATGATCCAAACCATATCGAAAACAATCACGTTTGATGAGTTCGTTGCTTGGTATCCAGAGAACTCTGTCCATAAGTACGAACTACACAATGGAGTAATTGTTGAAATGCCTTTAGGAACCGGCCGTCATTCCCGCGTTACAGGTTTCATCCGTTCAAAACTATCAGTCGAAATTGACCGCCGCTCCTTACCTTATTCCATCCCCGGCGACTGCCTGCTCAAACCCGTCCGCAACGAGGCGGGCTACCTGCCAGACGCAGTTGTCCTAGACGAAGCAGCTCTGCGCCAGAGAGAACCGCGCTGGGATACGGAATCCATCATCACGATGGGGTCTTCGGTGCGACTGGCTGTAGAGGTCGTCAGTACCAACTGGCGGGACGATTACCATCTCAAATTCGCTGACTACGAAGAAATGGGCATCCCCGAATACTGGATTGTGGACTACCTTGGTTTGGGCGGCCGCAAGTTCATCGGCACTCCCAAGCAACCCACGCTCTCGGTTTGCCAGTTGGTTGACGGCGAGTATCAAATCAGCCAGTTTCGGGGAGATGACCGAGTTGAATCGCTGGCTTTCCCAGAGTTGAGGTTGACTGCCGAGTTGATTTTTCGAGGCGGTCTGCCCTTAACCGAGCCGAGCTAGAAGGAGTGGGGGGCGATCGGGTATCAAAAGGATATCAAATGGGTACAAAAGGACACCAATTTTGTGACAAATCGGCGTTTTGTACCAAGTGCTGTTTTGTCAGGACGGGCGATCCCAATTATATCAACTACAGTTTAATTTGTCAAGGATTAGAGGCAACGTTGCCTCTAATCCTTGTGTAATATTTGAGCTTTCCGCATACTAATCACCAGACAGAGGAAAACACAACATGATCCAAACCATATCCAAAACAATCACGTTTGATGAGTTCGTTGCTTGGTATCCAGAGAACTCTGTCCACAAGTACGAACTACACAATGGAGTAATTGTTGAAATGCCTTTAGGAACTGGCGACCATTCCGACGTTACAGGTTTCATTTCCGGTGAAATCAATTTTGAAATCAGGCGACTGCAATTGCCTTACTCTATCCCTGGTGATTGCTTGCTCAAGCTTGCGCGTAACGAATCTGGCTACCAGCCAGATGTAATTGTCCTAGACCGAACCGCACTTGCAAGCGAACCGCGCTGGAAAAAAGAATCAGTCATCACGATGGGGTCTTCGGTGCGACTAGCTGTAGAGGTGGTCAGTACGAACTGGCGGGATGATTATTTTTTCAAAGCTTCCGACTATGAAGAAATGGGCATTCCCGAATACTGGATTGTAGACTATCTTGGTTTAGGCGGTCGCAAGTTTATCGGCAATCCCAAACAACCCACTCTCTCGATTTACCAGCTAGTAGATGGGGAGTATCAGGTAAAACAGTTTAGGGGAAGCGAGACTGTTGAGTCGCTGGCTTTTCCAGAATTGAGCTTAACAGCAGAGAAGATTTTTCTTGCTGGCTTGCCGAACTAGCAAGTCGAAATTATGCAAAGGGCGTAAGATTGTCGAAGCCTTCCGACGACACCAAAACCTGACAATTGGGTCAAAATCTGGCAGCGAAAAAGCGGGAAAGTACGATCGCACAAAGCCTAAAAATTCTCATCTCGCCCACGATCGCACAAATATCACACAACAACTGCGGACACCACAACAGTCCAGAGCTTCCACATAAACATTGCAATTTTTTAAATTGTGTGATATCATAAAACGTTCTTAAAAATAGCGCAACACTAACTATTACTGCATGGCAACGAAGCCAACGATCGCATTTACTCACCTCGGCTGCGAAAAAAATCGCATCGATACCGAACACATGATTGGCTTGCTGGCTCAAGCGGGCTATCAAGTCGATTCTAATGAAGAATTAGCCGATTATGTTGTAGTCAATACTTGTAGTTTTATCCAAGCTGCGCGAGAAGAGTCGGTCCGCACCTTGGTAGAATTGGCAGAAGCTAATAAAAAAGTAGTCATCACCGGCTGCATGGCACAGCATTTTCAGCAGGAATTGCTGGACGAATTGCCGGAAGCAGTCGCAATTGTCGGCACTGGCGACTATCATAAAATCGTCAATGTTATGCAGCAGGTGGAAAAGGGCGATCGAGTTTCCCTCGTCTCTAGTGAACCTACTTACATCGCTGACGAAACTACTCCCCGCTACCGCACGACATCGGAAGGTGTGGCTTATCTGCGTATAGCAGAAGGCTGCGACTACCGCTGTGCATTTTGCATTATCCCGCACTTGCGCGGAAATCAAAGATCGCGGACGATCGAGTCTATCGTCGCGGAAGCTAAGCAATTAGCCTCCGAAGGGGTAAAAGAAATTATCTTAATTTCTCAAATTACCACCAACTACGGCAAAGATATTTATGGCGAACCGAAACTCGCCGAACTACTGCGCGCTTTGGGTGAAGTAGATGTACCTTGGATTCGGATGCACTACGCCTATCCTACAGGTTTGACTCCGCAAGTTGTCGCAGCAATCCGCGAAACGCCCAACGTTTTGCCGTATTTGGATTTACCCCTGCAACACTCGCACCCGGAAATTCTGCGGGCGATGAATCGGCCTTTTCAAGCCGGGATCAATGATGCTATAGTCGATCGGCTCAAAGCAGCACTTCCCGGCGCCGTGATGCGGACAACTTTTATTGTCGGCTTCCCCGGCGAAACCGACGAACACGCAGCACACTTGCTGGAATTTGTCAAGCGCCACGAATTCGATCACGTAGGAGTTTTTGTATTTTCGCCAGAAGAAGGAACCCCAGCCTTCAGCTTGCCCCAGCAAATACCTGCAGAAATAATGGAAATGCGGCGCAATTTGGTAATGGCGGCACAACAACCTATATCATTGAAGAAGAATCAAGAGTCTGTCGGTCAGGTAGTTGATGTCCTGATAGAACAAGAACAACCAGAGACAGGTGAGTTGATTGGTAGATCCGCTCGGTTTTCCCCAGAAGTAGATGGACTCGTCTATGTGACAGGAGAAGCGCGACTGGGATCGATCGTATCTGTGAAAATTACTGGTGCAGATGTCTACGACCTCTACGGTCAAGTCGATTTTAGATTTGAGATTTGAGATTTGAGATTGACTGCACAGAC
>NZ_JAUBOR010000053.1:9151-31525 GCF_036700305.1 Microcoleus sp. Z1_A1
TGATCTGGGAGCTCGATCTTTTGTCTAAAATTGTGGGATCGACCCTCATGAGTTGACGTGGCACTGTATCCGGTGCTCGGCGGGGTCAAGTCGATTTTAGATTTGAGATTTGAGATTTGAGATTGACTGCACAGACTGATCTGGGAGCTCGATCTTTTGTCTAAAATTGTGGGATCGACCCTCATGAGTTGACGTGGCACTGTATCCGGTGCTGGGCGGGGTCAAGTCGATTTTAGATTTGAGATTTGAGATTTTAGATTGACTGCACAGACGGATCTGGAAGCTCGATCTTTTGTCTAAAATGGTGGGATCGACCCTCATGAGTTGACGTGGGACTGTATCCGGTGCTCGGCGAGGTCAAGTCGATTTTAGATTTTAGATTTTAGATTTGAGATTGACTGCACAGACGGATCTGGAAGCTCGATCTTTTGTCTAAAATGGTGGGATCGACCCTCATGAGTTGACGTGGCACTGTATCCGGTGCTGGGCGGGGTCAAGTCGATTTTAGATTTTAGATTTTAGATTTTAGATTGACTGCACAGACTGATCTGGGAGCTCGATCTTTTGTCTAAAATGGTGGGATCGACCCTCATGAGTTGACGTGGGACTGTATCCGCTGCTGGGCGAGGTCAAGTGTAAGTGTTGCTGGAACTGTCGCCTGAGACGGTGAGGCGAACAAAAACCAGACACCAGCCAAAAATGATTAGCGGATTGTGCAGCAAAAGTAACGGTTTGTACAATATTGTGCAAAGATAGGTATCAAAGGGTTCTAAACTTTTTTAGCCCCTATCTGGCAATCGACCCTCCCCCTAGGGGTGCGGTAATCTCTACAGAACGATCGGAGAATTTTAACGAATTTAATGTTTTGTTTCTGAATGTAAAGAGTTATGATGATAACAAGCCAGAAATAAGCGGGGATAATTTGAGATTGCTTCGCCGTCCGCCTTACACCACAACGGTATCCCGAAAGAGTGTTGAGATGGATAGGCGGTAACGGTAGCCCAAAAAGGAATACAAGCCTCCGGCTTAAGTCGTGGAGAGATAAAAATTTTAGAAGAAAGTTAAAGCTCCCTGATTCATCTGTGGAGTCAATCTAAAATCTAAAATCTAAAATCTAAAATCGACTGACGGTCGCCCCATCCCCTGCTCAATCCCGCAGGCGACGGATTGCGGGATAGCGCCTGAACCAAACAACCTGTTACTACTACTATGTAGTGAAGTGGGGCTGGTCATGATCCTCACTATAAAATGCCTAAGAGGGAAAGCTTGCAAGTACCTCAAAGGAAGTCCAATGTCCTGTTTTAAGAATGTTGGAAGCCTATAACCCGACCCCTGGCGGTTGGTATCGGTGATGTCACAAAATCAAAGACGGCTGTCGAATTGGTAAATTTAGTCACCATCGACGGAGCTGCCCTATACTCGATTGCTATTTAAGAAGGTGCGCGCAGGCGCAGCACCATAAAGAACTCTTATGAGTTCCTGCCGCCGAGCAGAAATCCGCATCCGAGTTGGGCAACTTAGAAGGCTAAGACTCGTTATTAGGAGCATTAATGAATTTATTGTTTGAAGGCTTAGGTCTTTCGGAAGAACTCGTTCTCCATCTGGAAACACTAGGCTTTACAGAACCTACTCCCATCCAAGTACAAGCAATTCCGCACCTGTTAGCAGGTCGCGACGTTGTGGGTCAAGCCCAAACAGGGACAGGCAAAACGGCAGCATTCTCGTTGCCCATCTTGGAGCGGATTGATTTAGATGTGACTGCGGTGCAAGCACTGGTGCTGACGCCGACTCGCGAATTGGCGATGCAAGTAACTGAAGCCATCCGTGATTTGAGCGGCATCAGCAGCGACGGCCCGGTAAAAGTGGGTCGCTCTCTGCAAGTTCTGACAGTGTACGGCGGTCAATCGATCGATCGTCAAATGCAGCGTTTGAAGCGCGGCGTGCACGTCGTTGTCGGTACACCCGGACGCATATTGGATATGCTCAGCCGCGGCAGCCTGAAACTAGACAAGGTACAATGGCTGGTTTTGGATGAAGCTGACGAAATGCTGAGCATGGGCTTTATCCAAGATGTGGAAAAAATCTTGGATGCTGCACCAAAAGAACGTCAAACGGCATTTTTCTCGGCGACGATGGAACCTTCCATTCGGAAATTGGTGGCGCGGCATTTGCGTAACCCAGTCAACGTCACCGTAGAACAGCCAAAAGCAACGCCAAAGCGCATCAGCCAAGGTGTGTACATGATTCCCCGCGGCTGGTCGAAGGCAAGAGCCCTACAGCCAATCCTAGAAATGGAAGACCCGGAATCTGCACTGATTTTTGTGCGGACTCGGCAGTCGGCAGCAGAACTCACCAGCCAACTGCAAGCAGCAGGTCACAGCGTTGATGAGTATCACGGTAATTTGAATCAGGCACAACGGGAACGTTTGTTGCATCGGTTCCGCCAATGTCAGGTGCGCTGGGTAGTGGCGACTGATATTGCGGCGCGGGGTTTGGACGTGGATCACTTGACTCACGTGATTAACTACGATTTGCCCGACAGTGTGGAAAGCTACGTTCACCGGATCGGACGCACGGGCCGGGCTGGTCGCGAAGGAACGGCGATTACGCTGATTCAACCGGTCGATCGCCGCAAACTGCGTTTGATTGAACGCCACGTGCGATCGAGCTTGACAGTGCGAAACATTCCGACACGGGCGCAAATTGAAGCACGTCAGTTGGAAAAGATGCAGGGTAAAGTTCGCGAAGCTTTGGCTGGCGAACGGATGGCATCTTTCTTGCCTCTGGTGTCTCAGTTATCCGAGGAGTACGACTCCCACGCGATCGCCGCTGCTGCTTTGCAAATGGCTTTCGATCAAAGCCGTCCTGCTTGGATGGGCGCTGATTACGCTCAACAAGAAGATCCCCCGATTGGTGGAGAAAACAGCGTCAAGCCTATCTTGATCAAAAAGCGGGCTAAGACTGGTGAGACGACTTTTTCTGGAGCACCGAGTGCTCCTGTTCCCCAGAACCGCTAATTGGTAGGGTGCACTCGGTGCACCTTATTTAGAATTATTGTAGAGGTGCGATCGATCGCACCTCTACTTTTTTTATGGGTAATATCAAATCCGTTGAGATCGGAATTATTCATCTCTCTCTTCTCTTCCTCTGTGCCCTCTGCGCTCTCTGCGGTTTAATTATTCCAAAACAACATAAGTCAATATGCAAGTTAGCGATCGGACAATTTCTGTAACTAATTCTACACTGAGAACGTTAATTGATGAATTGGGTACGGAGTGTCAAAATGTGATTGCTTTAATCTATCAGCTTCAGTTACCTGATTTGAGCGATCGACAAAAAGCTGAAATTATAGCAGAGTTCCTTCCTCTCTGCAATCCATCTGAACGTGCACTGCGGAGAGGATTTTCAGACACTAATTGCTGAGGAAATGACAAAATTGTCGGATGAGGATGAAGAGGATTAAGGAGACGCGGGCGATTCCCTACGGGATAGCTACGCACGCGCGTACATGAGGAAAAAGCCCTCCTGTCAACTCACCGAAGAGCTAAAAATCCTCATAAATAAGGAATAAAGTCCTTACTACAAACTTGTGAACCGGGACTTTTGCACTGTTATTTAATATTTCAGTTTAGCTGTGTGCTCACAATAATTTTTTGCACGCGATCGCCCTTAATTTCCACAATCAAATTAGAAGCCTTTTGGTCATTGCTGTAAGTCAAGCGAGTCACTCCACTTTTAACAGATTGCGACCCGTAACCGTAAGTTTTAACGACTTTTTGGCTGTTATCTCCTAGCTTCACACCATCCATTGTCAGAAACTTGGGATTGGTAGTAGAAACTAAATAAACTTTGCCCTCCCATGCTGCTACCGTCAATCCTGAGTAAGTTAGCGTGCGAATCTTGCCACCGATGCCAGGCCCAGCAGGTTTAGTTTCGTCGCGCTGCGGTTTTCCCAACTTACGTTTTGCCTCTTCTACAGCCATCCCCAACCGAACGCCGCCAATCCCCAGGCGCGAATAGTTCAGCGCCGCCGGCTTTTGTGTCGCGCTGAGCATTCTTTCTAGAGTCACAACAGTTTGATTCATAGCGGGAACAGGACGAACTAAAGCAGCAAATCCTAAGCTCGAAATTGCGAGATTCATCATGATGCCAGCGACGGCTGTTGTCACAAACATTTTTACCATTTTTTTATAGCTTTATTTGGCAATGTATTCGCGCGATCGCCCCCTCGATCCGGATTGATACTAATAGGACTTACACAAAGACTCCTCGACGCACTGCGATGATCTGAAACCGAATTTTTTTACCCAAACTACACAAAGAAACCCGGTTTTTACCCTAAATCTTAGGTTTAACAGTGAGGTGTTCAGGAAGAAACCGGGTTTCTAGCGCCAGCTAGGTAAGTCCTGACTAATATTTTTTAAGTTTTGAAAACCGCCAATTTCGGGCGAACCGAATTTGCTCCCGCACAACCTTGCGTCCGCCTGCGGGGAATGAAAGAAAGAATAAAGGAGGTAAATCAAGGGAAATTGCTGTGATATCCTAACAAAAGCCATATCTGCATAAAATAAGTAATTTAGATGACCGCAACAGATTCTACTAAACACCAAAAATCCAAAGCCCTCAAACCGGGTAGCCGCCGCCCCGCTAAAGAACTGTGCAGCGAGTGCGGTTTGTGCGATACATATTACATCCATTATGTCAAGGAATCTTGTGCTTTCTTAACACAGCATATTGCAGAATTAGAAGCAGAGATTCACGGGCGATCGCGAAATCTCGACAATCCCGACGATTGGTATTTCGGAGTCAGTCAAAACATGATGGCGGCTCGTAAAAAAGAACCAATTGAGGGTGCTCAATGGACGGGAATCGTCAGCACAATTGCCATTGAAATGCTCGAAAAAGGAATTGTAGAAGGCGTTGTTTGCGTCCAAAATACAAAAGAAGACCGCTTTCAACCGATGCCGATAATTGCTAGAAATCGCGAAGAAATTCTGGCAGCAAAAGTCAACAAACCAACACTCTCTCCCAATCTTTCAGTATTAGAACAAATCGAAAAATCGGGGATGAAGCGGCTGTTAGTAATTGGTGTCGGCTGTCAAATTCAAGCCTTGCGAACAGTCGAGAAAAAACTCGGTTTAGAAAAGCTCTACGTTTTGGGAACTCCCTGCGTTGATAATGTCAGCCGTGCAGGCTTGCAGAAATTCCTAGACACGACTAGCCGTTCTCCTGAAACGGTGGTTTCTTACGAGTTTATGCAAGACTTTAACGTTCACTTCAAACACGAAGATGGTTCGGAAGAAAAAGTGCCGTTTTTTGGCTTGAATACTAAGGAATTGAAAGATGTTTTTGCTCCTTCTTGTTTGAGCTGTTTTGATTATGTGAATTCTTTAGCAGATTTAGTTGTCGGCTACATGGGCGCACCTTTTGGCTGGCAGTGGATTGTGGTGCG
Source organism: Microcoleus sp. Z1_A1 (assembly GCF_036700305.1). Classification (NCBI taxonomy): domain Bacteria; kingdom Bacillati; phylum Cyanobacteriota; class Cyanophyceae; order Oscillatoriales; family Microcoleaceae; genus Microcoleus; species Microcoleus sp. Z1_A1. Next base: position 14,604 of record NZ_JAUBOR010000053.1, read on the forward strand.
AAATGACACCGGGCAAGAGATGTTAGATTTGGTAACGGATCAGTTAAATACTCAGCCGGTGATGTCTAAGGGAAACCGAAAAGAAGCGGTTCAGCAAAGCATTCCGGCTTATGAAAAAGGAGTGACTTTGCCGATGTGGGCGGCGAAGTTAATGGGCGTGTTTATTGAGAGAATTGGGCCGAAGGGTTTGGAATATGCCCGTTTTTCGATTGATTCTCATTTCACTCGCAATTATCTGTACGTGAAGCGGAATTATCCTGAGAAATTAGAGGCTCATGTGCCGGAATATGCTAAGCGGATTGTGGGACAGTATAAGTTGCCTGAGTGAGGTGATTCGGAGAGTTTTTAAGAGGTATTTTGCAGGGACATGATATTGCCCTCTTTCCTTCAGTCCGGCAGGGGTTGAAACCTCTGCCTCAAAGCTTAAGTCCTTTGAAAAGGACTGAATCAATTATTGGTTGTGTTTGTGGTGCAAGATGGCTTTAACTTTCAATTAGATATATAAGATTATGACACTTATAGTGGCACAGAAATATATCAATTTACCAAGGTCGATCGCACTTACTGGTTGTGGGCTTCTAGCATTATCTGGAAATGGAGTGTCGGCGAAGGCTGCAGAAACGCGATCGGGAAACAAAACATTTGCTGAATGGTGTCGCGAAAAAGATTCTTTGACTCCAGAAGCTAAACATACTGTTGAGATGCTGTTGAAGGAAGCAGGGACTAGAGAGTGCGATGTGGCTAATCAGAAACTTTCGAGTCTCACCGCACTCTTCCTCTGGGGTAATCAAATCAGCGACATCAAACCTTTAGAATCTTTGACTAACCTGATTACACTCCACATTAGTAACAATCAAATCAGTGACATCAAACCGCTAGCATCTTTGCCTAACCTGATTACACTCTCCGTCGGCAACAATCAAATCAGCGACATCAAACCGCTAGCATCCTTGACTAAACTGACTACTCTCCAACTCAACAACAATCAAATCAGCGACATCAAACCGCTGGCATCTTGGACTAACCTGACTTGGTTAGACATCAGCAACAATCAAATCAGCGACATCAAACCGCTAGCATCCTTGACTAAACTGACTTGGTTAGACCTCAACAATAATAAAATCAGCGACATCAAACCATTGCTATCTTTGACTAAACTGGCTGCGATCAATCTCGAAAACAATCAAATCTATGACATCAAACCATTGCAATCCTTAACTAACCTGACTTGGTTACAACTCAGCGGAAATCCGATCGCCCCCAAAACTTGCCCACTCAAGCCAGAGTCTATCTGTAAGTGGGAACCACAAGCTCAACCATAAAACTTTACAGTGACGTTCGATCGCACTTAAATATTTCTGTTACGAAGGATAAATTTGCTATTCATCAGAAAAAGACGATCGCCCTTATTGACTAAAAGCGATCGCACCTCCCTTCCTACAAATCAGCAGCGTGCTGCTTCAATTCATCCAAAGAAACGTATTCCAAAGTCAGGGCGTGAGTCGCACCCAAAACCACAAGCGGCGCACATCCCGCATCCATTGCTTCCTTCCAGCGAGAAGCGCACAAACACCAGCAATCCCCAGGCTTCAAACCGGGGAAATTAAATTCGGGAACCGGAGTGCTCAAATCATTTCCATTCGACTTAGTGAATTGCAAAAACTCTTCTGTCAGTTGAGCACAAACAGTGTGAGCCCCAAAGTCACCACCACCTGTATTGCATTTGCCGTCCCGATAATATCCTGTCATTGGCGAAGTGCAGCAAGTCTCTAACTTTCCGCCCAGCACATTTGTAGCTTCCGTCACCATCGCAACTCCTGAGTAAAACTCTTCGATCTAATTTTACACAAATCGTTGTTTATATATTTTTTTCCATCGCAAAGTTGATGAATTTTTGTCCTCGCCGTTCTACTTCTTGTTTTCTAATCACCATAAATCCCTGGCTTTCAAAAAAAGGTCTAGCTGTAATGCTGGCTTCGGTAAATAACTTGTTAATTCGTAATTCTTTAGCTTTTGACTCAATTTGTTTTAAAATTAGCCTACCAACTCCTTGTCTTTGAAAATTTTTATGACAGTAAAAGCGATCGATATGGCCGTTTGCTTCTAATTCCCCAAAACCTGCAATTTTCTCACCCTCTTCTGCTACGAAAGTAAATTTACTGCTTAAACTTTTAGTCCAACTTTCGATATCCATATCTGCTGGCGCCCAAGCATCTACTTGTGCTTGTGTGTAATCGCGGATGTTTACTTCGTGTATGGTGTCGTAAAACAGTTTTACAATTTGTTGGGTATCACCGATTTCGTAGGTTCGTATTCTCATAAATTATCTCACTGCGATCGCTTCTTTGATATTAATTTGGGATTTTTAACCGCTTCGCAACACGGATGGATGTTGGCTTTTACCATTGTGTCTCATTTCTTGCAGGGCGATCGCCCCAAATTTTCTCTCCCACCCCTTGACAAAAACTCTTACTCTATGTTAACGAATTAGAAGCAAACCTCACTCGAATTAACACTACATTAATCCAGCAGCTTAACGAATAAGCATTGAAACTTATGACAGAAATTGGGCCCGATCCAAACCGACCTTATCCGATGGCCGATCAGCGGCGCGTATGCTTCATCAAAAACTTTATTAAATCCCCCAACATTATCGTCGGCGATTACTCATATTACGACGATCCAATAGATCCAGAAAACTTTGAAAAAAATGTACTTTATAACTACGGAAACGACCGATTAATAATTGGCAAATTTTGTGCGATCGCCACCAACGTCAAATTCATAATGAACGGTGCAAATCACAAACTCGACGGGATTTCAACTTATCCTTTTCCGGTTTTTGGGAATGGTTGGGAAACAGCCATGAATTTATTAATGGAACTGCCAAGTAAAGGCGATACCGTCATTGGCAATGATGTTTGGATCGGCTATGAATCCCTGATTATGCCCGGAGTCAAAATCGGCGACGGTGCCGTCATTGCTGCCAAATCCGTTGTAGTAAAAGACATTCCCGCTTACACCGTTGTCGGTGGAAATCCCGCCCATCCAATCAAACAGCGTTTTAGCGATGGTGAGGTTGCACAACTATTAGAAATACGGTGGTGGGATTGGGAAATCGACAAGATTTCCCGCAATGTCAGTTTGATTATGCAAGGTGATATTCAAGCACTCAAAAAAGCTGAGTAAACTCGCAAATACAGCGATATTAATTTTAACTCTGATGCTGAGTACAGGTTCCGGCGCGATCGCGCCGGCGAACCAACTCCCAGCAGCCGATCCCGGATACATCTTCTAATCTGCGTTCATCAACGTCAATCAGCCTGCATCTGCAGTCAATCGATTTTAGATTTTAGATTTTAGATTTTAGATTGACTTGCGCGAGATAAATGCGGGGGCAATAAGTGATTTTCGATTTGCGATTTTGGATTGATTCCACGGATAAATCACGTGGGGGGTACCACATGAAGAAATTCGTGGTCAAAAAATCCCCCAAAATCACCATGCAAACCCAGGGAACCCCCGTACCGCACCGCTACGACTTATTTGCTGGGCCCACAGCCTCGATCGCATCCTCCAGGGCGATCGATACATGAGTCCAATGAGTCCCCCCCTGACAAAAAGCCACGTAAGGCTCCCGCAGAGGCCCGTCAGCCGAAAACTCCGACGTACTCCCATCGATAAAAGTACCCCCAGCCATCACTAACTGACTTTCATACCCGTGCATCGGAGCCGGCACCGGATCTAAATAGGAACCGACGGGGGAATTTTGCTGAACAGCCCGACAAAAAGCAATTAACTTATCAGCAGAACCGAATTCGATCGCCTGAATCACATCTCGTCTTCTAGCCAAAGGCATAGGATTCACTCGATAACCCAACTTATAAAAAACATAAGCCGTCAAATGATTGCCCTTCATCGCCTCGCCCACACAACCGGGAGCCATAAACAAACCCTGAAACAGCAACCGATTCAAATCAAAAGTTGCGCCGCCGCTGCTGCCGATTCCCGGTGCCGTCAAGCGACAAGTTGCCGCCTCCACCAAATCCGCCCTGCCGGCGACGTAACCTCCAGCAGGGACGATCGTACCCCCCGGATTTTTGATTAAAGAACCAGCCATCAGATCCGCACCCACAGCAGTAGGTTCGCAATCATCAACAAACTCCCCGTAACAATTATCAACAAAGCAAATTGTGTTAGGATTCTGATGTTTGACTATGGCGACGATTTTTTCAATCTCAGAAATAGACAAACTCGACCGCCAAGAATAGCCGCAAGAGCGCTGGATAAAAACTAGGCGAGTCTTTGCTGAAATAGTAGAGCTCAATGCCTGCCAATCCACACTTCCTTCGCGAGTTAGAGGCAACTCACGGTAACTAATGCCAAACTCAAGCAGTGAACCTTGACCTTGCCCGCGCAAGCCGATCACTTCTTCTAAAGTATCGTAGGGAGAACCAGCCACTGCCAACATTTCATCACCAGGACGCAGGATGCCAAAAAGAGCACAGGCGATCGCGTGAGTACCCGAAACAAACTGTACCCGGACAGCCGCGGCCTGGGCCCCTACCACTTCGGCAAACACCCCGTCCAAAGTCTCCCGACCCAAATCATCGTGGCCGTAACCCGTAACCCCTGCAAAATGGTGGACTCCAACCCGGTGGCTGCGAAAAGCTTTTAAGACTCGTTGAAGATTTTGCTTGACTGTAGTGTCAATACCAGAAAAAATCTGAAAGAGTCCCTGTTCTGCTTCCTGTAGCCGTGAAACGCTATTCATCTATACCTCGCTCACCCTTTGCGTGCGCGCTGTTCATTATGGCGTAGATGCGGCCCCTAGTTTGTAAACATAATATATTCATGACGATTGCAACTTCCAAAAAAACTTCTCCTGATTGGCCTGTCATAGGCTTTATGGCCTTTCTGCACATCGGTGCTTTATTTGCTTTGCTGCCGGGTAATTTTAGCTGGTCTGCGGTCGGGCTAGCAGTCTTCCTGCATTGGGTAACAGGTGGTTTAGGAATTACTCTCGGATATCACCGCCTCGTCACCCACCGCAGTTTTCAAACACCGAAATGGCTAGAGTATTTTCTAGTTATTTGCGGTACCCTTTCCTGTGAAGGTGGCCCGATCGACTGGGTAGGAATGCACCGGTTACACCACATCCATTCCGACACGGAAACAGATCCCCACGATTCCAATCAAGGCTTCTGGTGGAGCCACATGGGTTGGATGCTCTCGGATCTCCCGATCAGAGTGGAAATCCCCCGCTTTACTAAAGACATCGGCGACGACCCAGTATACAAGTTTCTCCAAGCATATTTTATCCCCATCCAAGTCGTCTTCGGTGTGTTGCTTTATTTATTAGGCGGCTGGTCTTTCGTGGTTTGGGGCGTGTTTCTGCGGATCGTGGTGGTGTTCCACTGCACTTGGCTGGTTAACAGCGCTACCCACAAATTCGGCTACCGCACCTACGAATCGGGCGATCGCTCGACCAACTGCTGGTGGGTGGCTCTGCTCACCTACGGCGAAGGCTGGCACAACAACCACCACGCCTTTCAATACTCGGCTCGCCACGGTCTCCAATGGTGGGAAATCGACTTCACCTGGATGACAATTCAATTGCTGCAATCGCTGGGTTTGGCAACCAAAGTGAAATTAGCAGAAAAATAGCGATCGGCAATTAGTCATTGGTTGTCGCTCATCAGTTCTGGACTAATAGCTTGTGACCAATGGCTAATCCTGTTTTTGCGATCGGTATAGGTTGGGTTGAACAGAGATCGAATCCCCTGGTGCGATCGACCCAACCCAAACCCGAATCAGTTATAATATAATTGGGAACAAAAAATTTTGTTTAGCAGCCAAAGTTTTTATTTTCAGAATATAGCAATCCTAAATCATTTGCATAATTATTGTAGGGGTAATCCCACGCCCGGTTGCCCGATAGATAGGGGGTAGGCACTCTTAGCACTACCCCTACCAATTTATCTGAATCATTTAGGATTGCTATACAACCGTAAATTTTTTTCAATCCTAATCCCAAATCTATCATTGATTCTTTATTAGTTTGGGCAAGTGTGCAGCAAAAAAGTTCACTGCTCAATCCCAACTATTATGCGTGAATCTAGCTCGGCATCTCATCAGAAATCAAAAAGAGAATGACAATTGCAACGCAAGAAAAACTCCAATACAATTGGAAGCACGTTATTAGTTTAGCAGGACTTCATATCGGCGCTTTGTTCGCACTGCTACCCAGTAACTTCAATTGGACAGCAGTTGGTTTAACAGTATTCATGCACTGGATAACCGGCGGTTTGGGAATAACTCTCGGATGGCATCGCCTGCTCACCCACCGCAGTTTTCAGACACCAAAATTCGTAGAATACTTTCTAGCATTTTGCGGAGCCCTTGCCTGTCAAGGAGGAATAATTGATTGGGTTGGGCTGCACCGATTGCACCACACCCACTCTGACCAAAATGCGCTCGACCCTCACAATGCCCAAAAGGGTTTTTGGTGGAGTCACCTCGGCTGGATGCTATATAAAGGTCCAGCTCACGCTGAAATTCCCCGCTGCACAAAAGACATTTCGAGCGACCCCTTTTACCAGTTTTTGCAAAATTACTTTCTGCCAATTCAAATCGCCTTTGGCGTGTTGCTTTACTTAGCAGCCGGCTGGCCCTTTGTAGTTTGGGTAATTTTTGTCCGCTTAGTTTTCGTTTATCACTGCACCTGGTTTGTTAACAGCGCCACTCACAAATTTGGCTATCGCACTTACGAAACAAAGGATAGTTCTACTAACTGTTGGTGGGTGGCTGTCCTGACTTACGGCGAAGGCTGGCACAACAACCACCATGCTTATCAATACTCTGCGCGTCACGGGATGGAATGGTGGGAGATTGACTTCACTTGGATGACAATTCAAGTTTTGGAAGCACTAGGTTTGGCTACTAAAGTGAAATTACCAGCAGCAAAATAGCAGCAATTCTGTCCTAGACGCAGAACCAATGTAGGGTGGGTACTTCGCACCTTACCGCTTCAGAAACCCGGTTTCTTTAAGAAACCGGGTTTTTTGGTTACTAATAACCTATGACTAATGAGTCCGTTTTTGCTCGCCCCGGCCGCGCAAATATTCCGCTAAAAACGCCAATCCTCCCGAACCTACTATCAACAGCACGCTGAGAGCATTAATATCCGGTTTCACCCCAGTCCGAATCCGGCTAAAAATTTCCATCGGCAGAGTTGTAGTCCCGCTACCTGCGGTAAAACTCGCAATCAAAAAATCGTCCATGCTGAGGACAAAAGACAGGAGACAACCCGAAACAATTCCGGGTATTAATTGAGGGAGCAAAACTTTAATAAAAGCTTCAACAGGCGTTGCACCCAAATCCAAGGCAGCCTCTTCTAAATACGGGTTTAAATCGGCCAATCTAGTAGAAACAGCTAGGGCGATGTAAGCCAGACAAAACACAACGTGAGCGGCGACAATCGTCCACAAACTCAGAGGAATCGCCAGCGCTGCTAAAAATACCAGAGTAGCAACTGCGGTAGCAATATCTGGAATAATAATCGGCAAGTAGGAGACTCCCTGATATAAACTCTTGCCTGGAAAGCGGTAGCGGGCTAAACCAACCGCCATCAAAGTGCCGAGTACCGCCGAGATTGCCACTGCACAAACAGCCACTGTTAAACTGTTTCTCAGGGCAATTAAAATCCGCGTATCGCTAAATAATTTAACGTACCAATCTAAGGTAAATCCTTCCCAGCCGGCGCTAAAACGCGATTTGTTAAAGCTGTAAAAGGTGAGTACCAGGATGGGCAGGTACATATAAAAAAACATCACAACGGCAAATATTACCTGCCAAGAAACCTTAAATTTAGGTTTTAAGTACATATCGGCTTGTATGTCCTCCTGTGTATTTTCGGGGGTATTTTCCATTTCTCGGTAATCGGTAATTGGTAATTAATTGGTAATTGGTAATTGGTAATCGGTTGTTGTCAGTTGTTATTTGTGAGTAGCTACCAATAACCAGTAACCAATAACTAATGACTAATAACTACTGACTAATGACTTCTTTAAATTGCATTACGATCGCCATATTTGAGCAAAAGGGCAATTCCGATACTCACTGCAAAGATTAATACCATACTCAGAGCCGAACCCAGACCCCAATTTTGAGTCGCCCCCAAAAATTGATTGTAAATTAAACGAGCCGCCGTCATGCTCGAAGCTCCACCGAGCAACTCTGGATCGACAAAATCGCCCAAACAGCTAATAAATACTAGCAAAGAACCCGCAGCAATTCCGGGCATCGTCTGAGGTACTGTCACTTTCCAGAAAGTTTCCACTGGGTTCGCACCCAAATCCTGAGATGCTTCTAGCAACCTGCGGTCTAACTTTTCCAAAGAAGCGTAGAGAATTGTCACGATATAAGGCAAATAACTGTAAGCCATGCCGATTAAAACTGCGGAGCTTTGATTAAGCAATTCTAGAGGAGGAATGCCTACAAGTGCCAGCAGCGAGTTGAGAACCCCCGTAGGACGCAGAATTGTAATCCAAGCATACGATCGCAACAGCGAAGAAGTCCACAGCGGCAACACAAAGCCTAACAAAGTTAAATTCCGCCACTTTTTCGAGACATTGAGGGCGATCCAGTAAGCGACGGGAAATCCCAGCAGCAAACACAGAATAGTAGTCCCCGTTGCGAAAAAGAGCGATCGACCCATCACCTGTAAATTCAGCGGCTCAAACACTCGCAGGTAATTGCCGATTCCCGAAGGATTCACCAAATCTCCTGGCTTAATATTCGGAACCAAACTAAGCTGAAAAATCACCAAAGTTGGTATGACTAATAATAAAAGCAGCAACAAGCCAGAAGGGCCCAGCAATGCCAGTGGCCCAGCCCACGCCGACCAGCGAGAAACAGTTTCAGCCTTCGAGGGAGAACCGGGAGGAAGAGGAGGGGGAGCTTGAGTGGAAACAGCCATAAATAAATAGTTTTGAGTTTTGAGTTTTGATTTGTAGGGGCGGGTTTCACCTACAATAATCGCCTAAAATAAACAATCTCATAAACCCGCCCCCACCCCACGGTAAATCGAAATGTAATGTAGGGGCGGGTTCACCTACAATCATCGCCTAAAATAAACAATCTCATAAACCCGCCCCCACCCCACGGTAAATCGAAATCTACATGAAATTTATGGCAATAAATAAGATTAGCCGCTGGTTAATTGAGTCCAATAGCGATCGTACACGTCTATAAATTTTCCTACCGGCGCAACACCTTCGCAATTTTTCAAAGTTGCCTCAGAAGGGAAAAGAATTTCATTTTCGCGGACTTCCGGCGTCAGCAAACTAAAAGCATCTTCCGAAGGAGTTGAGAAACTGAGCCGTTCTACTAAAGAAGCAGCGACATCCGCTTGCAGCATAAAGTTAATCCACTTATAAGCTGCTTCTGGATTGGGAGCACCTTTAGGAATTACTAAAGTGTCAGTCCACAGAGAAGAACCGCTTTTTGGCACAACATAGCGCAATTTGTCATTATCTGGAATTACCTCATTAGCATCAGAAGAATAACACATAGCTACCTTCAAATCCCCCGTCAGCATTTGTGGCCGCCAAGCATTAGTGGTAAAAGATGCGATCGCCGGTTTGAGTTCAACCAACTTTTCATAAGCTTGTTTCACTTGCTCTGGGTTCGTAGAATTGAGAGAATAGCCCAACATTCGCAACGCAGCACCCATAACTTCTCGAACATCATTTGCCAGCGTCATTCGCCTTGCTAACTCCTGTTTGTGCTTCCACAAATAGTCCCAATCTTCAGGAGCTTCTTTGAGCTGTTCGCTGTTGTAAATTAAGCCTGTGGTTCCCCAACTCACAGGGACGCTGTAGCGGTTTCCTGGGTCATAGACGGGGTTTTGGAACTGTTTTTTTAGCCGATCGAGTCCGCCCAAAATCGAGTGGTCTAATTGGCTCAACAGCCCCAGTTCCGTCATCTGAATCACCATGTAGTCAGACGGGTAAATGATGCTGTAGGCGCGGGCGCCACCGGCTTGAACTCTCGCCAGCATCGACTCATTGGAGTCGAATACATCTGCGATGACGCGGATGCCTGTTTTTTCGGCAAAGCGATCGAGCAAAGCGTTATCGGTATAGCCTGCCCAAGTATAGATGAAAAGTTGGTCGGCAGAACCTTTGACGGGAGGAGCAGATTGTACGTCTGCAAGTCGCCAGCCGCAACTCGAAACAGCTAACCCTGAAATTGTCGCCGCCGAATTTTTTAGGAACTGACGGCGTGTAGAATTAGCCGGAAAAATCCTGGAAATTGGTAAGTTAGTCGGAGGCACAGTTCGATTTTAGATTTTAGATTTTAGATTTTAGATTTGGAGATTGAAGATTGAAGATTGGGGAATTGGTAATTAAGAATTGGGAATTGTCCTATGTTATTTGTTAGGAGAACCAACCACCAACAAATAATCAATGACTGATGACTGATGACTAATATCAACTACCAACTGCCAACTGACTAATTCCGATCGCTCAAAGCGAGACAATCAGTAGTTCCCCAATAAGCATAAATCGGCGTGTGCGGATCTGGGAAAGAGCCGCCTGTATTTGGCTGGCGCACCGTAATTTTATCGCCCGAAGCCAACTCAACGACGTAATGAACGTGCGTGCCCATGTACATAGTATTTTTGAGCCGCCCTTCAAAACAGTTGACCGACACTTCCGGCTGGTAGAGATTCAAATATACTTTTTCCGGTCGAACGCTGACCACAACCGAGTCGCCTGTGACACCATTCCACATATCCGACTGCTGAACGATTATTTTCAGATTGGCTGATGTGCGAACTGTGATAGTCGATCGGTCGATCGATTCTACCGTACCCGCAAACAAATTCGTATCCCCAATAAAATCCGCCACAAAAGCCGTCTGCGGACACTCATAAATTTCTTCAGGAGAGCCAATTTGCTCAATCCTGCCCTCGTGCATCACCGCAATCCGGTCAGACAGACTCATCGCCTCTTCTTGGTCGTGAGTCACCATCACAAAAGTCAAACCCAATTCTTGATGCAAATTCGACAGTTCCAACTGCATCTGCTTCCGCAACTTCAAATCCAGAGCACCCAGAGGTTCGTCCAGCAGCAGAACCGCCGGTCGATTTACCAGAGCTCTCGCCAAAGCCACCCGCTGTTGCTGGCCGCCCGACATTTGACCGGGAAACCTGTTGGCGAAAGATTCCATTTTCACCAATTGCAAAACTTCCCGTACCCGTTCTTCAATTTCTGCTTTCCCCAGCTTTTTGATCCGCAATCCAAAAGCGATATTGTCCCAGACATTCATGTGTCCGAACAAAGCATAGCTTTGAAACACAGTATTTACCGGACGGCGGTAAGCTGGAGTGTTGGTCATCGACTGGCCGCGAATCATTAATTCGCCAGCCGAGGGAGTCTCGAACCCAGCGATTAAGCGCAGCGTCGTAGTCTTGCCGCAGCCGCTAGGCCCGAGGATGCTAAAAAATTCTCCTTGGCGGATGTTGAGGTCTACTCCGCGGACTGCGGTTTCGCCGTTAAATACCTTAAATACCTTGCGGAGTTCAACGTCAAACGCTGTATCCGCTGCTGTCGTACCTTGGTTGAGTGCTGTCTGAAACATATTCGCCCTTTCCTGGGGGTAATGCACGCCACTTAAATACAGTTTAAGTTTAGACTTTTTTGTATTTTAGGTGAGGAATGTTGAATGTAACAGGTTTTGGGATTTGTTCTTTAAATTCTATCCCAGAGTGCACCATTGTCCGCAACAGGCTTTTCGGCCTGTTCCACAAAGAGTAAATTTTCTCGCTTCACAGGCCGAAAAGCCTGTTCATAAAAGCCTTATTGAGAATGGTGCAACATCGAGGAGCGACTGGGCATCTATTTATTCTCAGGACTTGGCGTGGGAGATGGTTTTTGCGGTTTCTCTGTTTTGGGTGCTTCTGCTTTTTTCCACTCTGACAAAGGTCGCTGGACGGCATTTTTAAAGTCAAATGGCACTAGCAGCACGGGCAAATTTTGGGCGGAATTTTGAGGGGGCGCTTCCGGCGGATTGGCTTGAGCGTACAAGAAGCGGCCGCTAAAGTCTGTTTTGCCTAATACTAGGCGGTGAGTTTCCTGGTTGTCCAGTTTTACTGTGACTGTAGCTTGGGGTTGGTCGAGACCGAATTCTGGCAGTTGAGCAGCAGTAATATTAATCGTGCGATCGCTCTTTCCTGTTGCCAGCCTGTCTAGCAAAAAATCCACCGATGCCTGACTCGCGTGTGCTTGCACTGGCAATTTCATTTCCCAGCTAGACTTGCCTCCTTTTGTAGCATAAACTCGCTCAAAAGTCAATATTTTTTCGGGAGTTTTGACTGTAAAGAATTGTACGCGATCGGAGTTAAAAGCAAAAATTTTCTGTTGTTCTTCCTTAGCAGCTTCCTGTTTAGGAGCCACTTGCATCTCGAACAAAGCAACCAACCCAGTCATGCTAAGTGCGACGGCTATCAATACAAATGTATTTTTCTGCAATTTCATAGTAACTGGGAATTGGGCATTGGGAATTGGGCATTGGGCATCGGGAATTGGGAATTGGGCATTGGGGAGTCTGTTATTAATAACAACTGACAACTGACAACTGTCAACTGTCAACTGACAACTGTCAACTGACAACTGTCAACTGTCAACTAACTTATCTTCTCTTCCACCAGATAGCGCCCCCAATTCCCAGTCCGAGTAAAGGCCAAATTAGCCAAGCTAAAACCAGCAATCCTACTTGGATAGCCGTCATGTTAATGCGACGGTTAGTAGCTTTTTTCGGACTGATAGAAAAGCTTTGCTGGTCTGGTTTACTCAACCAACTGACTGAATTGAGAAACACGTCGCTATTGAGTTGTTGGTCAAACCAACCGTTAGTCACAAATTGAGATGTGCCAATTACTACCATTCGCGATGTTTTTCTAGGAGTTGAAGGCGCAGAAGGAGTTGCGGTTGGACTGGGAGATGCTGTGGGAGATGCTGTGGGAGATGCTGCTGGTGTTGGCGAAGTCGTCGGTAATGCTGGAGGCGTTGCTTCTTGCGAGACAATCACCGAATAGCTGATTGGGGAAGCTGTTGGCGAAGTTGTCGGCGATGGTGAATCTGTCGGCGATGGGGAATCTGTCGGCGATGGGGAAATTGTCGGTGAGGGTGAATCTATCGGTGAGGGTGAATCTGTCGGCGATGGTGAATCTATCGGCGATGGTAAATCTGTCGGCGATGGTGAATCTGTCGGCGATGGGGAAATTGTCGGTGAGGGTGAATCTATCGGTGAGGGTGAATCTGTCGGCGATGGGGAAATTGTCGGTGAGGGTGAATCTATCGGCGATGGGGAATCTGTCGGTGATGCTTGGGGTGAAGGCGAGGGTGAAGTAGGTGTTGGTGAAGGTGAGGGCTTTGAGGGAGTGCTGTCAGTGGTCGATCGAACTAAAGCTACACCTAATAATAGCGGGCCTTGTTTATCGGTCTTCTGATCGAACTCCAATTTCTTAGTCGTTAAATCGCTTTCCGCCCAACTTTCCTGACTCGTCCAAATCAGCGGTTTTGCCTCTATCCCTTCTACTGGCGAGTTTTCCAAAGCACGCGCAAACGGATAAAATGAAATGCCGTTGCCAAAACTTTGAGTAATCGGATGTTCGCCGTAGCGCCTGACTGTGGGAACCGTGGGGCCCAGCCCAAATCTTTGACCAGTGCCCGAAGCATCGATGGCCAAACGGGCGTCTAGTTTTACGCCCCATTCTTCCAGCAATTTGCCCAATCCCGTATCAATTGCCGGGTCTACCATTAACAATAAACTGCCGCCGCGATCGAGATAAGCTCTTAGTGCTTTAATTTCTGTATCGGAAAACGGTTTGTCCTGGCCGGGAACGATTAAAGCATCTGCATCTTCTGGCACTTCTTTGCGTTCGGTCAAATTCAGGGTTTGGACGTTGTAGTATTTATCTTTCAAAGCTTTTTCAGCTTGCTGAATTCCGCCTTGACCTTCCTGTAGCGGGCGGGCTCCTTTGCCTTGCAAAAAGTAAACTCTAGCAACGCGAGTGCTCAGGATTTCTTCTAAGCCATTGGTAAGTTTTATCTCTGAAAGACCTTGATTTGGGTCGCTACCAAAAGCGGTGCCACCTTTTTGCAGTACCTGTTTTCTGTCGCCGGATTGCAGGTAAACTTCTCCGATGCTAGTAATACTAAATTCCCGCGCTTTTCCAGGTTGGGTCTGCGGGTCAACAAACTCGAATTGGAACTTTTCGCCTCCCTCGCGTTTGTAGCTTTGCAGCAATTCTTTAATTTGGGGATTTTGGATGGGGTCAAATACCCAAACTTTGACTGTTTGTTGCAGGTTTCGCAGTATTTGTTGAGTCTGCGGCGCAAGGGTAAATTGTTGGCTTTCGGTTAAGTCGATGCGGACGGGATAGCGAACGGCTATGAAGTTAATTACTCCGAGTATCACAAAGACGGCGAGGGTAGCAATCAGGGCGTTGGTGCTGGCTTGGGTGGAACGCTGCCCCCAAAAGCTTTGTTCGTAACTCAAATATAGCAGCCAAAGGGCGATCGTCACTGCTCCGGCAATAACTAAACCGACTGTCAGCGGGTCCCATACTCCAGATACAAGTGCTGCTGTTACACCCGCTGCGATGAGGAGGGGGCCCAGCAAAAAAACGTATTTCCAATTTGTTTTCCTAATTTTCATAATGTAAATATTGAGTGACAAAATTATGGTTGAAGGATGTTATTCTATATCGCATTAGCCTGCAACCATGCTGTTAAATCGGATGGCTTGTTGAAATCGATCACGGCATCTCCTAGTTCTTCTAATTCCTGTATACCTAATTGACGGATGCTGTTTTCAGTTTCCGGTTGTATTGTGCCTAATCGCTTCACTAGCTGACGCAATATTAACGAGAGTTGAGCGGCTTTTGTCACCTGTTCTCTTGCTACATCTATGGCAATCTGCTGGTCTTGAATCCACAGTTCTTGCTTCTGCAATTCATTTAATTCTTCCTGAGTGAAGTTTGCCTCGCTGGCAATTCTAAAAGCTTTCTGAATTTCGGGAACTGCACTGAGTGTTTCTGGTACTGTCTCCAGAGTGCTGGTCTTTTCGAGAAAGTAAATCCATTGATCTGCCGTTGTTTCTAATTCTGCTAATTCCTTGCTAAATTTTGGCAGTTCGATAAATACTAATTCTATTTGAGTATCTGGACACTCAAACTGTTGCTCTTTTTCTTTGAAAACAAACCGTGACATAAATTCCGGCTGATTTTCAAACATTTCAAAGTCGGCAATTTTTAAGGAAATTACTGTTTTTAGTCTTTCGTAGCGCTCTTTTCCTGTTAATTGTTGGCTGTAGCTTTTGGCAGCGTTGTACAAAACTCTGTTCCCAAAGGAAGGCACGTTGATCAGTTGAATTTCAACTAGGGCGATTCTGCCGCCGTTAATTGTGGCTTTGACATCTAGGTGTGTGTCTTGGGTTGCGAGAGTTTGAGGTTCTGGTTGGGATTCGATTATTTCTAAGTCTTCGATGACCGGCTGTGCTTCATAAAGGATGGCGTTTAAAAAATTAATCAGGATGTCTTTGCTGTCGCTGGAACCGAATATTTTTTTGAACGCAAAGTCGATTTTGGGATTGATAAATCTCATTGTTTGAGGTATTTTGTAGAATGATTAACAGGGAAAAATAACCTTCCCTTTGCTCTTTACTTCTCTTTACTTTGGCAAAAATAACCTTCTCTGTCTCTGCCTTGTCTAGTGTTTTTAAGAACGCTGATATCGCAAGGCATCGATGGATTGGGCGGTCAGAAATACTCCTAAAATGATGTAACTGGCAAACATAATTAAACTGCTGGTATCGAAAACTCCCTTGACAAGATTGGTGTAATTTGTTAGGAGCGACAAATGTCCTAATGCTGTTCCGAAGGGGCCACCGATACTGACGGCGACTGCATCGATCACCCAGAGAAATAATACTAGAGTGAAGGTGAGGATGGCTGATAAAATTGTGCTGTCGGTGAGGGAGGAAATAAACATTCCGAGGGACAATACTCCTGCTGCTAGTAAGATTAAGCCGCCGTGTCCTAGCAGAAGAACTCCGGGGGGTACGGGTGGGGTTGAGGAACTGAGGGCGATCGCCTCGCAGAACAGCAGGGGCAGCAACATTGTGGTATAAAATGTTAAAACTCCCAGGAGTTTGCCGGTAGCAACTGCCCAGTTTGTTAAGGGCGATGTGGCTAATAGTTCTAAGGTTCCACGTTTGCGTTCTTCTGCGTAAAGTCCCATTGAGAGTACGGGTAGTACGAACAAGGAAAGGGAACCCATGATTCGCAGGAAGAGTTGCAGGAATTCGTAGGCTACGTCGATGGGAGGTTCGGTAATTCCCATTTGGTCTCGCTGGCCGATTTGGGGAATTAACCCGTCGGGGGCGAGGAGGATGGCTATTAAAAAGTAGCCGGTGATTAGCCAAAAGACTGCTGCGATGGCATAGGCTAATGGCGATGCAAAATAGCTTTGTAGTTCTTTGCGGTAAATTGCGACAATATTACTAATCATTACTAACATTTAGGAATTGGGAATGGGTAATTGGGCATTGGTAATTGGTTCATTCTGAGTCGCCTGCGGGTGGTGTTTCACTGCTGTCGCTATCCTGTTTTTTTCTTTCTATTGGTCGCTTTTTGGTAACAGGTGGCTGTTCGGGCCGAGAATCGCTACTCGGTTGTGGCTTTTTTTTAATTGGCCGATTTTTTACAACTGGTTGGGATTCTGGTTGAGAACGTTCGATCGACTTTGGTGCATCTAAAATCGGTTCAGGTTCTAGTGGAGAAAGTTCGATCGACTTTGGTGCATCTAAAATCGGTTCAGGTTCTAGTGGAGAAAGTTCGATCGACTTTG
>NZ_JAUBOR010000053.1:31625-32232 GCF_036700305.1 Microcoleus sp. Z1_A1
GTGCATCTACAATCGGTTCAGGTTCTAGTGGAGAAAGTTCGATCGACTTTGGTGCATCTACAATCGGTTCAGGTTCTAGTGGAGAAAGTTCGATCGACTTTGGTGCATCTACAATCGGTTCAGGTTCTGGCTGAGAAAGCTCGATCAACTTTGGTGCATCTAAAATCGGTTCTGATTCTGGCTGAGAAAGCTCGATCGACTCTACTGTTTCTACAATGAGTAGATTTTCGACAATCGGTTCTGACTGAGAAAGTTCGATCGACTCTTGTTTTTCTACAATTTCCAGAAAATCTGCCACTGGTTGCATTTCTGGTTCTAAATCGCTTATTTCCTCTGGTGTTTCTGCAACTGCTTGGGATTCTGGTTGAGAAGGTTGGCTCGACTCTACGGTTTCTACAACTTGCAGATTTTCGACTATCGGTTCTGGTTGAGAAGGTTGGCTCGACTCTACGGTTTCTACAATAAGTAGATTTTCGACTATCGGTTCTGGTTCATGATGCTCGATCGACTCTACGGTTTCTACAATAAGTAGATTTTCGACAACCGGTTCTGGTTGAGGATGCTCGATCGACTCTACGGTTTCTACAACTTGCAGATTTTCGACTAT
>NZ_JAUBOR010000005.1:0-113702 GCF_036700305.1 Microcoleus sp. Z1_A1
CTTGGTCTATCAGCCATTTGACCATCTATCATAACGGTGGTTCAGACACATTTTTGCTTTCGCTACGCATATGTTCTTGCTCGACAGCTACTCCATTTGGCTAAGAGTCTTTCTGCCTTTTATCCCCGCTTTATCCTGTTAGTTGCTACCTAACAAAATAGGGGATATGCTTTTACCGCTGCACCTGCGGACTGGGACTTGACTTAACGTCTCACCCAGAAGTGTAATCAGTTATCACTAACTCGCAGCGGAGTCAGGCTAACCGTCCCTGGATAGGAGAACCTATCCATTTAGGCTAAACGAATCGCACATCGGACATGATATAATAGATGAAGATGCTTTTAAACAGCAGATAAACACAGATAAATTCCATCGGCTTTTATCAGTCAGGTTTCTGTAGGGGCGTTGTCACGAGTCCCCGCCCTTCCCACACAGCTTGACCGAAAGCATCCAGGATACAAGCCCCCGCATTCATCCGTCCAGAAATAAAAAACCTGTATCCGATAAAGGAGCCCCCGAATTTATCTCGCGCAAGTCAATGCTTCAATTCTAAAATCTAAAATCTAAAATCTAAAATCTAAAATCGATTGACACCTTCTCCCGCCCCAATTCCCTATACTCCCAGGTAGAAGTCTCTTGCCAACCCTAGGGGGGATATCTCCACAAGCATTTCGAGCGAGAATTTGTCAAGATTGAAAATATAAGTAGAGGACAACCCCATGAGCTTTTCTATACAATCTGTTTACAACTGGTATCGCGACACCCTCCGCAACCCCAAGTACCGCTGGTGGATTATTCTGGGAACCCTGGCATATCTGGTAAGCCCGATCGACATAGCCCCAGACTTTCTCCCCGTCATCGGACAAATTGACGACGTGGCAATTGCAGTCTTGCTGATTTCCGAAGTGTCGCAAATGGCGATCGACTACTTTAAATCCCGCCAAACAGAGACAGCTTCAGCATCCGAAGCCACCGGTGCCCCTTATTCTGAAGCCAAAGGCAGCACCGTTGACGTAGATGCAGTTTCTGTAAAATAATTTTTCCAAAAATAATCGATCGCTACAACCCCGACTTCTTCAAGAAACCGGGGTTTTTGTTTTTTAAATGGCAACTGCTCAGATCGTGCTCCAAAGCTGGTAATTTTAACTATGATCCATCTGTGCTAACAACAAATTTTTATAGATGAAGTTTAGCTACATAGTACGAAGACTTAATTTAGCCACCAGTCGCACCCTCACAGCGTCGGTTGCTACCGATCCGGAAATTACTGGCCCTGCCCCAGTTGATGAAGCTCCATCGGGTACAATCAGTTATATAGAAGGTGCTAAATTTGCCGTTCATACAGCCACTACAAATGCTTCGGCTTTAATTTTACCCTTAGATGAAAGCCTCCAAGCTCAATGTGACGATCGCAACATTGCTTGGATTGCCGCGGCAGATCCGCGATTGTTATTTGCTGAAACGATCGCCATTTTCTATCAACCGTTTCGCCCAGCATCCGAAATTCATCCCTCAGCCGTCGTTCACCCCTCAGCAGAAATTGGTGAAAATGTCTATATCGGCCCCCACGTCGTTATTCAAGCAAAAGTCAAAATTGGCAGCAACGTTTGCATTCATCCAAATGTTGTAATTTACCCAGATGCGGAAATAGGCGCAGGCACTGTTTTACACGCTAATTGTGTCATTCACGAACGTACTCGCATCGGGGCAAATTGCGTGATTCACAGCGGTGCGGCGATCGGTTCCGAAGGTTTTGGGTTCGTGCCGACAGCCACAGGATGGGTGAAAATGGAGCAGTCTGGCTGCACTGTATTAGAAGAGGGCGTTGAGGTTGGCTGCAACAGCACGATCGATAGGCCCGCTGTCGGAGAAACCCGCATCGGCCAAAATACAAAAATCGACAATTTAGTACAGGTAGGTCATGGCTGTCAAGTCGGGAAAAATTGCGCGTTTGCCGCTCACGTTGGCATGGCTGGCGGAGTAAAAATTGGCAACAATGTAATTTTGGCAGGTCAAGTAGGAATTGCTAATCAAGCCAAAATCGGAGATGGGGCGATCGCCACTGCTAAAGCCGGAATTCACAGCGACGTGCCCGCAGGTGCGATCGTGACGGGTGTTCCAGCAATTCCCCACAAACTATTTCTGAAAGCCGCAGCCGTCTACAACCGCTTGCCGGAAATGTACCAATCTTTGAGGCAAATTCAGCGCAAGCTCGATCGGTAGTCAATTGGCAGTTGGCAGTAGTCAGTTGGCAGTTGGCAGTAGTCATTAGTCATTAGTCATTAGTCATTAGTTAACAGTTAACAGTCAACAGCCAACAGTATTATAGTTGCAACCTATTAAATGTGGAATAGTATAAACAACCTGCAATTGATGTCGCCGTCAATACCAGCAATTGTCAAAATAATCTTCTTTTTCTCGACTTGGATGGTTGTGTGGCTTCCCGCAGCGATTGTGCTGGCGATCGCCCTTAAATGGCATCCGCCCCAACCCTTGGGAAACAAAAAACTACCTTTACTAGCTTCCCTCTACGTGATTGTCCCCTTCATTTTATGGGCGACAAGTTGGATCGAAAATACATCTTTTGTTAACTGGGGTTGGGATTGGCAACCCGCAACTTTGATGTCATTAATGCGGGGATTAGGATTAGGAATAATCAGCTTAGTAATTTTATTCGGCCTGCAATTAACCGCAGGCTGGATCGAGCTAAAAAAAAGCGAAACTTCCACCGAAACAGGCGAAAAAATTAATTTGTGGACTTTAATTTTTACCCCTGCTAGTCTGCTGACTCTGTTATTAGCACTGTGGATTAGCGCCACAGAAGAGTTAATCTTTCGCGGCTGCTTGCAAACAATCCTCCAGCAAGATTACTCAATGCTAATCGCAGCAGCGATCGCCAGTTTCATTTTCGCGATCGCCCATCTAATTTGGGCCGCCAAAGAAACTCTACCGCAACTGCCCGGATTGTGGCTGATGGGGATGGTTTTAACATTAGCCCGCATCGCCGACAATGGCAGTTTAGGATTGGCGATCGGCATTCACGCAGCTTGGATTTGGGGTATAACTACCGTAGATACAGAAGGCGCAATTAAACCTACTTCTACCGTACCAGAATGGATTACAGGAATAGCAGCAAAACCCCTAGCCGGTGCAGCCGGAATTCTGCTACTGCTAGCAACAGCAGCCGTAGTTTTGTTAATTTAAATAAGACTTACCCTAAAAAATCCGGTTTCTTATAAAAGATTGGCTCTCCTGGATTTGTGGTAGAAATGATAGTATAGCAATCCTAAATCCTGTGTGAATTTCTTACTCTCTCCCCTTACCAAGGGGAGGGTTGGGGTGGGGTTAAAAAATTTATGACTCCTGCAAGGATTGCTATATAAGCGTCTTCCTCATCCGGGATATGGGGCCCGCACCACGAGCATTTTTATTTTGCTGAGCACCATAAACTCAGGAGATTTGGATTATGAGATCAATTCCGGTTGCACTCCTCATAATAGTTGACTGTTGACTGTTAACTGTTAACTCTGGATCGCAAAACTCAATGATGCTTGAGTGTTGAATGTTGACTCGATTTTACGCCCGACGATCAAGCGCGGATTTGATATGATATCTACTCTCTTGAATCAAATATTCAAAGGACGCGATGGCGGTGGTGGCATTGGCGGTTTAGCGATCGCCAGAGACTTAGAATAGCGAGCCTCTAAAACACCAGTTCTAAACTGAGCCACTTTTTCTCCCTTCCTGTGAAATACTATCACATTAACCCGACTACTGTAAATAGTGAGATAGCGCTGTTTGACAATGAAGGCAAGAATAATAAAGACAACACCGATAAAAATACTGAGAGTCGGAATTCCTACCCAAAACAGCCACCAAGTACAACCCTCTCCTGTTTCAATCGCTCTAACATCCTCAATCGGAATAAACACCTCTTTTGTTTCTAATCCAAAAAAAGATTCCGAGCTGATTTGTAACATTTCGCCGGCCAATTTAACCGTAATTGTGCCATTACTTTGAACTGGGACAATCCCCACAATTTGACCAGGTGTACCGCTGATTTGGATGAGTTGATTAGATTTCATATTTATTGTCTATTGGCGGTTCGGAAAAGCTATTAGATCGCCTCCTTTTAGGATTTAGCACGTCCGAAAAATTGTATAACAACAACCTCGACCTATTTGTTGACTCAAACTTGCTCTACCTATCGCCACAAGTACCACTAAAACCTCCTGCGTATAATAGGAAAGCTGATGCCCATAGCTGTAAGGTAAATCTAACTTTCTGGCAACAGGTTTTAAGACATCTGCTGCTTCATCTTTATTAACTTGATGTCCCTTGAGTTGATTGTACAAATACTCCACTACTTCACAAGTAATGTTTTTTGTAAATACGATTGTAGGTCTTTGAGCCTTAATCACATCTACTCGATAGTTTGAGCCTTCACGGTAGACGAGGTGGCAGTTGCGTAATCTAACCTCTCCAATCAATTCGCTCTCCATCTGTTCCTCCTATTTGATTCTCTAAGCAATTAGCAGCGATCTATCTTGGGCAATTTACAAATAAAATTGCTCATCTTATATTTACTAAGACCCAAACTCTTCTCCAAGTCTCCGCCTCAAATCTCCAGATATGGGTAATTGGCGGATTTCTTTGCAAATTGCAGCAGGAGATTCTCCATTTTGAATGCGCTGCCTGTAAATTCCAATTAACAGCGCTTCAAGACCGTACTTAGATAACATTTCTGTCGCTAAACCGATGATGCCCAGCAAAGCAATGCCACCGAACATTCCTGCTGGCCCACCTAACATTGCCAAAGCCGTCGTAATCGCGGCCGCTCCTGCAAAACCTGTAGTTGCCATCACAATTATAAGTAAAATTACAGGCAATCCTAGTCCAGCAGCTTTCCTAACAAACTCGTCCATAATGTCGCTCCTAGTCTGTATATAGAGGAATTAAAAATCAGAGATTTTTGTTTTTTTGCCTTAACTTCCCTTTAACAAAAGCCTTCAATGAAACAAGCCCAAAAATTTATTTACTCATTTCATGAATTTTTACTAATTTATTGAAGTATTTGGTAGGTGTTTAAGTTTGGTCTCTAGTCTCTTACCTCCTTCCACTCCAAAAACTTGATAGACAAATCATTGTTACTACGATCGCCTAGTTGAAGAGCATTATCCATAATTCTCCTGAATTCATAACCCTGATTGGGGGTTAATACACCGCCAAGCCCAACAGTCAAAAATTCGACTACAGCTCCGTCTCGTTTATCGATAAATTGGACGCTGATAGACTGAACTTTAGCCGTCTTACTTTGCTTGTTGGTCAACCGCCCTACAAGAAATCGCTGAGTTCCTGTATTTTCCATCGCTAATCCAGTTAACTCCAGTCCATTCACAAGCTGAACCCTAAAAGGGTCTGGCTTCCGCGGGTTTTCAGGTGGTTTGGGAAATCGACAAAGCCGATCGAGAGATTCATACTGTTTTCTTTCAGAATTCAACTGAAAACACCCCGGATATTCTTGGGCGATCGCCCTCGGAAACAGATTGAAAACAGACAGAAGCGCGATCGTCGGTAAAGCGGTTATCAACTTGACGCACCTAAACATGGCCTTTTACTCTCCAATCAGCAACGATGCTCGTAAGTTGTTTTAGTCCAGCAGTTTTCACAGGTAAATCTGGTTTCGACCTCCACTGATTAACCAGGGTCAAACCCAAAAATTATGCAAAGCTGAGGGGGAAACTGTATTCAGGTTCGCTGAACTCAGAAAGCTCTCCGGCTGTACCGACTTTCTGAAACATCCACCGCGCCTAACTGAGATTAATGTATCAAACATAGTTCTAGCTTGTCAAGCTAATGCTCACTAAAATCTCATTAAATGAGAAAAACTACTCAAAAGTCGATTTCACAAGGCTCTAGCCCCTCTAACGACAACTTAAACAAGCTCTAAACCTTTACAAATAAAGTATCCCGACCTAAAAATGGCTCCAAATTTCAGCCGATCGCCCCTCAATTATTCTGTTGTCTATCTCCTTTACCTACTTCTAAATGAGAAAAAAGCCCATATAATCAAGTTACAGCCCAGAAGTCTTAGCTTGCCCCACCCCTCAGTTCTTCTGTTGTCTATCTCGTTTATCGCGTGATAAGTGAGAAAAAAGCCCATATAATCAAGTTACAGCCCAGAAACCTCTGTTTCTACTGCCAAAATTCCTGTGTTCGCTGATTTCGCGCGATCGCCCCGTCCTTTCCCAGCTATCTTTGAGTAGAACCGCCCGCTTTGTAATACCTGTATTCAACGTAGTATGAAACTTCCCGAAGATTTTTTAATAACTTTAGCCACTAAAGTTGGCATTTCTGAAAACGAATTTGAAGTCTTATCAAGAGCAATCAAAGGCGAATCCATGTCTGATATTTCCGACCAGCTTCGCGTTCGCAAAGATGCCTTACAAAAACGCCTGGGAGAAGTGTATAAAAAATTTGAAGTTCAAGGTGCTGGGCCTGGAAAATTAGCCAAACTCCAGCAAATTCTCGTAACTGAATACCAGAAACAAGTTTCCACTAACCGTCACGATGCCACAAGCGACCGCGAAGTTGCTCCAACCGTAGAGAATACCCGCTTTCAAGACACAACTATCCCTCAATTCTCACCGCGTATTGATTGGGGAGAAGTCCCAGCTAAAGAACCTTTTTACGGACGCAATTCCGAAATAGAAACTCTCCAAAAATGGATAGTAACAAACCGTTGTCGAGTAGTCACAATTTGTGGCATGGGAGGGATTGGCAAAACAGCATTAGCTACCCAAACTCTACAACAAATTCAAGGGGAATTTCAAACCATAATATGGCGAAATCTCGCCACCTCTGCCCCCCTTGAAAAACTCTTGCCAGAGCTATTGCAATTCCTATCTCATCATTCACAAATCGACCTTCCCAAACCCAGCAACTCACTTATCTCCCAATTAATAGAATATTTGCGTTTAACCCGCTGTTTATTAGTTTTCGATGAAGTCGAAACTATCCTCGAAAGCGGAAAGGTACTAGGACAATACCGCCCAGGATACGAAAGTTACCGGGAACTCTTCCAACAAATAGCACAAACCCCTCACCAAAGTTGCCTGCTTCTCATCAGTTGGACTCCCCCTATAGAAATCGATAATTTAGCAGAAAAAACCTTACATTGTCGAGCTTTAGAACTGAGTGAGTTACCAGAAAAGGATGCCAAACAAATCATTTTATCCGCCCCCCAAGTTTCTACTTCAGAGAGTAATTTACTATCAGAACTCATTTATCTATATGGTGGCAATCCCCTCCTTTTAAAAATAGCCGTCACTCACGCTCAAGATATGTTAGCGGGCAATTTAGCACAACTCATCAAAAAAACTCCCTCGGTTATTGAGGGGATTGTCCGAGATTTTTTTGAGCATCACTTTCAGGGTTTTTCTGAATTAGAATTAAAAGTGTTGTCTTGCTTGGCAAGCAATAAACCCGCCACCCTTAGCGAGTTGCAATCCAGTCTACTATTTGCTGAAGACTTATCAGAATTGAAACTGGCTGTAGAAATTCTCATCGATCGCTCGCTGCTGCAAGCCCTCACCGACTCCGGGGAAGAACGCCTGACAGTCACCCCGCAGGCTAGGCTATTTATCACCCATCAATTAATTGCTAAATACCTGAATCAAATTGGTTACAATAAATACTTAGAGAGTGAGTTACAGACGGCAAAATGTTATTTAACACAAACCCTTCGCTACAATCCAGAACTGCCAGCAGCTAACTACAATTTAGGGTCAACCTACGAAAAACTCGAAGATTTGTCCAACGCTCGCCAGCACTACAAAAAAGCAGCAGAATATAAAAACAGTCGCGCTGCCGGTGCTGCTGTCAATAATTTAGCTCGATTGGAAATTCTCAGCGAAAATTTTGACGTAGCGGTAGAACTAATTCTCTCCATTTTGCCACAAGTTAATGACAAAATGGTGCAAGTCACGCTCCACAAAAATCTGGGATGGGCTTATCTAGGACTGCAACTTTACAGTGACGCCGAGACTCACCTAAAAAAAGCAATTGAATTAGATAAATTCTATACTGTAGCACACTGCTTGCTAGCACAAGTTCTCGAAGCAAAAGGGGATACAACAGCCGCTCTTTCTTGCTGGCAAAAATGCCTGAATTGCTCTGCCCCAAGCCAACAACAAGAAGGTATGGCGTGGAAACTTCCAGAATTAAGTATTTGGAAGAGCTTTGCCCGCGAGAGGCTCAGTGCTTCGGGTCGAGAACCTAATTAATTAAATTACTGTAGCGTGCGTCAGCAGTTCTCATTTTTTCGCTCCTAATTCACCATTTAACTAGCTGACGCACCCTACTGAACGATCGCTAACAATTAAAGTTATTTAGTTCGGAGGAACTATCGGATCGTCCTCTCCAGAACTGCATTTTGTTCTGCGCTCAGCTTGGGCAATTTCCATCAAGGGGTAACTACCAACGGCTGATACTAAACTTGCCTCTACATTGGCAATAATTTCTCCCGCAGCATTGGGAACCCCCATTACTAATAATGTCAGGGGGGTAGATGAAACTATAGGTATCACAGCTCGTTTCTCCGTCAAAGAAAGGGATAAGGGAGAAGCTAGTTGGCCAACTGCGCTCTATTATTAACCAGGGGGTAGGGAGACAATTATGCAAAATTTTCAGAATAAATTTCCCCTCATCAAGCTGCAAAGCTTCTCAGTGCTTGCTTTACGGATTATTAAATTTTCTGTAAATCTTACATTGAGAGGCAATTAAATCCTAGGCAGAGTACATCTCTGAGGTAAAATCAAGTCTAATCCTTTAATTGCTGAGGCATAGTCTCATGCCAATTCCCAAACTTAGTGAAGCGACGATCCAGCATAATACCTCTGCGGCCTCCCTCAAGCGCGGTGAAACTTACTATTTAGCGGGTAATGTTACTAGCGCTGTCCTGCGTGGCAATATTGTGCAAGCAATAGTGGAGGGTTCTGCTGTGCAACCTTACCATATTACGATAAACTTTGATGACGCTAATGTGGCATCATCAAATTGCACTTGTGCTTACGATCGCGTTGGGTGGTGTAAACATATTGTTGCTACCATGTTATTATGTCTGCGACAACCACAAATAATTGAGCAGCGCCCCACACTGGAACAGTTACTCGATCGCCTCAACGATATACAAACCCAGCAATTAATACAACATTTAGTAGAAAAGCAACCCTCACTCATTGATCCGATCGAACGATACGTTAACTTAATTGCTATTCCTACGCCTCCACAGCCACCTACTAAAGCACCCCGTCGTACCTCCATTAATCCTGCTCCTTTTCGACAACAAGTACGACAAATTTTGCGAAATGCTGTGCGTTATTTCGACGAGGGATGGGGGGAAGAAGACCCCATTACAGAAGAAGTTTTAGATGTGATTCAGCAAGCACAGGAATTGATTGCAGAGGGAGATGGTAACAACGCCTTAGTAATTTTACAAGCCATCACCGAAGCTTGCGTTAAAGATTGGGATGACGTAGAAGAATATGGCGCTGAAAGTTCTGATATAGCTAACGCTTTGGATGAAGCTTGGACAGAAGCCATTTTAACGGCTGAACTAACTGCTGAAGAAGAGATCGATCTCCAGGTGATGTTAAAAGCTTGGCAAGATGAATGGGATTGCGATTTCAGCATGAGCTTGAAAGCTTTACGCCAAGGTTGGGATGACCCCCTAATTCAAGAGGTACTTCAAGGAAATATTACGGGGCAAGAAATAGGAGCTAATGAGGCACCAGAATGTGCTAAAAGCTTAGCATTAATTCGCTTGCAAATCCTCGATCGCCAGGAACGCTATCAAGAATACTTATACTTAGCGCAAGCAGAAAACTGCTCTCAACAATACTTGACGATGTTAAGTCGTTTGGGGAGAGTAGAGGAAGCAGTGAAAGCTGCCGCTACTCAGATGAACTCAGCGGAAGATGCTTTTGCTCTCGCTCAAAGTTTACAAGCACAGCAAGCCCAAGCTGAAGCTCTAAAAATTGCTCAAACTGGGTTGAATTTGTCAGGCAATTGCCTTTATAAACTAGCAATTTGGACGAGTGAGTTGGCTGTTGAGTTGGGAGAAAACGAAGTTGCATTAAATTCTAGAATGCGCGTCTTTGAAATCAAACCATCCTTTGCCGATTATCTTTTAGTGAAGGAGTTTGCAGGAAACAGTTGGTCAACTGTGAAAGCAAATTTGTTAGCAACTCTGAAAAGTGATAGAAGTTGGGGAGTTTCTGAAGCACAGGTTGATATTTTTCTCTATGAGGGGCTTATTGAAGATGCGATCGCTGTTGCTGATGGTTTGAGTGGCTACGAATCGGCACTGGTTCACCGAGTAATGGGGGCTGCGATCGCCCACCGCCCCGATTGGACGATCGCCAATGCTTGTCGGCTTGCTGAATCGATTATGGATCGGGGAAAATCAGAGGACTACGATCGTGCAATTAAGTGGTTGGAAAAAGCCCGCGCTGCCTATTTACAAATGGGGCAAAATCTTCAGTGGTGTGCTTATCGTTCTCAACTTATGCAAATACACCATCGGAAGCGGAAGTTAATGGGAATGCTGAAGAGTCCAGATTTAGATTGAGGCTGAAGTTTACCGTAAACCGGAACAAGTGAAAGCAGCCCAATAAAAAGGGTCAGCAAAAGGGAAATCTAAGCAACTAATTATTTCCAGTCGTTCCAAAGTTTTGTAATTGCGTGTTGCTGTTTCAGCCCGCTTTTCTTCCTCTTGTAGCCATTGCAGATAGTCGGGGGAACCTTCTGGATAGGAATTACGCTGGTTTTCTGCAAACTGGCGATCGCCCTCCGCCTCTTCAAATTTGCGTTCTAATAAATCAGCAAGTTGGGGAGAATAGCAAGCGACAAATTCTGATCCAGAGAGCGATCGCAAATTTATTTGTGCTTGCTGCAATGCTTTTGGGCGGCTACTTCCTTGCTGCCGAAGTTTGTGATAAAAAATTGAAAATAAGGCTGTTGCTAAATCATCTACAGCCCACAGCGTACTCACAACACTCCGAGCCCCCGCACATAAAAAGCCCGTCGATAATGTCAAAATATCATCAGTAATTTCCGTAGTTCCTAACCCTGTTTCACAACAGGATAAAAACACATCAACTAAATGAGGAAGCCGCCAGCCCGGTGTCATTAACTGCCCCAAAGTAATGCTACCATCTGCCAATTGCAGTCGGGATTCTAACGGATTATCAAGGCGAGATTGAGCATGATGGCTAGAGATAATTCCCTGGACTTGTAAAGAAAGTTGCCGATAGTTGCTGACCGTTGCTTGGCTACGTCCTCGTAAGTGTTGTTCATGGCGAATATTATACAGTTTGGCAATTTGTTCACCCTCAAAACTTGCACAGGGTAAATCTTCCGTTGCATCTTCCACAATACCATACATTAGTCGATCGTTGACAGGTGGACGTTTGTGGCAAAATTCTAAAACTTGACAACTAGGACTGTAACGAATTAGAAATTTATCTCCTAAATATTGACCATTTTCTAAGGGTAAAGCAGCAAAAGGAATTTGGTGTAGGCAAAGGTGAGGAACAATAATCAGTTCCTCGATATTATTAAGGTACTGACGAATCAGGTTATCGATTTGCAGACGGCGGGAAAGTTTCGCTAAAAACTGCGGAATTCGATTTCTCCACTTAGCTTTACATTGTAATTGCTCTTGGGCTGATTTACTTGAATCGCCAGAATCCAAGTAGGGTTTTAGCCAACCTTCATGAATCCATTTTTGTAAGTTGTTTCCTCGTTTTCTGGTTGTTTTGTACAAATTTAGTTCGGCTTGTCGCAAAACAAATATATATGTATCTTCATCAGTAGTGTAAAAATTAAGTATAGCTGTAGTAGGGCGATCGATGAGTTCTTGAATCGCGGTTAAATTAGGGGGAATGACTTGAATTTCGCCCGCTAAAACCGGATCTAAACGTCTTAGTTGTTCCCAAATTTGTTGTTTTTCACTTTCTAAACCTTGGATATTTTCACTAATGGCTTCTAAAGCTGCTCGATTGCGTGTACAATCCATATCAATTAGATCCTTAGCTCTAACTGCAATTAACTTCTGCTTTTTACTTGATTTATTTAAACCGGAACGTTCGCAATCTATCTGTCGTTGAATTCCTTCAAATTCTGCTAAATATTCTTCTACTTCAGAAGGTATATCTCCATGAGAGTAAAGGTCATTACTGGCAATTAAATCTACTAAGCGACGAGAGCGGGAACGTTCTACATATTCAAAAGCTTGTGGAAAATTTTTCGTATTAACTAATGCTTGTACAATATGTTCATAAAGATATATATCTTCTCCTAAAATTTCTTGGCGGCGTCGATCGGTATTAGCCCAAACTCGCAATTGTTCTAAAGCTTCAATAGCAAGACAATACCCTTCAATGGCTTCTCTCCATAGTCCTAATTTGAAGGCAATTTGGCCTAAAATTTGTCCCGAAATCAGACAAAGTTTGGGGAAAGCTTGAGGAGTTCTAACTTTTAATGCTAACTTAAAGTATTGCATTGCTTCGGTAAACTCTTCTAAATTGTGGTAGAGATAACCTAAATTATTGTGTACAGTTGCCCAATTTTCAGGAAAATCTTTGAGAGTATAAACTTCTAAAGCAGCTTGGTAATAGTCCCTCGCCAGTTTTATATTTTCGTCAAAACTTCCTTGAGTGCGATCGCTATAAGCATTACCTAAGTTTAATTGCACCATAGCCCAATCTTCAGGAAAATCTTTTTGAGTATAAACTTCCAAAGCTGACTTATAGTAAAAAATAGCCATTTCTAAATTTTCAACTTCATTTTCAATAGTGCGACTCCTATAGGCATTTCCTAAATTATTTTGCATCATTGCCCAATTTTCAGGGTTAATTTGACGGGTGTTTACTTGCAAAGCCATTTGATAGTAATTAATGGCTATTTCTAAGTTATTCTCCTCATCTCCTAGCCGACGTTCGCTATAAGCACTACCAATATTATTTTGCAGCATTGCCCACTGTTCAGGGAAATCTGAACGAGTATATATTAGTAAAGCATTTTCATAACATTTGATAGCACTTTCTAAACTTTGTAAGGAATCTCCATAAATTCGTTCACTATGAGCAACTCCTAAATGCTGTTGTGTTTCCGCCCACTGTTCGGGATAATTTTCAGAATTACGAACTTGCAAAGCATTATTAAAAGCTTCGATTGCTAATTCTATATTTTCTAGACGGCTACCATATTTGCGATTGAGGTAAGCAATCCCTACATTATTTTGAATCATCGACCATTGTTTACGATTAAATGCTTTTTGATAAGATTCAACACAGGTCAGATAAAGTACAATAGCTTCTTCTACATTTTCAACTTGATTTCCTTGAGCATTTCTTAAATAAAAAGTTCCTAAGTTATTTTTGAGCAAACCCCAAATTTCAGGAAATTGAGTAGAACAGCAAGCATCTAAAGCAATTTTATAATAGCTGAGAGCTTTCTCAAGGTTATCAAGTTGCTCTCCTTTAACTCTATTTTGATAGCCATACCCTAAATTATTCTGAATTTTCAACCAATTTTCTAAAGAAGTCTCTGGATCGTAAATAGTTAAGGCATTTTGAGAAGCAGCAATTGAAGCTTCAATATTTTCGGAAAGGTCTCCTTTTAGTCTCTCTAAATAAGCAACTGCTAAGTTAAGTTGTATCAGTCCCCACACTTCTGTAAAAGTCTCAGAATTATACACTTGTAATCCTAATTCATAATATGCAATTGCCCGTTCCAAGTTATCGGAATACTTCCCGGTTGTAGAAAGATAATAGGAAAATCCTAAATTATTTTGAGTGTTCGCCCAATTGTCGGGATAGTCCTCACGATTATAAACTTGTAAAGTAGCCTCTATCAAACTCCTACCTAATTCTATATTCTGTTCTTGACTTCCCTTGAATCTGCTGAGATATGTCGCCCCTAAATCATTATGAATAAACGCCCATAATTCAGGAAACTCTTCTTTCTTACAAATTTGTAGAGCAGTTTGATAACACTCAATCGCTTTCTCAAGATTATCAGCACGATTTTCTATTTTTTGACGGTAAGCATCTCCCATACAAAATTGAATCGTACTCGATTGTTCGGGGAAATCTTCAGCACTATAAACAGTTAAAGCTGCTTGATAACACTCAATTGCTTTTTGGAAATTGTCGTCTCGATTCTCTTCAATTGTAATATAAGCATTACCTAAGCTCTCTTGAGTTTCTGCCCAATGTAGGGGAAAATCAGTATAAGTACGGACTTGTAAGGCATTTTTAAAAGCGGCGATCGCCCTTTCAATGTTATCTAATTTTTCCCCTTGAATACGATGATAATAAGCTAAACCCAAATTATTTTGAATTCTTGCCCAATCTGTAGGATTATCCTCTTTTGGATAAACAGCCAAAGCAGCATGATAATATTTAATTCCTAGTTCTATATTTTCAGATTCATCTCCCTTAACACGGTGGAGATAAGCCAAACCTAAATCATGCTGAATTTCCGCCCATTTTAAGGGAGACTCTTGACAATTGCACACTTTTAATGCTAATTTAAAAGCAGCGATAGCCCTCTCCACATTTTCTTCTAAATCACCTTCATCTCTGTCAAAATAAACTAAACCTAAGCGATGTTGAATTACACTCCATAATTCCGGTTCATCGGTATCATTACAACATTGTAAAGCTAATTCATAACACTCAATTGCCCTTTCTAAATTCCTGCTACGGTTCCCAGCAAGGCGATTTTGATAAGCAAACCCCAAATGGTTTTGAGTAATCAACCAATCCTCCTGGTAATCTTCCCGATTGAGCGCAGTCGCTACTTGTTGATATCCCGCGATCGCAATTTCAATATTGTTTACACAATCGCCCAGAGTAAATTCTTGAATAAGACTACTAAAAGTGCCAATTACAGTGGCTATATCGTAAGCTTCTTCAGACTCTAATTTCATTAAAACATCAGTTGCCCAACTTCGCAAAAACCAATCAAAATTATCATCTAATTTATCTAAATTTTTCTCTAAAATAGGATACACAACTTCTGCATCTCCTTCACTTGCTTCGATTGCTGCCAAAACTTCTAGGAAAAAATTTAATAACTCTTCAGAATTAGCTAATTCCGACCTAATTTGAATTAAGTCTTTTATCTTCGCCACCGCACTCCGCAGCCACTCATATCCCTCTTCATTTTCCTCAACTAATAACTCGTCTGCTACCTCCTCTATCACCTCTAATAAACCTTCATTAAGGATGTCTGAATAGTCATCCAAAATATCTCGTTCTTCACCTTCTGGACAGGTACGTAGCATTTCAATTAGGTGACGATAAGCAGAGTTTAGCTGTTCTTTCATGTTACCTTTTTTGGGTTAATATCAGTTTTGGCTTCATATCAATTCCGGTTGCACTCAGACATGATATATAGGAGACGGCAGTCCCGTTTCCCTACCCGGATTAATTTTCGGGACACGGGGCACTGCGCCGTGTCTAAAGCTGTGGGTAATATTAATTCCGATGGTAGGGGATTTGATATCACAGGAGTGCAAGTATCTGTATCGTTACAAATATATAGGCAAGCGAGCATGATACTCGCATTCCTAAAAAACGCTTTTTACAAAATGGGGATGTTCTCACTTTGTTGAAAAAAATATTTAATTTTTTGTTTCAACATCCCAAATCCCTGCTAATTTATTTAGCATTTTTTGGGCTAATTGTTGGATGTGGAAATCTGCGAAGATAACTTTTTCTTCTCGACCAATTTCTCCAATAAAAGCCTGTTTTTCAGCAGAAGACTCAACTATTTGATGATAAGGATTAATAGGAAGACTAGCGACTAATACATCTGCTCCTGCATACCGCCATTTAATGGGTTTAGTAGTTCGGTAAATGCGCTCTAATTGAGCCATAATTTCGGTAAAATTTTGTGTTTCTAAGAGTTGTCGCACTTCTACGGCTACTGGATCGTCACTTCTCAAAAACTGATTTCCTAATTCCAGACGATAGAGATGATCGATCAGATCATCTAAGTTTTGGAGTTGGGCAATCTGGATCTGGCTTGGCAATGCAGAATTATCCAGTGATGGGGTAAATCCTAGCAGTTTTCCTGAGTCTAATTTTTCCCCAAATTCCACTATTACATAGCCGATTCTGTCTTCTATGGCTGCTGGTGGAACTACGATCGCACTTTCTCCAAACCAAACCGGGCGGCATTCTAATTTACCCATCCCTGGTAACACTAAATCAGCAATATCCCACTGGGCACGGACGACTGGATGCCAACTATCGCCTTGAATTAAATCGGGTTCGTAGGCTTGCCATTTGAGGTAACTATAGACAACATAAACTGCTAAAGTATTCACATAAACTCGTTTGGCAGCCTCATGCTTTGTCAATTCAGGAGCGAGTTGCAGAGTTTCGGCAGCAAATTTTCGAGCGGTGCGGTGAGCATCAGTACCTAGTGGAACTGTCAATAGCGTTGGGTTTGTGCTTTGCATAATTTAATCTTCTCTTGTGTATCCTAGCTCTAATGCGATCGCTTGGAGCAAGGGGCGACAGTTCCTTTCCCAGTGTGATTTTAGAGTTTGGTAGTTGATGTTAAATTCTTTGGCGATCGCAGTAAACTTGTCAGGCGTGGTTTTAAACAGCACCTTTAATGTGATCACTTGACAGTTACACTCTGGATGATTTTTAGGATGACAGGAGCGAAATTTCCCATCGGGGTCTTCTTGGACGTATTGTTCTAGCTGTTGAATAATATTCTGATAATTTTCTTGCTCTAAAAGTGCGATATAGCCATCCAAACCACTGCGGGTAGGAGGGGAAAAACTTGTTTCTGAAAGCACATCCAGCAACGCGGTTGTAGTATCTGAGCCTCCTATGAGGGCATCTAAACTGTAGGTGGGCGGTTGAGAAGGTAAATTCAAATCCTTAATGCGCCACTCTAGGTAACTATTTATCCATTGTCGCAGTCGTCTTGACACATTCGGATCGCTAAGCTTGAAGTTCGAGCAAATGCTTTTGTTCACCCATACCCAGGTTTTATTTAAGGCGTCTAAATAATCGGGATGTGCAGATCGCAGTAGTCCGGGAAGTTCCTGCAGTTCGGCGAGCAATCGGTTCATCGCTTTGCGCCTTTGGGAGCTGTTTTGGGGATACTCGCATACCTCCTCAATTAGTTGGCGCAGCAGTTGATCCATAGGTGTTAAATTAATTATTTGAGTTCTAAAATCATTGTTGCACCGCTTGGAGATTCTCCGCTAACCAAAGGATGCTCTGTGTTCTGCGTAGACCCAAAAGTTAGAGTTAGATCGTGTCCGATCGATAAACCATAATATCCCGGTCGGGGCGGGTTTTTGAGATTGTCCATTATTGGCAGGTATTGTTGGTGAACCCGCCCTTACAAAAATCCCGATCGCTCGACCGGACAGGATATTATATCAATTGCGGTTTTCACTCCTCATGACTGTTAATTGTTGATTCGGGGTCGCAAAACTGAATGATGGTTGAGTGTTGAATGTTGACTCGATTGTACGCCCGACGATGAAGCGCGAATATCACAGATTTCAGATTAATTCAAGTGTCGATCGATCGTCACAATCGAAACAGGCCGCAACGCATCAAAACGAGTTGAATTCCCCCCAGCCACAGAACGCGATAACTGCACTTGCACGATTCGGTAACTCCAGTGCGGTTCCCGACGCACCCGATCGCCAATCCAGCTCAAAACAGTAGCAATATCCTCAAAAGCATCCAAAGCCAGCACGATCGAGCCTCCAGGAAGCAGCCGCAGCGCGCAAACGCCCAAAATTTTAGTCAACCCTCCGCCACTACCGCCAATAAAGATCCGGTGCGGAGGACGCAAGCGGTGCAAGATTTCCGGGGCAGTTCCGTGAATCGAGAACACATTTTGCAGCCCAAAACGGCCATAGTTGAACTCGATCGCAGAAGTACCAGAAACCGTTTTTTCGATCGCATACACCTCAGACTGCGGGAATAAACGAGCAATCTCGATCGACACAGAACCGTTACCAGCACCCACATCCCAGACAACTTGTCCCGGTTGCAAAGCCAATTGTGCCAAAACCAACACCCGCACTTCCCGTTCAACCGTCAAACCCGGCTTATCTCCACAACCGATAAAAGCTGCATCCGGTATTCCCAACAAAGGCAACTTTTCCAAATCCAAAGGTTCCGTCCCCGGCGGGGGTTCCCGCAGCATCACCACCACGCTCAGCGGTGCAAAAGACTCTCCCAGCAAAGCTTCCAGAGACTTGGGGCTTACCCGTTCCTCGGCAGCCCCCAAA
Source organism: Microcoleus sp. Z1_A1 (assembly GCF_036700305.1). NCBI lineage: Bacteria > Bacillati > Cyanobacteriota > Cyanophyceae > Oscillatoriales > Microcoleaceae > Microcoleus > Microcoleus sp. Z1_A1. Next base: position 18,347 of record NZ_JAUBOR010000005.1, read on the forward strand.
TTTTCGCAAACCCAAAACTTGTAGCGTGTCGGCAAATCTAGAGCTTTCACCAAACTTGCCAGTAAAGCCGGAGTATGAGCTTCGTCCGCCAGCACCGCAATCTTCTCCACACCGAGCTTCAGCTTCGCCGTCAGCTCCTCAAAATAGCGTCCTTGAGAGCCTACACAATGAGCATCTTGCCAAGGGATTTGCAAGCGGTTAAAAGCCAACTGCACAGAACTGACATGGGGGTGAAACGTCAATTTTTCTGCCGGCAATTGGGAAATTAACAACTTTCCCCAGCCGTAGAACAGCGGGTCGCCGGCCACTAAAATTACGATCGGTCGATCGCGGGGTTCCACCGTCCCCGCAGAGGGCTCTAATTCGGCTTGGGTCGCCCACCAGCGCCGAATTTCCAGAATTGCTTCGGTCAAATCTTCCAACGCCCAGCGCTCTCCGTCGTGCTGGGGAAAATAGCTCAAATGGCGCTCGCTCCCTATTAGCAGAGCGGCCATTTCTACAACCTGCCGCGCCGATTCGCTCAGCCCAGCAGCTCCATCTAAACCTATACCAACAACGTTTACTGTCACTTTTTAAGCAAAAAGTAAAAAACCAGAATTACTGATTTTTCCTGGTTTTTCATAAATTGTTTCCTTGACTTTAATGTCAAACAAAAATAATTAAAGCATTTAGGATCGTCAATTAAATAATTTCCCTTTTTTCTTGTGGGATGGGCCTAAGAGCCCGTCCTTTCTGGGCGGGCTCTTAGGCCCATCCCACAACAGTCATGAAAAGTGGATTTTATTTAATTCTGATCCCTTAATAGCCAATATCCTGACTATTGTCACAGGGGAGAGGGGGAGAGGGGGCGAAAGAGTGGGAGATGGGAAGAGTGGGAGATGGGTAGAGTGGGAGATGGGAAAAAATCTTCCTTCTTCCTTCTTCCCTCTTCCTTCTTCCTTCTTCCCTCTTCCTTCTTCCCTCTTCCTTCTTCCTTCGTTAAAACTCAAAAACAGGCCATTCCGGTTGCCGGAGATAGGTGGTCATGTCGTCAAACTTCCGCAGTTCCACTCGGTGTACGGACAGTTCTTGGGGCGTGTCCAGCCATTGCTCGTTTAACTCTGACAGCAAAGCGCACAAGCGATCGCGGTCAAGGTTCGGCCCGACATCCCCAAAATAAGCCAGAGTAATGTGTGCCGTAAAATGATATTGCTGTTCGATTCCCAAAGCCATTAAATCGGGATTTTGATAGATCGATCGGCGAAACTCCAGAATTTGCTTGTAAGAGTTTTCGTCCGTCGGTGCCAAACAAACACCCACAGCTCTAGTCATCACCATCAACCCCAGCACTATCCAGCGAATGGGAGCGCCGCCCGCCAAGGGTTTGCAGGCGGCAAAACGATCGGCCATGCGCGAGCGCAGTTGCTCCTCAAATTCGGGATTTTTATCAGAGGCATCTCGAAAAGCGCTGCTCCAGATCAAATCGGCTACGGTTAAATGGAAGGTATCAGGAGGCAGTGCCACGAGCGAACCCTCCGCTATTTCCTGCAATAGCCGTTGTTGGCTCGAGTGCAAATTACTATAAAATGCAGCATTTTCCGCATCTTCCCCCGCAGGGGGCGTAATCACCGAATAACCTGGAAAAGGTACAGGATCTCTGCGGCCAGTTTCGTCGGGCTTAAATTTTGGAGATTCCTGAATGTGTTCCACCTGGGACTTGTAGGAGTCCAGCAGCGTCATTCGCGCCACCCGATTTACGTAAGCTTGATAAGTATCATCCAATCTTGATTTCCTCGCGGTGACAAACTCCCACACCAAATTTTATATTATGGTGCGGGCTTCCAACAGTCCTATTCAGGATATGTTGGACTTGCGGAACGTGCAACTGTGATTTTTTGGGCTACTGAGCGTTCTTTATGCAAATTTACCTGTTTTGGGGGGAAGACGACTTTGCGATGGCCCAGGCTGTGACCAGTTTGCGCCAAACAGTCCTCGACCCCAACTGGGCTAGTTTTAACTATGACAAGATTATTGCCGATCGGGCCGACGCTGTGGTCGAAGGGCTCGATCGAGCCTTAACGCCGCCCTTCGGTACCGGCAGCCGTTTTGTCTGGCTGGCAAATACGACTGTAACGCAGCAGTGCTCTCCTGAACTGTTAGCGCAATTTGAACGGACACTGCCGGTGATTCCCCCTACCACCGTGCTGCTGCTGACATCCGTCAAAAAACCCGACAGCCGGCTCAAATCTACCAAGTTACTGAAAGAGTCCGCCGAATTTCGAGAATTTTCACCGATTCCGCCTTGGAATGACAAAGAATTAGCCCAGCGGGTGCGTCAAGTCGCAGGCGAAATGAACGTAAAATTGACCGCCACGGCGATCGAACTTTTGGCCGAATCCATTGGCAGCGATACTAGACAGCTATACAGCGAACTCGAAAAATTGCTGCTGTTTGCGGGCAACCGCAGCCAACCTCTGAACCCGGAAGAAGTTGCGGCACTGGTACACTGTCACGCCCAGAATACCTTCCAGCTAGCCGATGCGATTCGCGAGGGCAATACCTCCGCCGCTTTGGATTTATTGGCAGGCTTAACTGGCCGCAGCGAGCCTGGTTTGAGGATTGTGGCTGGCTTGACTGGTAAGTTTCGGATTTGGCTGTGGGTAAAGGCGATGATCCAAGCGGGCGATCGCGATGATAAAATTGCTCAAGCTCTAGAACTAGGCAATCCGAAACGAGTATACTATTTTCGTCAAGAAGTCAAGAACGCCAGCTTAGAAAAACTGCAAAAAAGTTTGCCCTTGCTGCTAGACTTAGAAGCTTCTTTAAAGCGGGGCCGGGAAGAAATCTCAACCCTGCAAACCAAAGTTATAGAACTTTCTAGCTTGTTTCGCTGATGCGCGACAGGGCACAGAATTGGCCCCTTACTGTAAATTTTTACAACAAATTTCGATAGTGGCTATGTGCTTGATGCCCGATCGCAGGCCAAAAGGTCAATAGATACTAGAAATACTCTCAGAATGCCAAAGTAGAAGTTAATGTGGTAAATAAATATTGTCCGCCGAATGCCGATCGGTTAATATTATTTGCCGGCTCTCCACCCCCCCAAAAAAAAGAGCGCTACCCATGACACAACACAACCCGCGGGAACTGCTCAAGCAAGGCGATCCAAAAGCGATCGCATCTAGCATCAACCGTACACTCAAACCCAAAGGCATCAACGCCGATGTGACGCGGGACAACGGCTGCCTCCACATAATTCTGGAGGCAGACAAAGTACCGGATCAAATGGTATTGGTCGATTTCATCCGCACCGGCATGACGAAGCTGGGACTCGAATCAATTCACACTGTAAAGGTTTACGGGCGTCGAACAGGTGACGGTGAGCCTGCGTGGGAAGATGAAATTGATCTGATGCCTGCAAATTCAATGCCTTACCCCTTGGATAGTGGAATGCCTGACGACTCTGTAGGTTTAAATGATGTCGAGCCCGAAGAGGAAGACTATTATCAAGAAGGAGAATTCGATCGAGATGACGACGAGGAAGACGAAGACGAAGACGAAGAGCAAGCCCCGCCTCCGAAAAAACAATTTCCCAAATGGGTAATACCTGTGGGTATCTTAGTACCTCTGGTGGCGATCGCAGGGCTTTTCTTTACTAAAACTTTCCCCTTCGGCGACTCTAACCCAGAACCGATAGCCCCCGAAGCTGCTTCCCCCTCCCCCCAACCCTCATCTCCCCCTTCTAAAGCCGCTGCATCCTCGACCGCCACATCTCCGGGCACCCCACAGGCAGCCTCCCCTGCACCAAAACCCGCTCCCACTGCTACAGCGCCAGCAAGCCCAGCTCCAGCCTCACCTGCACCAAAAGCCGCCGCGCCTAAGCCTGACTCTTGGAGGGAAGCCGTTAACACAGCTCAGAAGGCAGCAATTTCGGCCCAGACGGCTCAGTCTCAAAATGAGTGGATCGCAGTAGCAAGCCAGTGGCAACAAGCGGTTAAGCTCATGAGAGCCGTACCGTCAACCAGCCCTAACTATCAAAAGGCTCAGCAAAAAGCGGCAGAATATCAGGCTAACCTGATTGTTGCCAACCGCAGGGCAGCAGCAGCGCCTTAAGAGTTTTGAGTTTTGAGTTGAATACTCGATGTGCTAAAAGTCAAAAGTCAAAAGCCAAAAGTAAAAAAACTTGTTTTTACTGAAAGCTTTCTTACTTTTGACTTTTTTCAATTTTATTAAAATTTCATTTAACTTTACCTATTGCTCTGACGGCGTGACAACCCCGTCAGCCTGGTTGCTAAGGATCGCGAATTAAATAACTTACAATTTTAATTGTTATTGTGGGATGGGCTCTTAGGCCCATCCCACTTTCAAGAGTGGAAGTTATTTAATTCTCATTCCTAAACACAGAGCTTAGTTTAAATTTGTTCTTCCCCTTGATTAAAACGCTGAATTCCTTGATTTTTATCTACGCGCACAATAGCATCTTTGGGAATATTGAGGATGCCTGTAAATGAATTTTGGCTTACTTTGAAAGCTTCTTCCTTATTTTTGTAGTCGGCAAGTTCGCGCTGTAAATTGTCAATTGTCTCTTGAAACCGAGCGGCTTGTCTGAGCATTTCTTGTTCTGAAAAGTCCAGCAATTGAATCAGATTAGCCACCTGATATTCAAGTAATTGGGTTTCGGCAATATTGTTATTAGTAACAAAAAATTTAGAAATTCCTGAATAGTCAAAAACACTTTTTTTTTCGGGCATAGATAATGCGGTTTTGACACTAAGTGCCAAATCTTTAAACATTTCAGCCGTGCTTTGGGGAATTTTAACTTTGAGGAACATCACTACCGCAAACACACTTCCTGACGGCAGAAGTCCCCCAAATGCCAAGACAGACTTGACGTGGTAGGGGATAATTAAAGAATTTTGCTCAGGAATAAAGGGGCTGCCTTTTGCCTCTGATACGTGAAAAATATTTAATACTGCGGGTTCTAATTGCAGGAACCTTTCTCGCTCTATTCCGAGGAATGTAGGAATGTCTAAACCAAACTGCCGGATTATTTCCGAAATCGCCGGCATTTGAGCCACTAATTTTGTGCTAACTAATGGAATAGCTGTATTGTCTGCTGCGGTGTGCCGAGAATTCCACTGCGGTTCTGTGCCTGCGGCTGCTAGCAGAGTCCAACATTTCATGTCGGCGGCGGGGGAATTGCCCTTCATCAAGCGGCGCGCGGATTGTTGCAATGAGTCTTCTAACTCCCCGTAGGGATGAGTTTTGAACAAACGCACTAAAGCACAGGTATTTTCTCCAGTTTGCGAATCGCAAAAATGTCGGTAAATATAGTTAACAATCTTCTGGCTGCTGGCTTCCATACTAGCAGTATTTCTACCGAACTGGCGCAGGACTAAGCTGCATTTCGCCATGTCTTGCGGGGTAAATAAGGTAATATCGTACATTAAAAAATGCTCTCCAAGAGCTCAAACACTGTATTTCATTTATCGTTAAGGCCGCTAAGCCATCCGGAATCCTACTGAGAGTTTTGAACAACGTGTTATATCAAATCCGGTAGCATCGGAATTATTCCTCTGTGTATTCTCTCCCTCTGCGTTCTGGAGCGCCCTCTGCGGTTAAATCATTCCGATACAACCGGAAACGATATTAGTTAAAATATGTAGAAAATTTGCCCGCCAAATGCAGCGGTTGTATGGCAGGATACAGAAATTAAGATTAAAAAAAAATCTATCCCCTAGGGTAGGCCACAACGACAGAAAAGCCGATGTATAATTTATAGAATAATTTTTTACGATGACTCGCCCATAGAAATTAAAAAAACAAGGTTTTTCAGCGGATATGCCTCGCGTTGTATTGGGCATTTTCGTAGATAAAAGTCGGTTTCTGGGTCAGCCATATTCACAGAAATCCTAGAAACTCAAGCTGCAATTTTTGTGGGGGGCGATCGCACGCCGATCAATCAAAAATTGGTACAATTTCGTCAGTCTTGGACGCAAAAACCGGGTTTGCTTACAGAGAAAAAACCCGGTTTCTTGGGTATTGGTAAGTAGATGCTGTGTTCAAAACTTTTAACCACGCCAAACAACTCTACTCAGCAGGTGGAGACTTTGCTTCCAGGGCATCTTTAGCAGACAATCCCTGATCTTGAACGCCAAAATACCACAAACTAGCAGCAGCTTCGGCACGAGTCACTGATTTCTTCGGCTGAAACAAAGTAGTAAAACCAAAAACCCGGCGAATATTCGCCAAATCTCCATTGTTAAAATCAGCTAAAACTGCCCGCGACGCCTGGGAATCAATCTTAGAAGCATCTTGAAAACCCCACTTTTCTTTCACTCCTTCAATGTTAGCTGTCGGCAAAACTTGACGACTATCTAAAGGCACTTTCCAGAGAATCATTGTTTCGCGAGTTAAAGGTGCATCCGGGCGAAATTTCACATCTTTAGTTTCTCCAGAAAGCGAACTCGGAATTACACCGGCTTCTGCTAAACCTTGAATTGCTGAAAAATCCGGATCAGTTTTGGGTACGTCAGAAAAAGCCGGTTCGCTAGAGTCTACTGCTAATCTAATTTGTTTGGCTTGACGGCTAACATAAATCTGATTGTTAGCTGCTACTAACCAGCGGGCGTATTCGCGGCGAGTGACAATTTTGTTGGGTTTGGGTAAAGTGCGGCCACTTTCTAAATTAGCACTTTCGGTCGTTCGCACTTTCAGCACTTCCAACTGACTTAAATCTGCCACAAACTGCCGCAACTGTTGAGGAATTTGGGTGTCTAGTTGGCTAACTTGTGCTGATTTTGGCGATGCGGATGGTGTTGGAATAGTTCCCTCTGAATTAGAGGGAGTTGGTGAAGCGGTTGGAGATGCGCTAGACTCGGAATTATTAGGTTGGGGACTGGCGGCAATTTCGGGGCTTTCTTTGCTGTAGTCGATCGCAAATTCTGTAGAACCCCCTACTTTTTGAGTAGGAGAAAGCGACACTGTTACCCGTAAATTATCTCGCGTTGCTACCAAAGAACCTTGTCCCTCGGCGGTGGGGCGGCTGACTATTTCCCAGTTGCGACGCCCAAACTCTGTAGAGTAAAAGTTCCCAACCGAATTAACCGGATCTGTGCTTTCCCAGCGCAGCCGCACATTTTTTTGCGACGGATCGGTTTGCCCAGTAACTTCGATTAACTCAGCGTTAGGATAGAGTGGAATCTCTGTCGGGAAATCGGGAGGAAGTTTGGCGGTAGAGTTTGTCTCAATTGCTGTCGCTGGTGGCGGGGAAGAGAAAACCACTGGATTTTGTTTTAATTTCGGATCGGCGGCTAAAGATTCTTCAAGTGCCTTGCTGTTGGGGCTGTTTGCACAACCTGTGACAGCAGCCAGCAGACACACAGCCAGCCAAGTATTTACAGCAGCGAGTATATTAGTTTTATTGGTTTTAGTGATTTTAGAGCGTCCTTGAGAGTTGCCTCGCCGTTGAGTAAATATAATATTCAGCATAAATCCCCCCTTTGCGGATATATTTCTAGGCTAGCGCAGATCGATCGGGCAAATATATTTATTACCCAAATGAAATTTCTGTATTTACTTCTAGTTACTGCTACATTACTTTCATACCCTGTCAAGTTTGCCCGTCCTGCTGCATCTCAACCAGCCCCGCTGCGGACAGCCATTCAGATGCCAGAGTGGCAGCCATTTTGCTCAGCGATGGGTCAGTTTGCGATCGATATGCCGGCAAATCCCAAAATTAATTATGAAATTTTTTCAAATCAAATTATTGCTCATACATACCGATCGAACTTTAAAAACAAAGAAACTTATTTGCTTCAATACTTTGACCTAGATTTTCGCCTGACTAACAATAATATCAATAATATCAGAATAACTTTAAATAGTGCAGTTGATTTTTTCGTCGTAGGGGCGAATGCTAAAGTCTTGCAAGTGCGGGATATTTCCCTCGGAGGCTATCCGGGAAAAGAGTTTGAGTTTCAGCCACTTTCCCCTACTGAACCTGTAGGTGTAGGTCAAGTTTTTTTGGTAGAAACGCGCGTTTATGGGCTGGTAGCCACTACCTCAGAACCCGAAAATGCTCAAAAATTTCTCGACTCTTTTCGTTTATTTTGAAGCAGGAAGTTGGGTAATGGGTAGTGTACGATATTTAACGGATTTAACGGAGAAATGTTGAAGGAATAAGTCACAGATTCCAGGAAAGAGAGAAAAACGAGTGGGGAGCGGTTATCTAATTTATTAATAAAACTTATGCTTGGCAACTGGGTGTTCAGGAAAATCTTGACTTGGGCAACAAAAAAGATTCCCATCAACCGCGTTTTTGAGGAAGAATGTAGTCAGAACTAAATTACGCTTGATTTCACGTAATACCTTATTGTATTTTTTGTACTCTATCTAACGACATAGATAAATTTTACACCCGTGGAGCGATGTAGATACTTGCTCAAGTTTATATATTTGATATAAGGATTTTTAAATTGCAGAAAGCACAAACCAGAAAGCACAAACAAAGATGCTGTCTTGCTCCATCTCGCTCCCATCTGGCTCAACTAAGTCAGCCTCATAGAAAGCTTACCCGGAGGGTATTAACCTATTATGAACAAATTAACACCAATTCTCCTCAGCGGCATCCTATTATTTGGAGGTGCTGCTTGCAGCGACGTGGCTAAAACGAGCGCTGATGCTCCTAATTCGGCCACAGGAAATACCACTAGCCCGCCCCCAGCCGAGACAGTTCAAAAAACTCAGGGTGACGCCACTAGCCAGATTCGCCAAAACCAAGCAAATTCTGATATTAGGGCCAGAGAACAGCGCAACAATGTGACGGGAGGCGATGCCATAAGAGCCGATGGCGACCTGCAAAGTGAAGTGCGGTCCAAGTTAGAAGTAAACATCACTAAAGGTCAGCTAACTGTGGAGGCCAAAGACGGGCTTGTCACCGTAGGTGGCACAGTTCCCAATCAAACTGATCTAGCTAAAATTGAGCCGCTAGCTAAAGAGATTAAGGGTGTCAAAGATGTGAATGTTACGGCTGTTGTCGCCCCCGCTGCACCCGCATCGCCTAGCAGCAATCAATAAATGAGCCGGAAGAAGTCCGAGGGAAAGATGTAGTTATCTAGTAGGAGAGAAGTCTGAGGGAAGAGGGTAAAGTTTGGCATTGTAAGATTGCTTGCGGAGCAGATTACAATGCTTAGGTGACTATCTAGGGAGAGCTGGGTTTTAAAGTGAAAGAGTTTAAATTGAATTTTAAATTCACCCATTCAAAACTCACGCAATACCTGCAACTTCCCCTTCCCAATTTCCGATTTCCCATCCCGGAAAAAGAGTGGGAAACCAACCTGAAGATAGAGTGGGAAGTTATTCCCAGCGACCGATGAAAATTGTTGGGAAAAAATGACTAAATGTGATTGATGGCAGAGCATAAATTCTGTGGTTGTGTAAAAGTAGTATATTTTTCAGGAGAAAAAAAATGGCTTTAGGTCAACACAAGCGAGCTGTAGGAGCATTTTCTAATTACCGAGATACGGAACTAGCCCTGATGGAGCTGCAAAGTACCGGGTTTCCGATGAATAAAGTTTCGGTAGTTGCGGAAAAGCTAGATAACAGCGAAATTGCGGGCGCTAGCGCTGGTAAGAGTACCGACGAGAAAGTCGGTGGTGGCGCCAAAGCAGGGGCGACAGCGGGAGTCGTGACGGGCGGTTTGATTGGGTTACTCGGAAGCATTGGAGCGCTAGCGATTCCGGGAGTTGGCCCGGTGATGGCGGGGGGTGCGATCGCAACTCTGCTGGCAGATACTGTAGTCGGAGGCGCGATTGGGGCTGCAGCAGGCGGTTTGGTCGGCGGTTTGGTCGGTTTGGGAGTTCCCGAAGATAAAGCTAAAGCTTATAACGATCGCGTCTCGCGCGGAGAATATTTGGTATTCGTAGAAGGTACAGATGCCGAACTTGCCACAGCCGAAGGAATTATGAGCGTGCGGGGCATTCAGGATTGGGGCATTTACGATGTGCCAGCAGACACCGGCCGCAGAGCTTCTGGTCGCCAGAAGCGCGCCGTGGGAGTATTTTCAAGCCGCCACGAGACGGAACACGCACTGGGAGAACTGAGAACTGCCGGTTTCGACATGAATCGGGTTTCGGTCATCGCTAAGGATGCTGACTCCAAGGGCGACATCGCAGGCATTGACGTGCACGACAGCACGGACAACAAGGCCGATGAAGGGGCCACAAAAGGCGCCCTCACCGGTGGCACTTTGGGCGGTTTGACAGGCTTGTTGGTAGGTCTGGGCCTAGTGGCAATTCCGGGCATCGGGCCGATTATGCTGGCAGGAGCCTCAGCTACGGCGATCGCCACTACACTTGCCGGTACAGCTTTGGGTGCGGCAGCAGGGGGCTTGATCGGAGCTTTAGTCGGTATGGGAATTCCCGAAGAGGAAGCTAAAGTATACAACGATCGCGTGGCCAGAGGAGATTACTTGGTACTGGTTGACGGCAGCGAAGCAGAAGTCGCTAAAGCCGAAAGCATTCTGAGCCGCGGAGGTATTCAACATTGGAACACCTACGACTATAATCCCAGCGTCGATAGTGCTCGCGCTGATTACGGCGCACCGGGCACTCCAGGGGTTGATACTACGCCTGGTATTTACGATCCCAATCAGGGCGTTACGGGCAACCGTCGGATTTAATCATTCAGACTTTGTTTGGGTATGGTTTCTACTTTCTGCAGGGTAGTCGCACTCGCGCACTCGGATTGTAGAAAGCGATCCAAGCAACAGTGGCGAGCTAGCGGTTTTACGCTTCGTCGGTAAAATTATCTCAAAAGTCGGCTTTTTCTCTGAAAGCTGGCTTTTGTTTTGTTCTGGAAAGTTAAAAAAGCTCCCTGTCAAAAGTTTAATTTGGATTAGGGGCTCAATCCGTGAGCTGGGCTTTGCGCCGGAGGAGCGATGGGCTCCCTTAATTTTTATAGCCTAAATCAGCAGCAGTTTTTTACTCTGTAACACTCACTACAGCTCGATTGCAAACCCTGCAGTATTATCAAATTTGATGACATAAATTACAGCAGATATTGCCCAGTTAGTCAAAGAGCGACTATCTTTAATTATGGGGTGGCTAATTTCACCAACTTATACAGGTGAAGTACCCAGTCCCGCGCGCCCAGAAATGCCTGCGGTGGTCGGCAAATATTAGAATAGTAATAATTGTCGGAGGCTTCGGGCAAGACTTAGGCTGGTCATTAGTTAGCTGTAGCAGCAGAATTGCCGTTGGCAATACCTGCTACAGGAATACAGTTTTTCTGGGAATGCCTCACCGAAACATTTGAGAAGCCCAGAAACAGCTTTTATGTCCGGGAGCGCGTCAGGTGTCGGGTGTTCTGTAAATTAGAACCGCAAGCGCTCATGGATCGAGTAAACATTAACAGCAAGCACAGCAGCGCGGGAGCACAATGGCTCGCGGCTAATTTTTTCGCGAAATCTCAGGCTCAGCGCAGCGTATTGTTTGCTTTGCCTGCTGCTCGCTCAGCACTCCGAGGGAAACAGCCTTCCTGTTGGATTTCACGCTGCGCGCAGCACAGTGGGGGGAGGTGAAACTAGCTGAGCTGACCGAGCTCTGCTTTCAGGGGCGATCGAAGATAGAAGGCACTTATGTAGAAGGCATTTGGGGTTGAAGCTCCGATATCTTGTTTCTTGATTGCACTAACTAATAAATTCGATCGCCAGTACCAGCAATTTTTCCGGTCAGAATGCGGCGCGGATGCCGCCAGCAATACCCCAAATATTCGATCTATCTTTACAAGATCGATCGACAACTTCTCGGTATTTTGGTAATTAGTTAGCAGGTAATATTAGTGGTTAGCAGTTAGTATAAATAAAACTAACAATTAACAACTAACATCAACGGCTAAATAATTACTAGCCAAATAATACTTACAGGACTTACAGGCGGCGAGAAACGCGGTTTTTTCATAACTTCCGCGCTAGCCAACCTCAGATTATACCAGAACCCGGTTTATTTTCGTAAATTATAACTATGAGAGCAGGGTGATGGTAGGAATCAAGCAGTTTTGACAATTGTTAATGTGGCAGTATTAGTTTAAAAAACTGACTGGCAAACACGATAGTACAAACTTTCACACAACATAGAACATCGAGAAATTAAGGAAACTCACTCAATTTTTTTATGAATTTCACTGAACTTTTAAGTGCCGATGAACTTTTAATTAGACATAGAAACGGGGAACGAGATTTTCGAGGAGCTAACCTCATTGCAGCTCATTTGAGTGAAGCTAATCTCAGTCGAACAAATTTGAGCAACGCTAATTTGAAAGGTGCCAACTTAATTAGAAGCAAACTGATTGGAGCTAATTTAAACGCCGCCGACTTGAGCGGAGCTAATTTGTCTAAGGCGAAATTAATTGAAGCCAACCTGGGAAGTTCTAGTTTCACTGGAACTGTGGCGATCTCCGCAGATTTTAGCGGCGCCAATCTCAGCGGAGCAATATTGTCTCAGGCTGACTTGAGCAAAGCGGTTATGACGGGAGCGAGTTTAGTAGGAGCTTGTTTGCTAAGCGGCTCAAAACTAACTGAGGCTAATTTGAGCGGGGCGACGCTGAGCCGAGCAATTATGAGCGGGGTTGACTTAAGCAGAGCAAATTTGACGAGAGCCATTCTCAGCGAGGTAGACTTGACCGGGGCGAACCTGAGCGGAGCAACTTTAACTCGGGCTTATCTCAATCGCGGAAATCTCAGCGGCGTCAATTTGGTTGGGGCTTGTTTGAGCGAAGCAAGTCTGCGGGAGGCTTCTATTAGCGCTGCTAATTTGAGCGGTGCTGACTTGAGCGGTGCTGATTTGCAATCGGCCAATCTAAATGGCTCTAATTTGAGCGGGGCTGACTTGCAGGGAGCTAATTTAAGTAAAGCTAATTTAAATGGTTTGATTCTGCACAATGCTGATTTGAGGGCTGCGAATTTGAACAAAGCTTCTTTACGGGGAGCTAACTTGAGCGGTGCGAATTTGGCAGGTGCTAGCTTGCTGGAAGCGGATTTGCGGGGGGCGAATTTGAGTCACGCCAATTTGTCGGGAGCGGGTTTGCTCCTAAGTTCTCTGACAGGGGCGAATTTGACAGGAACTAATTTGTCCGAGGCTAATTTGATTGGGGCAAGCTTGAATGTTGATAATTTGAATGAAGCAGCTTTGGGCGGGGCGATTTTGCCGAATGGAGCTACTCACAGCCGGGATTGATGAGTTGAGTGAACTAACCTGACGGTCAACTGGGTACAGTTAGACCGCAGGCTTCTTTTTCCTTTTTTTCAAAGGCTTTTTTGAGTGACGGAGTTCCCCCGCCACTTTCGTAATTCAGACCAATCTTTCTTATGAGTTTGGCTGAGTTTTCGTCTCGATCTAATGATTCTCCACACTGACAAGAATGCCACCGCTCCGATAATTCTTTCGGTACTTTGTTGAGGCAGTTCCAGCAATGTTGGGAAGTTCCCTTCGGGTCAATAAACAAAACGCTTTTGCCTAGCTTCCAAGCGACATACTTGAGGACGTTAGTAAATTGCCCATGAGCAGCATCAAGCATGGATTTATTCAAACCGCTTTTAGCCGACTGACCGTTTGGCAAATAAACCAAACTGCCATCCTCAATATCAGTCTTGGGTTTGGCGCGTCTAGTCAGGTTTTTGACACTCAAGTCTTCAACAACTAAAACATCACACTTACCGAACAGCTCATGTGCCGTTTTGAATTGGAAATCCAATCTGGCTCTGGCAACGAATTGATGGAGTCTGGAAACCTTATCCTTGATAATTTTCCAAGGCTTAGAACCCTTGACTTTTTTGGCTAATTTCGCTTGAAGCCTTGCCAGTTTTTGGGCTGACTTTCTCAAGAATCTAGGATTCTCAACTCTTTCGCCATTGGAAAGATAGGCGTAATTTGTTATTCCTAAGTCGATACCAAGAGTGTTTTTGTCAGTCGGTTGAATTTCTGCAACCGTTACGGGAACCGTCTTATCTTCTAGCGTCAATGCAATATACCACCCATCCGCTTCTCTGATGACTGTAACCGTCTTAACTTTAAAACCAGTTGGTATTGGACGATGGAAAACCATCGGCACTTGACCTATTTTCGCGAGGTCAATACAAATCCTGTTTTGCTCATCCTTGATAATATCTAAATTGCCTAACTGAGGATAAGTGAAGGATTTGTAGTAGTGAAGCCCCTTAAATCTGGGCTTGCCTCTACGATTGCCATTTTTATCGGGCGTGGTGAAGTTTGAGAAGGAAGTTTCAACTCTGTTGACCACATCTTGCAAAACCTGAGAATCCAACACTTTGTAATCAGGAAACAGTTTTTTTGTGTTTTTCAAGTCAGCAAGTTGAATTGTCTGCCACTGTACATATCCGCCTTCAATGTTTGAGAAAACATCACCTTTTTTAGTCAAAGGATTGCCTGATTCATCCTTTTTCCTGCCATCCCTAGTTTGGACTCTCGTCAAAGGAATATTTCGATAAATCTCCTCAACGGGGACTATCGAAACAATCAAGGGACAAGCGTTTATGGGTGTTCTCGTGGTTTCCCACCACCTGAATCTTTCGCCTAATCGGTAGTTGTACTGCCGCCGACAAAGTTCTAAGTGAGCCACAATCGTTGTTGATTGAGCTTTCGTGGGTTTGAGGCGGTATTTGTAAGTGAGTTGCATTTCTAAACTTCCTGTTTTCGACCTTTGAATAGTATAGTTTATGTACGTCCAAAATGCCACCCCAAAAATTATTATTTCAACACTTGGAAAAAGCATCTAAAATCAAGATGTTCCCGAAGATTGATTCGTGATAGGCGAGATTAATTGTTGGTTTCCGTTCCTCCACCCAACGCTTCTGGACATCCCTGCGGTAATTTAGTCGGGGTACTTCGCGAGCGCTCAGATTAATCCCCTCTAAATATACCGAGGGACTTCCCGGCTGGGAGTTAAATAATCTTTCATTTAAAACTCAAAACTTTTCGAGCTTCAGCCCCAGCGGCAACTTCTTCAACCGGATTCGCGGTATGCAAGAGGGGAAGTTCAACGGTGAAGGTGGCTCCCTGTCCTTCACCCCTACTCTCAACCCAAATTCTGTCGCCGTGCAGTTCCCCAAGTTGACGCGCGCGCGCCAGCCCCAATCCCAAACCCCCAAATTTACGATTTAGAGCTCCATCCTCCTAATCTTCATCTTTCTTTGGGAAACATACTTGCAAAATTTTTGACACCGTGGTATGGTTAAAAGGTTTGAGACTTAAAAATCAATAGAGGTAAAACCCCGCAGAATGAAACAATTGGGAACCCATCTGGTCGCTGATGCTTGGCAGTCTCCTGGAGACCTGCTCAACGATCCTGAACGTATCCGCCGCGCTATTCTCGATGCGATCGAAGCCGGAGGAGCTACTCTCATCGATTTGTGCGTACACCAGTTTAGTCCTCACGGAGTGACAGCTACTGCTACTTTGGCAGAGTCTCATATAGCAATCCATACTTGGCCTGAACACGGTTATTTTGCTGCAGACTTATTTTTCTGCGGAGCCGGCGACCCTCACCGAGCCATGAAGGTGCTACAGACAGCTTTGGAAGCTAAACAGGTAAAACTCACTGAGTTCACGCGCGGTTTCGAGCCCGGGGTGGGAATCGTAGGTTCTGCTTGTGAAGAGCAGTATGCCCCTCGTTCAGTAGAAACGATTGCCGCCAGAGGATGATGGCCAATTAGCGTAACTTTGAACATTTTATGCTAGGTTTTGTTTAAAATCCCACGGCTTGAGCCGTGGGATTCTTGTTGGAATTTACTTTTTCATTAATAAAGGGCGAACAACTAAATAACCTGCACCGAAAGCTGCAATCACAATCAGAAAAATCGCGATCGCCAACCACAATCCACTTAAGTCTGAGGTTTTTTTGAGTTGCGATCGCACACGGTAAGGAGTTTCCGGCACCTCTGTAAATAATTTTTCGGGAAGTGGCTGCGGCATCGAGGCGGCTGTTGGCTCCGGTTCCGGTAGTGGGAAGGGGAAAGCCACTGTCTGAGGTGGTTGAGGTATGGCAGAGTTAGTCTGCGAGGTTACAGGTGGTGGGGGCGGAGGTTCAACGCTGAAATTGAATTTGACTGACGGCATTTGAGGCATCCCTGTCTGGGTAATACTCTGAGCCGAGTTGACTACTTGCTGTAACTGTTGGGATACTTGAACTACTGTTTCTACTTCTCGCCGCAGTTGTTGATTTTGTTGGACTAATTGCTGATTGTGGGTTTTGAGGGAGTCCACCATCGCTTGGGCTGCTTGCAGCTCTGCCGTGACTTCTCGATAGAGGGAAATTGGTACTGATGGAGAGTAACTATTTGAGTTTTCAGGGGAAGTATTGTCAGATAAGGTAGTATTTTGCATAATTGTAGATGGCGAGGGTGAACTTGTTTTAGTTTAGCCTGAGACTATTTGCAATTAGATCGATCGCAACACAATTCGTCAAGATATTTGTTACAGATATTGAACGTAAAATTAATTTAATGTTACAAGTTTTTAGTCGATCGCTATGAATAAGCACGCACCGGAACAAACTATGTCGCAAAAGTCAAGCACCGAAGAAATGAAATACGGCGAACGCCAGATTTTGGAAGGGGAGTTAATTACTTTCCCGAATCCGCGAGTCGGGCGGCGCTACTCGATTAACATTACGTTGCCAGAGTTTACTTGCAAGTGTCCGTTTTCTGGCTATCCCGATTTTGCGACTATTCACGTTACTTACGTGCCAGACGAGCGGGTGGTAGAGTTAAAGGCGCTGAAACTGTACGTCAACAGTTATCGCGATCGCTACATTTCTCACGAAGAATCGATCAATCAAATTTTAGACGATTTTGTGGCGGCTTGCGCGCCGCTGGAAGCGACGATTAAGGGCGATTTTTCGCCACGCGGGAACGTGCACACCGTGATTGAGGTGTCGCATCAGAAGTAGAAGGCTCAGCCTTTAAATGTGCGTTATCAGAATACTCAGATACCCGACTTCTTTAAGAAGTCGGGTATCTGAGTATTCTGTTTTTTTAGCCCTTGCTCACTTAACTAGATAAATTGTTATCAAAGACTAAAGATTATCCGCTGCTGGTTGGAGGCGGTATTGTTCGCGGACGCTCAATAACTTAGTCTTGGAACCCTTTGGTTCTAAGGCTTCCGTCAGCCAAAGCTCTTGCTCATGCTTGATGTTTATCGCCCGCCGGATTTCTTTCACCTCCTCACGAGAAATACCTAGCTTATCTGCCATGCAGTTATGAAGATGTAATTCTGACAAATCAATTTTGCCATCAGCAACGGCAATCTCCCAAGCTGTACATAATATTAGGCGATGCTTTAGTCGCTCTTTATTGCTTTGACTACAACTTTTTTCCCGATGTTCTTCATCAAAAGGAATACTCGTTGTCATGATTTCATCAAATTTTTGCCGTTGTTCTATGGCTTTGCGAACTAAATCTCGCTCTTCCTTTCTCATACCGGAGGTAGTCATCAATCTATCTATAGTATCTTCCTCCTTGTCATCTAATTGACCATCAATCCAAGCCATTGGTAAAGCAGCAATAATTATCTCTGATAAAAACTTGCTCATCTTGGCCGCTTCTTCTTGATTTTTCCAGCCCGTCAGACCGCTGTAAATCCCGACAGTTGCTAATACTCCCAGTCCAACAGGAGCAGCAAATGTTAGTAATGAGTAGTACCCTGCACTGACAACAATACCCGTTGAACTGCCCACCAAGCCCCCAATCAAAGGAATGCTGTGGATAGTTGTCCAAATACTAGCCGGCGCAAATACTGAGGTCGCAACTGCTGAAGCGCCAACACCAGCCAAAGCCCCTACAGTTGCACCTGTCCCTAGTGCAAAAGCATCTTTTGTCCAATCTTGCCCCTTATTTTGCTTTAATAAGTCGGCACTTATACCTTCATACTCTGCAACTGAATTTTTACCAACATATACATTCAATCCTTCTAATTCACGATCGATATAGCTTTGATAAGATTTATCACTAAAGTTGATGCCACGCTTACAGCCCTCTTCATAAATTTTCTGGCTGGCATCGTTAATAGTAGATTTAACTTTCTTCCAGGATTTGCCAAAAATATCTTTTAAATCTTTAATATCGGTTTCTATGTCATTTAATCCAGCAAAACCTTTTCCTCTTAGTCGCTCTAAGTAATAGCCTTTATTCATGTCAAAAATCATATCTAAAAGTGCCAGTGCCACCACAAGAGCAATAGCGCCAGCAATGGGACTGGTAATAGCACCGATCAGGGGTACACCCGTCCAAGGTATAACGGAATAAGCCATGAAAGTCACAATGCTACTAATTACCAGTAGTCCAACAGTAATAATTTTTCGCTCTGTGGCAGATGAGTCAATATCTGAATACAAAATTTTGAGGAGCCGAATATATGAGGGAATTTTGGGAATGCGAGTCAGAGCGAACTTGATAACAGGAGCCAGTACAGGAATCAAAAGAGCGAAAAGCGCACTGAGTATAGGTAAAACTGTTTGAAGGACAAAAGGAACGATAATTGGCATAAAAAAATACCAGGATAAGTTGATCCATAGTTATTGAGTTTTTTTAAATTTAAATAACTATGGGTAGATGATATCTCTTGTTGTGAAGATTTACAATTGTATAGTCACTGACTTTTATTAAAAATTACCTGATTAGCAGTACCATAATTTACGTAAATTCACTTATTTTCCGATATAAAATCTATTGCATTCGTGTCACCAACCAGGCTCAAACCCATAATGAAGGTCGCTTGTAGTCGAGTCTCTATCTCCCTAAATCCCCTTAAAAAGGGAGTAGGGCGTGACTTTGAATGCTCTTCCCCCTTTTTAAGGGGGGCTAAGAGAGATCGAGGGGATTGTGACTCAGACAGAAGACTGATACTACCTTTTACCTGGTTGTTGACATCAATGGTGGGCAATGCCCACCATAAAATTAATTTTGACTAGCTAGAGAAGTCGGCGCTATTTCGCTCTTTTCTTCCTCTTGTTTCGATTCTGCCAACTTGTCCAAAATCTCCACAACTTCTCTTTCAAAAGTCACCTGAGCGCGATTTGTGCGCCCGCCGACGTATAGTTTGCCGTCCTTTTCCAAAGCCCAAATCTGCGAGTGAGACAGATAGCTCATCAGCACACTAAGCATTAGCAACCCGAAGCCAGTATAAACGATCGGAATACCAGGATCGGCTTTAATTTGCAATCCCGTACTGCCTACAACTTCGTCAATTGTCAGCATGACTCCGTTAACTTCCACCGCCGTGCCGGCGCGAACTGTAGTTAACAATTTGCCATCCGTACCGTACACTAACATCGTTCCTTGCAAGTCTTTTGCTAGCAGAGAAACTCCCGCACTCAAATCTGGTTTTGTGGGAATCCAAGCACCCCAAATTCGGCCTTTACCTTGGGTGTCTAGCTGAGCCATTGGCAATTGTAAAACCGGGCTTTTGTTGAGGCGAACTCGCACGGCGGCTATTGCCCAATCTGCTTGATAAAATGTGACTCCCCGATATCTGAGGGGCTCGTTAACGTGAATGGTTTTACGATCGACCTCTTGGCCTGTTTTGTCCAAAACTGACAGATCAGAGTAAAATTGGTCGATCGCACCGCTCGGACTATAATCAATCCAGAACCGATTAACTCGCATCGACCAATCCTTCGGTATTTGCGGCCCCGCCCAAGGCCCCGCATCCAAGATATTCTGCACCTGAAATGTTTCGCCGCTGGCAACCATTTCTTGACCGAGAAATCCCGTCATTGCGCCCCATATCGACCCAGTTAAAATAATTAGCATACTGGCGTGAACAATAATCGGGCCGACTTTGCCAATTATTCCCTTGCGGGCATAAACTTTTTCGCCTTCTCGAAATATGCGGTAGTTTTTTTGCTGCAAAAGTGGTTCTAACGAAGTTAAAGCAACTGTTTCTAATTCCGCACTGAGAGCTAATTTTTCAAACTGCTTTGGTTCTTCATAAAATTTCCAGCGGCGGGCGGCTTTTAGTGCGGGAAATTGTCGGGTAAATGTACAAGCTGTTAAGCTGCTGCCAAACAAAATTAGGATTGACAAAAACCACCAAGTGCGGTATACGTGGTCAAGTCCTGCAATTAGCACAACTTTCCAAGTTAGGAAGCCGAACAAAGCAGGGTGTTCTGGATAGTTAGATTGGTAAAAGGGTACTGATTGGCCTTGTTCGATGACAGTGCCGGAAATGCTGAAAAATGCGATCGTCAGCAGCAAGATAATGGCCAGCCGCAAATCTGCGAGCACCGGCAAGATTTCTCGCTTGAAAAACTTTTGAGGGGCAGTCGCCCAGCTTGAGAGTTTTGATAGAAATACTTCTTTTGATGTCATTGGTAATTATGGAGGAAGTTCGGCAACGAGCAATGTACGGGATGTAACGGATGTCAGCAAGTTCGGCAACCAGCACTGTACGAGATGTAACGGATGGAAGAAGGGAGAAGGAAGAGAAAGGAGGGAAAAAAAAGATGAACAAAATATTATTATGTTTATTGAAAAAGTCTCAATCAATTTTGAATTCTTTCTCTTTTCTTTCTTTCTTCCTTCGTGTTCTAGCGCTTACGCGCGGCTTCGCCTAACGCGTCTTCGCGGTTCGTTAAAAAAAACTTAATTCACGCATTCCATAGTGATTGCTATATCTCTCAATAAGGACTGAATTCCTGAGAACGAAAGTTACGCGGGAAGGATGCGGGAAAGCAGAGAGAAAACGCCAAATCCTACTAGCAAAACGCCGCTAACAGGCGTAATCCAACTCGACCACCGACGTAATTCTAACAGCTTTTTTATGCTAGCAGTGAAAGTGCCTGCTATGATTAGCGGAGCGACGTAGCCAGCAGCGTAAAACAGCAGTAACACACCACCTAAAACTGTATCTCCCGTTTTGGAAACCCAAGCTAAGAGTGTAGCTAAAACCGGCGTGCTGCAGGGAGAGGCTACTAAACCAAAAGTTAAGCCCAATAAGTACGATCGCACACCCGCCGGCAAATCTTTCGGCACCCACCCCACAGCGTCGAAAGACGGCATTTGTAAGGGTAAAGCTTCGAGTAAATTCAGCCCCATTAGAATAGCAATAATGCTGACAAGAATCGGTAAACCCAGGCCAATTTTGCCGTAAACTTGTCCGGCAAATGATGCTACAATGCCTAAACCCGCAAGGGTAGTGGCCAATCCCAGGGAAAACCACGCAGACTGGACTGCTGCTTGCAGGCGACTTTTTGCTTCGTATCCACCGATGTAGCCGATCGTGATCGGCAACATTGAAAGCATACAGGGCGTTAAGCTCGTTAGCAACCCTGCCAGAAAGATGACTCCGACGCTGACTAAACTGAGGTTTGTCAGTTGCGTATTTACTAAATTATTAGCAAATTGTGCGAGTTCGTAAAGTTGAGTTTGCAGGGTTTCCATCAGTCGATTCTAGATTTTAGATTTTAGATTTTAGATTTTAAATTTTAGATTGAGTCCACAGCCCATCGATTTTAGATTTTAGAGAGACTCTACAGATGAATTTGGGAGTTTAAACTAAATATCTAATATTTTTGTTATTCACGACTCCTGTCGGGGGCTGGTATCCCTAGGCAGGCGACTTCAGGTTCGGGGCTGTTCTGGCTTTGTTGAAAATTGTAACAGATGCGCGCAGGTTCGGTTTGAGATTTAAGATTTTAGCGAGATTTACTGGTTGGGAGTTAAAAGGTCGATCGCACCCTGGTTTAAATTGATATCTTGACCGCAAGCATCCAGGATACCCGCCACGTGATTCATTCCTTCGGAGACTCAGGAGGGAGAAATAAAAACCTGTATCCGATGAAACTTGCCGAACGTATTTATCTCGCGCAAGTCAAGGCTTCAATCTAAAATCTAAAATCTAAAATCTAAAATCGATTGACAGCATCCTCAACAAGCTGTTGGCAATGGGCGCAGCTACACCCGATAATGCGAAATCAGCCCGAAAGCCTGTTGTTGAAATTATTCAAGCAGACTTTAATTTTACTCTACTGTAAATTAAAGCCACTTTCTTCATTAATAGACCCGTCCGGCATTATTGCCCCAGCCAGCACCGCACCTCTGAGATTTGCTCCCGTTAAAATAGCGCCTTCTAAATTAGCATTGCTCAAATTTGTGACTTGTTTGGAACCTCGGAAAAAGAAGCTGTGCAAGTCAGCACCTGTTAAATTAGTGTCTGCCAAATTAGCATATTGCAAGTCAGCACCGTGCAGCGTCGCATCCGTTAAGTTAGCTTGGGTAAGATTGCTTCCCCAAAGTCGAGAATCTAAGACATTAGCATCTTGTAAATTGGCGCGGCTCAGATTTGCCAAAGTCAGATTAGCATCCCACAACTTGGTACCGTTGAAATTAGCTTCTGTCAAATTGGCTCGACTGAGATCCGTGCCTAGAATATCAGCATTTGCTAAATTAGCGCCGGTGAGGTCTGCGCCAGAAAGATCCGCATTTTTTAAGTTAGCACCGGACAAATTAGCGCCGGACAAATTAGCGCCGCTCAAATTGGCTTCTTGGAGATTAGCGCCCCGCAAATCGACAGCGCTCAAATCGCATTGCTTCCACAAAAAACTGACGCACCAATTATCCTTTAATAGGTGACTCAAATCCTCCCCATTCGCTGCCATCACAGGAGGAGTTAAGTAGAGAGTGAACAGGACGATCGCCAACAATGCAGCGAAGAAAATTTTCAACCTCATAACTTTTTTCATTGACACTAATTTGTGCCATAAATTATTGATGTCTAATCAAAGCATAGCAAATAATCGGCAACTTTCCTCAGCAATATTACTCAAAAATATTAGTAATTTGTGGAACAGGCCGTCGGGCCTGTTAAGCGAGAATGGTGCTCGGGGCGTGAGTAAAAACCGGGTTTAAGATGGCCGTGTCCGATGGACAAATCCCGATCGAATATCGCTACAAAGTAATACTTGCTGCCGACAGTTGCGATCGCTCTCCCAGGGGCATACCTGCCAATAATCCCGGTAGGAACTGCTCAATATGGGAAGAAAGAAACCGCCAATCTAGGCGGAAAACCTTATATTTAAAGGGTTCTAGACGCATTTGTTCTGAAGTGCGATCGGCATCACTAACTAAGCCCAACTTTCATCACACAAGTCAATGCCCCAGCATCACCAAATCTCATCAAAGTTATCACGTTCCTGACACTACGGATATCACTGTCAGTAGCTGAAGTATGGAGGAAAATGACAGCATACAGTTGAACACCACTTCTCCCATGCCTACTATCCCCCTTCTCCCAAGCCAATTAGTTGTCACAACTATTTTCAATTCGATCGAATCTTTGGGATTCACTAATATTTCCGGGGTATTTTCGGGGGAGCAAGCTGAATCCCGACAAGAGGCAAATTTAAAAGTTAGTACCAAAAAGTTTTACACTCAGGGTTTAAGAAATCTCGAACAACAAAACTTGGACGGCGCTATTAAAAATTTTACTGCCACAATTAACATTAATCCGCAATTCGCGTCAGCTTACAACGATCGCGGTGTGGCCCGCTACAAATTAGGCTATAAGCAATCGGCGATCGAAGATTTAACTACAGCCATCGAACTCAATCCTTACCGAGCCAAGTATTACAGCAATCGGGGGTTTATGCTGACTCGTTTAAAACATTATACTGCGGCGATCGCAGATTACAACTCGGCACTCCTGCTCAACCCTAATCTAGCTCAATCTTACTTTGACCGAGGTGCTATCCGCCTGCAAATGGAGAATTCCCTAGCAGCACTAGCTGATTTTGAGTCAGCAATTCGCCTCAATAACGATTTTGCTAAAGCTTACTTTAACCGAGGAGTGATTAGATATAAATTGAGAGAGGTTCATGGAGCATTTGAGGATTTCCAGAAGGCAGCAGGGCTTTTTAAGCAGCAGGGGAGAATGGATTCTTATCAAGATGCGGTTTCTAAAATTAGTCAGCTATGGTATTAGTTGAATTTGGAAATTGGGAATTGATAATCAGGTAAGGTGCACCGAAGAGCACCCTACACCTATAATTAGGGCGTGAGTCTTGTTAAAGTTAGCCAACTCTCAAGGCGGCGTCTCCGGGGGGCAAGTTATCGACAAGGAAAGCAGTAGAAAAGTTAATTGCAAAAGCAGCATTTTGAACTGCTGCAGGGGCGGCATTTTGAACCACAGCCAAAGTCACTCCTCCAAATTGAATGAGTGTGTTGCTGCCTGATTGGGTGAATGAGGTGTTGGATAAAGGGCTGGTTAAGCCAATACGATCGCCCTCTCCAGGCCTAAAATCAAGAATTATATCGCTCGCCCCATCCAACTCCAGATTTTCACCCGTAACCAGAACAAACGTATCAGTACCGCCACCACCAGTGAGAGTATCGCTGCCAGTATCGCCAATCAAAAAATCGTTACCATCGCCACCGATTAAAACATCGTTTCCTCTGCCGCCTCGCAAAAAGTCGTTACCAGCATCGGCATTGATAATATCGTCGCCGAGATTTCCGTTGATAATATCGTCGCCAACACCTCCGCTAATGGAGTCGTTACCTTTGCCGCCTCTAAGAAAGTCGTCACCCGCTTCGCCCGTGATAGTATCGTTGCCTTGGCTGCCGTTAATTGCATCATCAGTCGGTGAACCGATGATGCGATCGTTTGCACTACCTCCCAGTACACCGCTGGGATTTTGCTGAGAGTCTTGGGAAGTGACTTGATAGTTGTTGGGGGTGTTTGGCAATCTGAGCGCTCCCAAAGATAGATTTACGAAATTGGTACTATTGATTAAAGCGTTGAGCGCATTAACATCGCTAACTATGCTAGAAACCCGACTGGGAACGATTCCTTGAACGACTTTTGCAGTTGAAATGCGATCGCCCTGCTGCACCGCATTCACCGTTTCAAAACCTTGAATAACGTTACCAAAAACAGCATAATTACCATCCAAAAATGGCAAATCATCCAAAGCAAAATAAAACTGCGAAGAAGCCGAATCCAAAGCATTAGAACGAGCCATTGCCACAGCCCCTCGATTATGCTGCAACTGCGGCGTCTGGGTTACAACTTGGCTGTAAACAGGTTGCGCGGCCCCTTGCGGCGTAATTTCCAAAGGAATAAAACGCGCCTGATTGGTATCAGGGTCAATAAAACTACCCGTTCCCAATTGACTCGCTGGAATTGTCCTATCTCTGCTGCGCGGATCGCCTCCTTGCACTACAAAAGGCTCTGGCTGGCGCACAACTCGGTGAAACATCACCCCGTCGTAAATGCCTCGTTCAACTAAGTCAACAAAATTTCCCCCAGTAATCGGGGCATTAGTGCCGTCTACTTCGATCGTAACGGGTTGACCGTTAATTATCTGGACTACTATAGCTTTGCCTGTTAACGGGAGTGCAGCGCTCATGGGTAAATTGCTATTTGAGTGAGTGATCGTTGGGTTTTAGAAGCAATCCGCGAATTGCCCCTACCCATTTAATCAGAAAACTGTAAACTTGTGTTAAGTACAGTTCTACTTCTAAATTTATGATGCCCCGTCGCAAGTTTTTTACCACTTTATTGGCAATTTGTCTAGTTTTTCTAAGTTTCAATTTTGCCACACCTGCATTTGCCCTAGGTGGCAAGCTTCCGGCGGTGAATCAACCAGCCCCGGATTTTAGTTTGCCGACAAACAGCGGCGACGGACAAGTGTCCCTGTCCGATTATCGCGGTAAGTGGCTGGTAGTCTATTTTTATCCGAAAGACTTTACTTCGGGATGTACGATCGAAGCGCGTCGATTTCAGGAAGACTTGCCGAAATACTTGGCAAAAAATACTCAAATTATCGGTATTAGCGCTGATGATGTCAACTCGCACGCGGAATTTTGCGATTCGGAAGGTTTGAAGTTTCCACTGTTAGCTGATACCGACGGTAAAGTGAGTAAAGCTTACGGTTCTTGGATGAGTTTTATCTCCGCGCGACACAGTTTTATTATTGACCCTGAAGGTATTTTGCGGGAAACTTTTGTGAAGATTAATCCGGCGATTCACTCTAAAGAAGTGTTTGCCCGCTTGCAGGAATTGCAGGCTAACGGGTAATACCATTTTAGATTTTAGATTTGAGATTTTAGATTTGAATAATTGGGAATGACTGATGAACCTTGTCTTGGTAGTGAAGACTACATTCCTCTGAAAATACAGAGGAATGTAGTCTTCACTGCCAACGTTATCAGGTTGATTTGAACTCACATCTTGCACCATTCTCAATAATTCTTTTTTGGGTGGATTCTCCTGCCCAACCCCTACTCCCCACAAGAAAATCTACTCTTTGTGGAACGGGCCCCAGAGCCCGTTCTTGACAATGGTGCAAAATCTCAGTTTTACGCGAAATGATAGCTGTAACGTGACAAGCGATAAAAGACTAAATCTAAAATCTAAAATCTAAAATCGCCTGTCATGACATATTCAATGAGAATTAAACTTGCTATTGACTGCAACAGATGCGACAGAAGATTCATTGTCTGAAAAATTTTTCTTTCTGCTAGCCATGCGACGTTCCGGGTCAATTCCCTCGAAGGTTGGCGGCAACCAAACTCGGACTACCAACAACACTGCCAAAACCAGCAAAAATGCGCCTGTTGATAATATTTGAACCGAGGGAGTTTCCAGCACTCCCCGCACTATCACTTCTCGCAAAACTGATACAATACAAACTTCCACAGCTACGCCGATCGAAACTCTTTTTTCTTGCAAGTAAATAATTAGCAGCCGAAATAATTCCACTAAAACTAATAGAAATAAAATATCTGCCGTGACTTCCTGGAAATTCAAAGGAGGTAGCAGCGAGAAGAACATTTCTCGCAGTTCTAGCACCATGAAACAAAACAAACCAATACATAGGGAAATTACAATTAAGTCTTGGACTGTTTCCAGACCGGTGACGATTAATTGCAAATTCAACCATTGAGGGGGGTTACTCGACGAGTTGTTTAAACGCTTTTCCATTGACATATGCTGCAACTTGTTTGGCTTTCTTACAGCTTAATTGAACTTAGGTTAATCTATGGCAATTTACAGGTTTAATCTCTTTATCAGTCTCATAAAATTTCGATTGGTTGACAATTTCACACACACTTTTATTTGCCACCCAGGTGGCTTGACATTTAGTGATAGTTTATGCTATGTGAATGCTGCAATAAGTAGCTTTGATATCTAAAAAATACAAGTCTGAATGCTGAAATGCCCCAACTGCTATAAAATATGAAAATTGTAAAGAATTATTTACCACAGCTTGATAAACTCAAGCTAGGGACTCTCGGCTTTAATCATACAAAAGCCGGAAAGTTAGCCCAAAAACCAAAAGTAATCCAGAGAGGATTGAACACAATGGCATTTGAACTTGCACCGTTACCCTTCGCCGCTGACGCCCTAGAGCCAGCTCATATGTCGGCCAACACTTTTTCGTTCCACCACGACAAGCACCACGCTGCTTACGTGACCAATCTGAATAAACTGATTGAAGGAACTGAAATGGCGAGCAAATCCCTTGAAGAAATTGTCAAGGAATCTGCTAAAGACCCATCCAAAGCCGGCATTTTCAACAATGCAGGTCAAGTTTGGAACCACAATTTTTTCTGGAATTCCCTCGCACCGGGCGGCGGTGGCACTCCGACAGGAGCTTTAGCTGAGAAAATCAACGCCGACTTCGGCAGCTTCGACAAATTCAAAGAAGAATTCAAGACTGCTGCGACAACTCAGTTCGGTAGCGGCTGGGCTTGGCTGGTTTTGGACAACGGCACTTTGAAAGTTACCAAAACTGCTAACGCTGACACCCCGGTAGCACACGGCCAAACTCCGTTGCTGACTTTGGATGTGTGGGAACACGCTTATTATTTGGATTTCCAAAACCGCCGTCCCGACTACATTACTAATTTCTTGGATAATTTGGCTAACTGGGAGTTTGCAGCAGCAAATTTGGCTGCGGCTTAGTAGCATCTTAGTTTGAGGACTAAAGTCCTCACTACAAACTTTATCGGTTTGTAGTGAGGACTTTAGTGGTGATGAATGAGAATTATTTAACCTGACATCTTGCAGCAATATCAATAAGAGGATTTTTCGTGGGGTCGGGCGGGTTTATAGAACCTATTTGCAAGCTTTAAGGCTGTTGGCGAACCCGCCCCTAGGGCTAATTGAGAATGGTGCAAGATATCAGTTTAACCACACTTGCTATTAAGGATCGCGAATTAAATAACTTACAATTTTAATTGTTATTGTGGGATGGGCCTAAGAGCCCGTCCTTTTTGGACGGGCTCTTAGGCCCATCCCACTTTCAAGAGTGGAAGTTATTTAATTCTCATTCCTAAGCTGTTCGGCATTTAAAAGACGATTGTAGGGTGCCCAGCGTACAGAAGTGTTTCCCGCATAAGCGCGTAAGTGTTCACTCCTGACGCACCATACAAGCCTCGTTAGTGGTTTAAATGCTCCACAGCTTAGCAGACAAAAACAGCTTTCAACATTCCTTCGTCTCGGTCTGGGTGGAGTTCAAATCCTAGTTTTTTACAGAGGCTCTGCATCTTGTAGTTGCTATTAAGAATGTAGCCAACGATCGCCTCTAATTTCTCTTCCTGACCAATTTGCAACATCCGCCTCAATAATTCTGTTCCCAAACCGCGCTGCTGATAGCTATCGCTAACGATGAGGGCAAATTCGGCTTGGTTTGTGCCGTGGAGTTTGCTCAGACGCGCTATTCCCAAAATCCGGTGTGCTGAGGTTTCCGGGTCTGGACGATCGGCTACTAACACCATTTCGCGATCGTAGTCAATAAAACAAATCCGGGTCAAACGTTCGTGAGCAATGCGGTGCTTTAACTTTACCATGTGAGCGTAGCGCAAATACACGCTCTCTTCGGAAAGTTCTTTGTGGAAGAGCACCATCAGCGGCTCATCTTCTGGGCGAATCGGACGGATGGTGATGGGACGATCGCCCTCCGTTGACCATTTTTGAACGTATTGCGTAGGATAGGGGCGAATCGCCGTTGAAATGGGGTTTTCCGTTGTTTGCAGAACAACACGGGCATCAAGAGCGATCGCACCTTCAGGAGAAACCAACAGCGGATTAATATCAATCTCGGCAATTTGAGGTTGCTCTACAATCAGTTGACTGAAACGAACTAATAACTGTTCGAGTTGTACCAGGTCAATTGCCGATCTGCCGCGCACTCCTTGCAAAGCTTTATAGATGCGAGTTTGCTCCATCATCCGCCGCGCTAAGGTGGTATTTAAAGGCGGAAGTGCGAGCGATCGATCTTGAAAGACTTCCACTAATTGTCCGCCGGAACCAAACAGCATCACCGGCCCAAATTGTGGGTCAATACTGCTACCCAAAATTAGTTCATAGCCTTCCAAATGCACCATCGCCTGCACGGTTACGCCAAGAAACGCTGCAGGATCGATCGCCCGTACCCGCTGGGCGATCGCCTCAAAGGCACTAATTACAGCCTTAGCATCGCCTAAATTTAGTTGGACGCCCCCCACATCGGTTTTGTGAGTAATCGTCTCAGAATGGAGTTTTAGCACCACTGGATAACCGAGGATCTCGGCAATTTCCACAGCTTCGGCCGCACTCGCTGCAATTTCTGTCGCTACGGTGGGAATCCCGTAAGCTGCTAGCAACTGTTTTGATTCGTACTCGGTTAATAGAGTGCGATTGTTTTGACGGGCGGCAGTCAAAATCTTCGCAGCAGTAGCACACCCGGAAGTATCGAGTTCGCAATCAGCGGGGAGAGATGGCGTTTCGTAGATAGCGCGCAGGTTGTATGTGTACCGCCACATATAGTTGAATAACCTGACGGCGGTATCGGGATAAGGGAAAGTCGGAATATTTGCCTGATTGAGAATTTGCGTTCCCGCTGACACTTCCACACCGCCCATCCAGCTTGCTAATAAGGGCTTTCCGAGTTTGCTGTAAGACTTAAGTTTTTCTGCGGTTTGGGTGGGATTTGTCATCGCTTGTGGCGTCAGGATGACCAGCAATCCGTCACTATTGGGATCGGGAGCGACAACTTCTAAAGTTTTGGCGTAAAGATCGCTACTAGCATCGCCCAAAATATCGATCGGGTTGTGATGACTCCACTGAGGTGGCAAAAACTCATCAAGTCGCTGCAGCGTCTCCGGTGCCAAATCTGCCAGGGCACCGCCGTCGCTAATTAAGGCATCAGTGGCGATCGCCCCTGGGCCTCCGGCATTGGTGACGATCGATAGGCGGTTGCCCTGCGGTCGCGGTTGCTTGGCCAGAATTTCTGCCATGTCGAACAAATCGGAAATCGTATGTACGCGCAACGCGCCACAGCGGCGGAAAGCAGCGTTAAGCACGTCATCGCTACCCGTCAAAGCTCCCGTATGGGAAGCGGCGGCTTGGGCGGCGGCGGCGGTACGTCCTACCTTGAGAATGATGATCGGTTTGTCGATCGCCACTGGGCGGGCGGCGGACAGGAACGAACGAGCATCACCCATAGATTCCATGTACAAAACGATACTGTGAGTATGGGGATCGTCCCCGAAATACTCGATCAGATCGCCCCAACCGACATCGAGCATAGAGCCGATCGATACAAAGGCGCTAAAACCGACATTTTCCCCCAAACTCCAGTCGAGAATCGAAGTACAGAGGGCGCCGCTTTGACTGATGAAAGCGACATTACCCGGACGGGCGATCGTACCTGCAAAAGTAGCATTGAGCCCAACCACAGGATTCATCACACCGAGGCAATTTGGGCCGATAATCCGCATTCCGCCCAGACGCGCTTGGGCGAGAACTTGCTGTTCTAAAGCCTCCCCAGCCGCACCAATCTCTTTAAAGCCTGCAGAAACAATAATTGCTCCTTTCACCCCAGCAGCGATACATTCGCGGATCACTTGCGGCACCCCAGCAGCCGGCGTAGCAATCACCGCCAGATCCACTACTTCCGGGACGCTAGCAATGTCAGGATAAGACTTGAGCCCCAAGACGCTGTGGCGCTGCGGATTCACTGGAAAAACTGTGCCGCCAAACGGATTCCGAATCAAGTTCCACAGGAGAGTTCGTCCAACGCTTCCTTCTCTCTCTGTTGCGCCGATTACAGCCACGGAGCGAGGCCGAAAAATCCGATCGAGCGGATGACGCTGTTCTTTCCAAATATCGTGAGCCCGATCGCTCGCAGTGCTTTGATTCATTGAATTTATCTGCATAGTACCCTACTTCAATTAATCAGCAATTAATATTGCTCTGCTTTCGATAACTATCACCGAATCAAATCCGAACTCTTTTTCTGCTTTTTTTCTGCTTTTTCTTCATCTTCTTCGGGTGTTTGCGGTTCCTGAAAAAAAAAATCTCATTGCCCGTTTCCGACACGCCCGCCCTTAAACAACATTTGGGTTGTCTAAGTGTTAGTTCGGGAACCCCTTTGGTCAGAGCTTCCTCAACAATTCACGAGGAGGTTCTGCCTACTATCTATCTTAATTCTTCCCACCAAATTAGCAAGTCAACTTTTGTAACAAATAGCGAACCGGGTATTTAAAATATTGAAATTAAATATATACTAGATATAGTGGTCGAAGCAAAAAAGATCGATCGCTAATAAAAAATTGAGGTGAAAGCAAGCTATGTTTGCAGAATGGCACGGCTTTACTGAAGGCAACTGGACAAACGAAGTCAACGTCAGAGACTTCATCCAAAAGAATTACACCCCCTACGAAGGGAATGCAGAATTTCTCACAGCACCAACCGAAAAAACCCAGCAACTTTGGCAAAAAGTTCTGGAATTAATGAAGCAAGAGCGCGAAAAAGGTGTATTGGATGTTGATACAAAAGTTCCCACATCGATCACGGCTCATGCAGCAGGATACATCGATCGCGACTTAGAACAAATAGTAGGTTTGCAAACAGATCGACCTTTGAAACGCGCGATTATGCCCTTGGGCGGGATTCGCGTTGTCAAGGCCGGTTTAGAAGCTTACGGCTATCAGCTCGACCCGCAAACTGAAGAAATATTTACGAAATATCGCAAAACTCATAACGATGGTGTATTCGATGCTTACACGCGCTCGATGCGTCTG
This sequence comes from Microcoleus sp. Z1_A1, assembly GCF_036700305.1. NCBI lineage: Bacteria > Bacillati > Cyanobacteriota > Cyanophyceae > Oscillatoriales > Microcoleaceae > Microcoleus > Microcoleus sp. Z1_A1. The sequence goes on from NZ_JAUBOR010000005.1 coordinate 50,409, forward strand.
GCGAGACGTTCGGGTATCATCACAGGTTTGCCAGATGCCTACGGACGCGGGCGGATAATTGGTGACTATCGGCGCGTTGCTTTGTACGGCGTCGATCGCCTAATTGAGGATAAAAAAACACAGCAAGAATCACTCGAACTAGACGCGATGGACGAGGGAACAATTCGCTTGCGCGAAGAGTTATCCGAGCAAATTCGGGCATTGTTTGAGTTAAAAGAAATGGCTGCTAGCTACGGCTTTGATATTAGCCGTCCGGCAGCAAATGCACGAGAAGCTGTCCAGTGGCTGTATTTTGGCTACTTGGGAGCAGTGAAAGAACAAAACGGGGCAGCGATGTCTCTCGGCCGCGTATCGACGTTTTTAGACATTTATTTCGAGCGCGATTTACAAAGTGGCGCGAGTTCCGAAGTGGAATTGCAAGAACTGATCGACCATTTTGTAATGAAACTCCGCATGGTGCGGTTTTTGCGAACTCCCGACTATAACGCTCTGTTTTCTGGCGATCCAACTTGGGTAACAGAGGCGATCGGCGGTATCAGCGATGACGGTAGAACATTGGTAACTCGTAACAGTTTCCGATTCTTGCACACCCTGTCAAACCTCGGTACTGCACCCGAACCAAATCTCACCGTTTTGTGGTCGGAAAACTTGCCGGAAAACTTCAAAGAATTCTGTGCGAAGGTATCCAGCGACACAAGTTCTATTCAGTACGAAAACGACGATTTGATGCGTCCTCAATACGGCGATGATTACGCGATCGCCTGTTGTGTTTCCGCCATGCGAATTGGCAAGCAAATGCAGTTTTTCGGCGCGCGAGTTAACTTAGCTAAGACTTTGCTCTATGCGATTAACGGCGGTAAAGATGAGAAGTCCGGCGACCAAATCGCGCCGCAGTTCCCACCGATTACTACCGAATATCTCGATTATGACGAGGTAAGAGCCAGGTTCCGCGACATGATGGCGTGGTTGGCAAAAACGTATATCAATACGTTGAATGTCATTCACTATATGCACGACAAATACTGCTACGAACGCCTGGAAATGGCACTGCACGATCGCGATGTTTACCGGACAATGGCCTGCGGAATTGCCGGATTGTCGGTGGTGGCGGACTCCCTGTCGGCGATTAAAAACGCTAAAGTTAAGGTGCTTCGCAACGAGCAAGGTTTGGCAGTGGATTACTCGATCGAAGGAGAATATCCCAAATATGGCAATAATGACGATCGCGTAGACAGTATAGCCATCGAACTTGTGCAAAGCTTCATGAACGAAATTCGCCAGCACAAAACCTACCGCGGCGCTGTAGCGACTCAATCGGTACTCACAATTACCTCTAACGTAGTTTACGGCAAAAAAACTGGTAGCACTCCCGACGGACGTAAAGCCGGCGAACCCTTTGCTCCCGGTGCTAACCCGATGCACGGCCGAGATTCCTGTGGGGCGATCGCATCCTTATCTTCTGTAGCCAAACTGCCTTACAGTGATTGTCAAGATGGCATATCGAATACTTTTTCGATTCTACCGCAAGCCTTGGGCAGAATGGAGAGCGATCGGACTAACAACCTAGTTAGTCTTATAGACGGTTACTTCCACGATGGCGGCCATCACATCAATGTTAACGCCCTCGATCGGCAAACATTACTAGATGCGATGGAACATCCAGAAAACTATCCCCAGCTAACAATTCGCGTCTCCGGTTATGCGGTTAATTTCATCAAACTTACCCGCGAACAGCAATTAGATGTGATTAAACGGACTTTCCACGAACGCGTCTAAATCCCAGCAGAAAAAACTCGGCGATTGAAACCGCTCAAGAGTCAAACGAAGTCCGAGCTGAGGGGGACTCAAGAAGCGCCTACATAATTGGTTCTCCATAAGTCTTTTTTCGTCTAGTTTCGCTGTTAAACCATGAGGCCAGATCCCCCCTAACCCCCCTTAAGAAGGGGGGAACAAGAGTATTCTTGAATTCCCCAGACTATCTGGGGATTCAAGGGGAACCGTCCACTTCTCAAAGTCAACCCCTACTCCCCTTTTTAAGGGGGATTTAGGGGGATCGAGCCTCAGCAACCAAACGAACAATCCGCAAGTTTCCCGGCTTAAGTTAACACCGAGATTCCCTCATCTCAAATCCGTTAGCATCGTCCTGTATTCATCTCTCTCTTCTCTTCCTCTGCGTTCTCTGCGTACTCTGCGGTTTAATCATTCCAATGCAACCGGAATTGATATCATCCCTACTCTCAAAATCCTTACCAACAAACAGCAAATTAAATGTCTGGAATTGGTCGCATTCACTCAATCGAAACATTTGGTACAGTAGACGGCCCCGGAATCCGGTTTATCGTCTTCACCCAAGGCTGTCCGTTACGCTGTCTGTACTGTCACAATCCCGACTGTCGCAATTCCCACGATGGTAAAGAAGTAACCGTCGATTATTTAATCGAGCAAATTATAAAATGTAAATCCTACCTACGGAAAGGAGGCGTTACCGTCAGCGGCGGCGAACCATTGATGCAGCCGGATTTTGTCAAAGAAATCTTTACCCGCTGTCATCAAATGGGTTTGCATACAGCGCTGGACACATCAGGCTTCTGTGTTTTAGACGTTGCTAAACCGGTTCTGGAAATGACCGATCTGGTTTTGTTGGACATCAAATCCTACATTCCCGAACTGTATTACAAAGTCACCAATGTTTCCATCGAGCCTACTTTAGCAATGGCCAAATATCTCAGCGAAATTGGCAAACCGACGTGGATTCGCTTCGTTCTAGTTCCTCACCTCACCGATCACATCGAAAACGTAGAAAAATTAGCGGAGTTTATTGCCAATCTGAACAATGTGGAAAAAGTCGAAGTATTACCATTTCATAAAATGGGAGAATACAAATGGGAGCAATTAAAATTGGATTACGAACTCAAGGATACACCTCCAGCTTCACCGGAACTCGTGCAACAAACAGTTGATATTTTTCGCAGTCGCGGGGTCAATGCGATCGGAGCTAGCGGTATATAATAATTAAAAGGCCACGTTCACAAGTCACCCACAATCTTGAAATTATCTGCGTCGATCTGCAGGTTCCCTACCAATCAAAGATTGAGGCAATAATTTTTCCGAAATCCACATCACGAAAAATCACATGAAAGTTACCAATTTAGAAGAATTAGAAGTCCTAATTCAAAAAGTAAAAGCAGCCCAAGCTGAGTTTGCCACCTACACTCAAGAACAAGTCGATCGCATATTCAAGCAAGTAGCTTTAGCCGCTAATGCCGCCCGCATTCCCTTAGCCAAAGCAGCAGTCAAAGAATCGGGAATGGGAGTCATCGAAGATAAGGCAATCAAAAATCATTTTGCCTCGGAAATGATTTACAACAAATATAAAAACGACAAGACTTGTGGTATCATCGAGTCCGATCGGCATTTTGGCTACGAACGCATTGCCGAACCAGTGGGATTGCTAGCGGGAATCGTTCCTGTAACTAACCCGACTTCCACCACCATCTTTAAGTCATTAATCGTGCTCAAGACGAGAAATGGCATTATATTTTCGCCCCATCCCCGCGCCAAATCCTGCACGGCTGCGGCGGCAAAAATCCTCCTCGATGCTGCTGTAGCAGCCGGCGCACCACCGGATATTATTGGGTGGATTGATGAGCCAACTGTGCCACTTTCCCAAGCTTTGATGCAGCACCCCGATATCAAACTAATTTTGGCAACTGGCGGGCCGGGAATGGTAAAAGCTGCCTACTCTTCAGGACATCCCTCCCTCGGTGTCGGCGCTGGAAATACTCCCGCCATCATCGATGAAACCGCCCACATCCAAATGGCTGTCAGCTCAATTTTGCTCAGCAAAACTTTCGACAACGGCACGATTTGTGCTTCGGAACAATCGGTAGTTGTTGTGGATGAGGTGTACGATGCCGTGCAACTGGAATTTATCAAGCGCGGTGCTTATTTCCTGAATGCTGAAGAACGAGAAAAAGTGCGGCGGGTAATCTTAATTGATGGTCGATTGAATGCCGAAATAGTCGGACAATCGGTGCAAAAGGTGGCGCAGATTGCGGGTTTTGTAGTGCCGTCAAACATCAGGGTTTTGATTGGAGAAGTGGATACGATAGGTAAAGAAGAACCCTTTGCTTGTGAAAAACTTTCGCCGATTCTCGCCATGTACCGCGCCAAGGACTTTACTGAAGCAGTAGACAAAGCTGAAGCGCTGATAATTTTTGGCGGACACGGACATACTTCTGTACTCTACACCGCCCCCCACAATCAGGAACACATTCGTTATTTTGAAAGCAAATTAGAGACTTCGCGGGTGCTGATTAATACGCCTTCTTCTCAAGGTGCGATCGGCGATTTGTACAATTTCCGCCTCGATCCCTCCCTTACCCTCGGTTGCGGTAGCTGGGGCGATAATTCGATTTCTGTCAACGTGACACCCCATCACCTGCTCAATATCAAAACCGTAGCAGAGCGACGCGAGAATATGCTCTGGTTCCGCATTCCTCCCAAGATTTATTTTAAGTCGGGTTGTCTTCCTGTAGCTTTGAGGGATCTTGCAGGTAAGAAACGTGCTTTGATTGTGACGGATAAACCATTGTTTGAATTGGGATTGACTAAGGAAGTCACAGAGAGTTTGGAAGAAATCGGCATCGATCACTACACATTTTACGATGTGGAACCCGATCCTTCGCTGGCTACTGTTCGCAAAGGTTTAGAAATCTGCAATAGTTTCCATCCAGATGTGATTATTGCTTTTGGTGGTGGCTCGCCGATGGATGCTGCTAAAGTAATGTGGCTGATGTATGAGCATCCAGAAATTGAGTTTGAAGGATTGGCGATGCGGTTTATGGATATCCGCAAGCGGGTATACGAACTGCCGCCTTTGGGTTCAAAGGCAATTATGGTGGCAATTCCAACTACTTCGGGAACGGGTTCGGAAGTCACGCCTTTTGCGGTTGTTACGGATGAACGATCGGGGATTAAGTATCCGCTGGCAGATTATGCTCTGACTCCGAGTATGGCGATCGTCGATCCAGAACTTACGCTGAATATGCCCCGGAAACTGACTGCTTACGGCGGCATTGATGCGCTAACCCACGCTTTAGAAGCTTATGTTTCTGTGTTGGCTTCTGAGTATACAAATGGTTTGGCTTTAGAAGCGATTCGTTTGCTGTTTAAATACCTGCCCAGCGCTTACAAAAATGGTGCCAACGATCCGAAAGCGCGGGAGAAAGTACATTATGCTGCTACGATCGCCGGCATGGCATTTGCCAACTCTTTTCTGGGGGTTTGTCACTCAGTAGCTCACCAATTAGGTGCAACTTGCCACGTCCCTCACGGTTTAGCGAATGCGCTGATGATTTCCCATGTAATTCGCTACAATGCAACGGATGTTCCGTTCAAACAAGCGATTTTTTCTCAAAACAAGTATCCTAACAGCAAGTGGCGTTATGCTCGAATTGCGGACTATCTGAATTTGGGCGGCGATACCGAAGATGAAAAAGTTGAGAAGTTGATCGCAGCGGTGGAAGCTCTGAAGCGTGAGGTAGATATTCCTAGCACGATTCAGGAGGCGATCGCCAGTCAGGGAATGAGTGATGATTTCTTCTTTGCTCGCGTTGAGGAAATGGCCGATCGAGCTTTTGACGATCAGTGTACCGGAGCGAACCCCCGCTATCCGCTGATTGAAGATTTAAAGCAACTTCTGGTGCAAGCGTATTCTGACGGCGACACTTCCGATCTCAATCGAGTGTTAACTTTAGTGTAATCGGCGCGGTGCCATAGATTTCTCCTCAAAAGCCTGTCAATGGGGGGCAGGATACCTAACTCCTACTCCCCACAGTTTCTGGAGAAATCTAACGCAGGGCCCGGTGGTGAAAATAAACCCCGAAGCGGATCAAAATACCAAGTAGGGGTTGAAAAAATATGAAATTGTGTTATAATTTTAGAGGTAACTTTTTTACGAATTTTGTAGTTTTAGTGGCTGTTCGCGCGATGACCTCTTCACCAACCATAGCACCCGTTCGATCGAGTCAAGTTACCCGCAAACCTTATCCCAACTATCGGGTAATAGTCCTCAACGACGATTTCAACACATTTCAGCACGTTGTGGAATGTTTGACGAAATACATTCCAGGGATGACGAGCGATCGAGCTTGGAAACTCGCCAACCAAATCCACCACGAAGGCCAAGCCACCGTGTGGGTTGGCCCGCAAGAGCAAGCAGAACTTTATCATATGCAATTGAGCCGTGCTGGACTGACAATGGCTCCGCTAGAGTCTACTTGAAAAGTGTCTAGAGGGCCGAAAGTTCGATGAATTTTCGGTAATTAATCTGAAATTGAACGCAGATTGGGATTTAAGAGGCGATCGTGATTTTGCCAATCATCCCCGCCTCTGTATGTCCGGCTACCGTACAGCGCAGGTTGTAGGTTCCCGATTTCATCGGCACAAACACCCATTCTGCCATAGCGCCCGGTTTAAGTTCTAGTTCGTGAATCGCTCCTTTAATTTCCACTTTCCCAGCTTCAACTTTTTGAGTCCAACTCGCATCAGCAAAGTTTTTAGCAGTAAAATAATGTTTCTGCGAACTGGGATTTTTTAGCACTAATTTATAGCGCTTGCCCGATTCAAATTCTAGCAGATTGGGAAAGAATTTGAGTTCCCCAGCTTCGTTACCTAAACTAACAGTAATTTCGGTGACAGGTTGGCGAGACAAATCACCGGCAGCACTAGCAATTGTCGCTGGCATCAAGATTGTGCTCAAACATAAAATTAGTCCCAAAATCACCTTGAAAGTTTTTTGTAACCCCTGGCTGCGGTAGAATTTGCCTAATTGCCAACCGAGTAAATTGATCATGGCTGTTCTGACTACTGTTAACTATTAACTGACTAATGACTAATGACAACTGACAACTGACAACTGACTACTGACTACTGACTACTGACTAATGACTTAATTCGATCGCCAAACTTCATCCCAAGGCCCGCCCCCAACTTCCAAACCCGATAAAGAGCTTTGAGCCTCTAAGATAATTCTAGAACGCTGCTTGCCATTTTTTTCCACATTTCCCCCCAACAACTCTCGCAGTTGCAAGCGCAATTCACCGTGCGTCGTATCCCGGCAGCAAAAAGCCATGCCTTTTTCGGTAGGAGTTCGCACATAACTACCAGGAATGTTTGTAGTGCCAATCAACTCAACTTCAAACTGACTGTTTCTAGCCTGCATTTTCCAGCTTCCCCAAGGTTCAATAGTCCAACTAACTTGCGAATTCCAAGGCACAAATTCGTAAAATTTGCCTCGGTAATGCAGACCAATCATTGCTACCGATTCCATCCACCACAGCACGCCCCGCTTGCCACCACCTGCGGTTAAAGCTAAATCATTTTCGCCTTGAAAACAATTGCAATTAATCCAAAACCACTTTTGCGGAAAAGCACCGCCCCAGTTTTTTTCGCTGTAAGCGGGAGCATCTTTAAATTCGTAGCGATCGCCATTCCAATCGATCCAGCCCGTGGCTAAACCGTGAGCCATTAAAATTTGCCATCCAGGCTCAAAAACGGGCAGTAAAGATAGCATTCCTGCGGTAGATTTCTGGATTTCTTCAGAGTTTCCCCAGCCATAGATAGGTTGAATTTCGTACTGCCAAAAACAGTGGCTGCCGCTTCCCGGATCGTGCAAATAACCTTGATTTAAAGTAGCAGTAGCTTGATAGCCTTCTTCGACGCTGCTGTCGAATACTGCCGGCTCTAAATATTGGGGTTTAATTTGTAAATCTGTTTTGCCCCAATGTCCGAAACCTAAGCTTTCTCTGTGCGCCCAAAACTTATTTACATCTGGAAAGGTGCGACACAAATAGCTATCTTTCGGACCGAGAATCTGAGCTGCACCGCCACTGTAAGGTTGACCGCCTCTGGGGTCTTCGATGGAATACATGAATGCAAAGGATTGTCCGTGAATCGGTAATGTTATTCGGTAGTACCAGCCTTCAAAAAAGCGGCGTGAACTACCGTCCCAGTGGTAGCCACTGTGGGGAGTTTCAAGAGTTTTGAGTTTTGAGAGTGAATTTGACATAGAATTACCAATAGCATGACAGGGAATTCACGGATAACTGTTTCTTCCTTCTTCCTTCTTCCTTCTTCCTTCCTTTATGTCTCTAGCACTTTGGCGATCGCCCTTAGCTCGTGCCCTCCACCGCAACCGCAGTCTTGCTTTTGCCCGTTACTTGCAACTAGCAACTGTTCGGGCTACCGGGCGTCCGGCTAACCGCACTGTGGTGTTTCGAGGCTTTTTAGCAGATACTAATCAGTTAAAGTTTATTACAGATATTCGCAGTGAAAAGGCTGAGGAGATTAATCTCTATCCTTGGGGGGAAATTTGCTGGTATTTCCCGAAAACTCGCGAACAATTTCGGATTGCTGGAAAGCTAGTTTTGGTAGGGGCAGATTATCCAGATGCCCAGTTGTGTTCATCGCGGTGCACAACTTGGCAGGAGCTTTCTGAGGCGGCTAGATCGCAGTTTGCTTGGCCTCATCCGGGGGATGACAAAGCCGAGGCTAGTGCTTTTGATTCTGCTTCCCCAGATGCGATCGAGCCGCTGCCTAATTTTTGCTTGCTGTTGTTGGAACCGGAAACGGTGGATTTGTTGGAGTTGCGGGGGGAACCGCAAAACCGATCGCTTTATCGGCGCGACGGGGAGGGAAATTGGTCTGTGCGATCGGTTAATCCTTGAAAAAGAAGTCAACCGATTTTAGATTTTAGATTTTAGATTTTAGATTGAAGAAAGCGACTCCACTGATAAATCTGGGTAGTCATTAGTCAGTGATTATTGGTTATTGGTTATTTGTTACCAATAACCTTCCAGGCCCCATTGCCAATTCCCTGTTTGGCCAATTCCCTGTTTGGCCAATTCAAATTTTAGATGCCGCTGCCGTCGAAAAATTCTTGAATTGCTTTATCTTTTAACTTGCAGCTAGGGGTTGTAACTAGCTGTGTTTTTTCGGCTACGGCTACATTGCTGGCTTGGTTTAAAGCTTCTGATACTGAGTGGAAATTGTGGGAAGTGGGATCAGAAGTTAAGGAGACAGATGGTTGAGGAACCAAACTTTTTACTTGCTGTTCGAGGGATTCGATACGATCGAGCAAAGAGCGAATTACCACAGCTTCCGAATCCGGCAAACTGCCGTGTTCTAGGGGATTGACGCGCACTCCCGATCGATAGACGATGCGGCCGGGAATCCCTACCACTGTGCAGTCAGATGGTACGTCGCGGAGTACGACGGAACCGGCGCCGATGCGGACGTTATTGCCAATTTGCAGATTGCCGAGTACCTTGGCGCCGGCACCGACAACTACGTTTTCGCCGACTGTAGGGTGACGCTTGCCGCTTTGTTTGCCAGTACCGCCTAGGGTGACACCTTGGTAAATTAGGGCAAAATCGCCGATAATCGCTGTTTCGCCGATCACAACCCCCATACCGTGGTCGATGAATACGCTTTTGCCGATGGTTGCCCCTGGGTGGATTTCAATTCCGGTCAAAAAGCGAGCTATGTGGGAAATCAAGCGGGGGATGAAGGGAAGTCCCAACACGTAAAGCCAGTGTGCGAGGCGGTGCAGCACTAGGGCTTGAAGACCGGGGTAGCAAAACAAAACTTCCAGCCAGTTGCGAGCTGCAGGGTCGCGATCGAAAATTATACTGAAGTCAGCTCTAAGAGTCTTTAGCACTTTCGGAGTTACCTATTTTGGTTAAACACGCCACTTTCGATTTTACATTTTACTGGATGGGGAAGTGAGCGGTCGATCGGGAGATTGGGGGATATGACGGAGTGGAACCGTGGGAGAGTGGGAGATTGGGGGAGAATTTGATGATATTTTATTGTCTCCATCCAACAGCGCCGCTGCGTTCTATTCCTGTACTGAGATTGTATAGTTAGACTTGACTCCGGGTTCGACAGTACCTACCCAAATCCTGTAAGAGCCTGCTTGCCAGTCAGAATCAAGTATGCCAGCATCTTTATTCTGACCTATATCGTCTCCGCAGCGCACCGCATTACCGGGGCCTTGTACGAGTAAGGTTGTGTCCTTGCCTCCGCTGTTGATTTGGAGTGTGAGTTTTGAAAAGTTTTGCTGCAAGACTATGATGTGGTCGGGAGTTGGGGTGGCAAAACCCAAACATTTGTTTTTGTGGCGATCGGCGTTGGCTATGGCAGATAGAGAGTAGGATCCGCCTGTGGAACCTCTCAAAACTGCTGTTGGGGCTGCAAAACCTCGCGATAAACTTAAAGTGCCGAAATTGGCTGTTTCTGCTAAAACTGGTAGGGCGACGATCGCCGCGATCGCACCCAAGAGCGCACCGTTTTTGAAATTGGCTCCCTGATTAAACAACATGGCCATACTCCTGGCGTCACAACTTAAAATCACAACTCAGAATTTACCCATCGCAGCCCCTGGAATACAAACTATGGAGGAAGAATAATTTTTTTTAAATTAGTTCAACACCTCCTGGCTTATCTTCCTTATGTCTATCAGGACAATCCCTCTACGATCGCGCTCGCTTGTGCCACTCGGATTTCTGCCACAGGCGATCGACTCATATCCGAAATTGTACGGTGTCAAGATGATAAATTTGATACTTTTAGCCTTGCTGTTGGCCCTCGGTTCCCTATTGACACAGGTCTTGGTATTGTTACCTATAGGTCTATCTGGCTGGCTCCACCTGCCTAATTGGCTGAGCCTGACCTTGATTTTTCTGGCTATTTCTTGGTGCTTGGGGGATTAGTAAGCAGTCATGAGTTAATTAGTGATTAGTCAATAGCTAACGCTCAATCATTCCGCTTCCCCCAAGGGTCAAGGCCCGATCGCCCCGGTCTGATGATGTATACTTCACAATTGACAATTCAAGAATCTAAAATCTAGGATTTGACATCTACCTATAGAATGATGCAACGACAAGTTTATTCGATCTCAGCATTTCACTCTCCTGACAAAAGCCTGGGGGAAACTCCTAAAAAACAGGATCGTCCGATACACCGGGCGATCGTGTTAATGCTGGTGGCAACAGGTTTGCTGGGCCTGCACGCTAGTCGGCTGGTGGAATTGCAACTGATACAAGGGAAGCAACACCGGGAACGAGCCGAAAACAATCGCGTTCGCCTAGTGCCCATGCCGGCGAATCGCGGACACATTATCGATCGCAAAGGCAAGTTGCTAGCTGCAAACAATTTAGCTCGATCGGTATATTTGTGGCCGAAAGAACAAACGCCGGAACAGTGGAAAGTGACAGCAGAAAAGTTGAGTCCGCTGGTTAAAATTCCAGCAAAAGAAATTTTAAAAAAAATAAAAGAGGTCGATCCTCAATCCTATAGACCGGTGCGGCTCAAGCAAGCAATGCCGCCAGAGGTGTTCGTGCCACTAGCAGAAGAGGTGGGACAAATGCGGGGAGTGGAAGTGCGGCCAGAAGCGAACCGCTACTATCCCGAAGGCAGTTTGGCATCTCACGCGATCGGATATATCGGCGAAGCTACCGCAGCCGACTTGGAAGCTCATCCTGAATATCCGATGGGGATGATTGTCGGTCAAATGGGCATAGAAGCGAGCTCTAACGAGAAGATTGCGGGAGTGTGGGGCGATCGGCTGATCGAAGTAAATGCCCAAAATGAAGAATTGCGGCTGATGGGAGAGACACCGCCCAAACCCGGTGAGGCGGTGCAGCTAACCATAGACTTGTCCATGCAAAAAGCAGCCGAAAAAGCCCTGGGGAACCGCCGGGGAGCAGTAGTGGCGCTGGATGTCAACACCGGGGCGGTATTAGTTATGGCCAGCCACCCGACTTTTGACCCCAATCTGTTTACGCGAAAAATCACTAAGGATGAGTGGAAAACTCTTCAAGATCCGGAAAATCCATTTTTGAATCGGGCCACGCAGGGCTATCCCCCCGGTAGCACCTTTAAAATTGTGACTTCCGTCGCGGCCCTGGAGTCGGGCAAATTTTCGCCGGACTCAATTCTCGGTACTTCGTCTTACATTACTGTGGGGGGAATTGATTTTAACGAACACAGTGGCGGTTTCGGCGACATCGGCTTTCGGGATGCTTTGGCTTTCAGCAGCAATACGTTTTTTTATCAATTGGGGATTAGTACCGGGCCGGAGCAAATTTCTAAGTGGGGACAGCGCTTGGGAATTGGCAAGGATACGGATTTGAATCTTTTGGGGCTAGGCGGTGGCGATTACGGTCAAATCCCGACGCCGGAGGAGAAGGAGAAACTTTATAAAGAACCTTGGTATGCGGGTGATACGGTAACGATGTCGATCGGGCAGGGGTTGGTGTTGATGACTCCTTTGGAGGGGGCGGTAATGGTGAGTTCGATCGCTAATGGGGGTTATCGCGTGAAGCCTCATCTTTTGACTTCTATGACCGGCACAGCGGAGACTCAACGGGTACATACGGGGATGAAACCTTCAACAGTTCAGGTGATTAAGGAAGGACTGATCGCGGTAGTTGCCGAGGGTACTGGACAGGGATTGAATGACGGTTCGATTCCGCTGACGGCGGGCAAAACAGGGACTTCGGAGGTCATCGGACAGGAGGATCACTCTTTGTATGTCGCCTTCGGGCCCGCCCAGAAGCCGGAAATTGCGATCGCCGTGGTTGTGGAAAATGGCGGTTATGGTTCTGTTGCCGCCGCCCCGATCGCCAAAGAGGTATTTCAAGCTTATTTTGGGCCACAGAAAAATGTGAAGCAGCCAGTAGTTATTAGTCCTTAGTCCTTAGTCCTTAGTCAGTAGTCATTAGTCATTAGTCCTTAGTTATTGGGAATGGGGAATTGGGCATAATGTCTTGTTTTTCTTCTGACTTCTGACTACTGACTAATGACTACTGACTACTGACTACTAACTAATTGAGCCGCATAAATATAGTAGCTTTGCGAATTCCTGTTATTTCTCCCGTACTGGTGACAGTTAGCGATCGCAAGTGATCGAACAATGGTCTTGCCGAAAGTTCAATTAACCTCAACAGCGGGATTTGTTTTTCCCAAATTGCCCTGCTGGAGGGCCAGTCTAAATAAAAATAGCCGTCGTTAGAGGGCGGAAGCGGTTCAATGCTGGTTTGAAAATCTTGATTGGCAACTAAAGAGACTGTTTCTGCTGCTTCTAGTGCTGCGTCCATTGCTTCTACTGAAGTGGTGAAAATTTCGTATTTGCCGACGGTGGCTCGGACTCCTTTTGCCTCGGTTTCGATCGCACTTTTTCTATTATTTTCTTTACCATAATTCTGGCTAGTTGTCAACTGCGTCCAAGCGGTAATTTTCTGGTTTCTCAGAGTGAAGCTGCCGATGCTGTATTCTTTGCTGCGGGCAATTTCATCGAGTTTGTCGATCGCCTGTTGGGAATCAGCAGATTTTTCGGCGGCAAAAATCCAGTCGGCACCATTTGACGAATTCGGAAGCACTGCTAAAGCGTATTCTCCTTGTACCCAGTCAAATATATCCTGCGGCAGGTTGACGCCCCAAAGTTGCTGAATATCTCCCAGGGTGCGATCGACTAAATTTGAGACTTCTGGATTAGTAGAAACCGCCAATGACAAATCAGCCCAAAAATTCCTTAAGTCGGTGCTGGCGACCGCGAAAGGACTCGCTGAGGGAATGTATTGCAAGGCTTGCACAGGTTCGGAAAGCGTTGGAGAAGCTGTGTTTTCTCGCGATGTCACTAAAGCAGTTTGAGCCAGCAATCCCCGTCGGTTGACTCCGACAGCAACTGCGAGGGAATTAAGAGAAACTTGGGGATTTTGCTCGGTTGCTGATTGCGGGAGATTGACAAATGCTAAAGCGATTCTGCCTTGAGTTAGCTGCTGCAAAGCTTTTTGATATTCGGGGGTATTGTTGAGATTTAGGTTTGCTGTTTCAAGGTTATTAATTGCATCTCGAATCACAATCGGGCTATTGGAAAATAAAACAAAACTTTGATTATTCCCAGAATTAAAATTACCGCCGATGGCTGCTGTTGCGAAGCTGGATGGCAACTTGGAAGTCGGCAGAGAAAACGGATTAAAAGGCGAAAGCGAAGCAGATTTTTTCTGGGATTTTGGTGCTTGTTTATAATTAATTCTCACGCCTTTATATATTTCCGACTGCACTGTTTTATCGCCACGAGATTGTTGGCGCCAGTAGGAGTCAAGAAATTTTTGGCTGCGATCGACCTTTTGGGAGGAAACGGCCAGCAAAAACCCGGTTTGTTTGCCGTTGCTGCTGTCGCCATCGAAATCTGGGTTTGTGACGGCGAGGGTAATTTCGTCACCTATCCAAGGTTGGATATCTCGACTGTAATCGAGGCCTGTATTGCCGAGGAAACTTTTTTTGATTTGCTCAAATTCTGCGTGCGATCGACTTCTTTCTTCGGGAGTGGCAAAAACTTGTCGCAATGCTTCGAGGCGATCGGGATTTACCAGCATTGAAGCTAACAAAGGTGCTTGTTTCGAGACAAACACAGCCGCAGCCGGAGTAGTTGTCGGCCCGCCAGCGAGCAAATTCAGGGGAGTGTGAGTTGTCAGCCAGTAAAAACCACCGGCACTCAAGCCTAAGAGTGCCAAGACGCCAGCAATGAGGAAAGAAAAGAACGATCGCAACTTCATACAACAAGGACTAATGACCACAGTCTATTATTAACTAGAGTAGCGCATGACCGTAGCTGTCGGCAGATACTTTTTGTGCTGTTCGCAAAAAAAAAGAATCAATTAAAATATTCTCAAGCTCTAAAACTCAAGTAAAATGCTAACAATATCAACGCCCCCCGAACAGCGAGTTTTACTGCCAAATATCAGTTGGCAGTTATATGAAAGCCTGCTAGCGGAACTGGGCAACCAACGTTCCACCAGAATTGCTTATCATCAAGGTCAATTAGAAATTATGGTGCCGCTACCGGAACATGAAAATCGCAACAGGCTGATCGATCGCTTAATTGTAACTCTCATAGAAGAACTCAATCTAGAGTACAACCCCTTTGGCTCGATGACGATCAAAAAACGCAAAAAAGCAGCGGGTAAAGAACCAGATTCCTGTTATTATATCCAGAATGAAGCACTGGTCAGAGGGAGAACAGAATTAGACTTTGCTCAAGATCCGCCGCCCGATTTAGCACTGGAAATTGATATTACCAGCAGTTCCTTAAATCAATTCGATTTATATGCAGATTTAGGCGTACCCGAAATTTGGCGGTACGATGGACGAAGCATCAAGTTTTATCAATTGCAAAATGGCGAATATGCCGAGTGCAATTTTTCGCGGGCTTTCCCGATGCTACCTACTGCAAAAGTTGAGGAATTTATCGATCGCACTCAAACTACAGGCGCAACCACAGCAGTGCGAGAATTACGGGAATGGGTCAATCGATTTTAGATTTTAGATTTTAGATTTTAGATTTTAGAATTGAAGCATTCACCCCACGAATAAATACGTTCGGCAAGTTTCATCGGATACAGGTTTTTTATTTTTCCACGGATGAATCCGGGGGCTTGTATCCTGGATGCTTTCGGTAAAAAATCAAAAAAATCAGTAATTGTGCAGTCTACCACGGCACTCCTCGCGCATCGGAAAAATCTGCATCTAGAACCACCCCCGCATCGAATACAGCATCAGTTAAATCAGCTTTTCTAAACGACGTTATCGACAATTTTTCTATCTGTTCAACAGCGATAAAAAAGCCGATCGCAGTTAACCCCAGAATTACCCCAGAAACCAAAAATAAGACAATTCCCCTGAGAGTATCTCCGCCCAAAAATGTCACAATACCGCTAGCGCCGATCGCAGCAGCAGCCCCAGCCACAGCCCCCGCCACAATTCCAGCTTCGCACCGAGTCGCAGCAATCGCCGTAGCAGCGGTTCCAGCCACAGCCACAGCCCCCGCATCCGCCCCGGCTATCAGTCCCGTCAAAGCCCCAGCAGCCGTCACTGTCACCGCTGTCACCCCAGCCCTAGCAATCAAATTTCTCACCCGCCTGCGGCTTTGTCCGGTTCTGACACCCTGAAAATTTGCCCCCCTCAAAATCGCCCCGGTGAAATTGCAGCCTCGAATGTCGCAACCGCTGAAATTCGCCCCAGATAAGTCAAGCCCTTTAAAAGAACGGTTCCGCAAGTTTTGGTTAGCAAAATTGAGATTTTGAGGTAAAGTCATTCGATTTTAGATTTTAGATTTTAGATTTTAGATTAACCAAGCAAGGATCTGGGTTTTTAGATTTTAGATTATAGATTTTAGATTAACCAAGCACAGGGCATTTAGAATAAAGCCTGTGGTTTATAACGAGTTTCCATGTCTCCCATCTCCGAATCCCCATTTTCCCCCGAACAAATTGCTGCTGAAAGACTCAAACCAGAAGAATATCAAGAAATCGTTCAGCGTCTTGGCCGCCATCCTAATAAAGCTGAATTGGGAATGTTCGGCGTCATGTGGAGCGAACACTGCTGTTACAAAAATTCGCGGCCACTATTAAAACAGTTTCCCACAGAGGGCGATCGAATTCTCGTCGGGCCCGGAGAAAATGCCGGCGTCGTAGACTTGGGAGAAGGCTTGCAACTCGCCTTCAAAATTGAATCCCACAACCACCCCTCAGCAGTCGAACCTTTCCAAGGTGCAGCAACCGGTGTCGGGGGGATTCTCCGCGATATCTTCACAATGGGTGCTCGCCCGATCGCACTTTTAAATTCCCTGCGTTTTGGCAACTTAGACGATGCTAAAACTCAGAGATTGTTCAAAGGCGTAGTATCGGGAATTTCCCATTATGGAAATTGCATCGGCGTGCCCACAGTTGGCGGCGAAGTTTACTTCGATCCTGCTTATTCCGGCAACCCATTAGTTAACGTCATGGCCTTGGGTTTAATGGAAACTCAAGAAATCGTTAAATCCGGGGCATCGGGAATCGGAAATCCCGTGCTTTATGTCGGTTCAACTACTGGGCGAGATGGCATGGGAGGAGCAAGTTTTGCCAGTGCCGAATTGACCGACAAATCAATGGACGATCGCCCCGCAGTCCAAGTAGGAGATCCATTTTTAGAAAAATCCTTAATTGAAGCTTGTTTAGAAGCATTCAAAACCGGTGCAGTCGTCGCCGCCCAAGACATGGGTGCGGCGGGAATCACCTGTTCGACATCAGAAATGGCAGCCAAAGGCGGCGTCGGCATTGAATTCGATTTAGACAAAGTTCCCGTTCGAGAAAGCGGTATGGTTCCCTACGAATACCTGCTTTCGGAATCCCAAGAACGGATGTTGTTTGTTGCCCAAAAAGGACGCGAACAGG
Source organism: Microcoleus sp. Z1_A1 (assembly GCF_036700305.1). Classification (NCBI taxonomy): domain Bacteria; kingdom Bacillati; phylum Cyanobacteriota; class Cyanophyceae; order Oscillatoriales; family Microcoleaceae; genus Microcoleus; species Microcoleus sp. Z1_A1. The sequence goes on from NZ_JAUBOR010000005.1 coordinate 67,691, forward strand.
AATTAATCGATATTTTCCACAGATGGGGATTGCACGCGGTAGTCGCCGGGACAGTCATCGAAGAGCCGATCGTCCGAATTCTCTTTAAAGGCGAAATCGCTGCCGAAATTACCGCAACTGCTTTGGCAGATAACACGCCAATTTATCACCGAGAACTGTTGACAGAACCGCCAGAATATGCTAAAAAAGCATGGGAATGGACGGCGGATTCCCTGCCACAATCCACAGTTGCAGGTATCGAAATTAACGGCAATTTCCAAACTTGGACTCAGATTTTGCTGACGCTTTTAGATACTCCTACCATCGCTTCTAAACGCTGGGTTTATCGCCAATACGACCATCAAGTGCAAAACAATACTGTTGTTTTACCGGGAGGCGCTGATGCTGCGGTTGTCAGATTGCGTCCGCTAGAACCTTGCCACTCTTCCCTTGCTAACGGGTTAGAAGTACACCCCCTTGCTAAGGGGGATCTACTGAGAGAAAATGCCGTTTCTCTAGCTTCCGAAAGCAAACAGGAAGAAGAGGTAATTCCTCTATTTACAAAGGCACAAGGTAGGGAAACTCCAAAAGTTTCTCCCCCCCTTAGCAAGGAGGAAGCGCCGCAGGGGGCTATTCCCGGAGTTGCTGCAACGGTTGATTGCAATTCTCGTTATGTTTATCTCGATCCTTATGAAGGTGCAAAAGCAGTCGTAGCGGAAGCAGCGAGAAATTTGAGTTGTGTGGGTGCTGAACCTCTGGCAGTTACGGATAATTTGAATTTTGGCAGTCCCGAAAAGCCGATCGGATATTGGCAGTTAGCGTCAGCTTGTCGCGGGATTGCTGATGCTTGTCGGGAGTTGGGAACGCCTGTTACTGGCGGCAATGTTTCTCTTTACAATGAAACGGTTGATGCTGAGGGGAATCCTCAACCAATTTATCCGACTCCGGTAATCGGAATGGTGGGGTTAATTCCCGATTTGAGCAAGCTTGCTGGCCAAGCTTGGCTAAAGAAAGGTGATTTAATTTATGTGCTGGGAATTGGTGAATCCTCCCAAAACTCCGAACTTCCATCGGAAAGCTCAAAAATCGAAACTTCTCCTACTTTGGGAGGTTCGGAATATTTAGCGGCAATTCACGGGATTGTAGCTGGGAAACCGCCAAGGATAGATTTTGAGTTGGAAAGAAAAGTGCAATCGGTTTGTCGCGATGGAATTCGCCAAGGTTGGGTATGTTCTGCCCATGATTGTGCGGAAGGTGGAATTGCGATCGCCCTCGCGGAATCTTGTATTTCTGCTAAAATGGGTGCGGAAATTCATCTCAGTTTTAATTCGGAAAATGTTGGCCGCTGGGATGAAATTTTGTTTGGTGAAATGGGCAACTGCATTGTAGTTTCAGTCGCACCGAAAAATCAAGAAATTTGGGAGTCTTACCTGCAAGAACATTTGACCAAAATGTGGCAGAAAATCGGTTTAGTTGGCGGGGCTGAATTACCTTTGCGGGTTGTGAGTGCTGATAATCAAGTGTTAATTGAGGTTGCGATGGGTGAGATGGGCGATCGATTCTATAATGCGATCGAGCGTCGGATTGGATCTGTTTGACAACGTGAAGTTTCGATCCCCCTAAATCCCCCTTAAAAAGGGGAGTAGGGGCTGACTTTGAATACTCTTGTCCCCCCCTTCTTAAGGGGGGCTAGGGGGGATCTCCGGGTTGAAAACACACCCTAGAACCCCAACTTCTTACAAAATTCACGATTCTGGTAAAAACCTATTACAGAAGTCGGGGTTCTTGCACACTATACAATATAAACAATATCATTCCTAAAATAAATGATTTGCTGTATCAATCCCAACTGCCCCAATCCTCAAAACCCCGACGGGCAAACATATTGCATCAGTTGTGGCCTTCAACTCGTACCCATCCTGCGAAATCGCTTCCGCATGATAAAACTCCTCGGTCAAGGTGGCTTCGGCAGAACCTATTTAGCAGAAGATATTGATAGACTAAATCAACCCTGTGTCGTTAAACAATTAGCACCCGATGTCCAGGGAACTTGGGCGATTAACAAAGCAGTAGAATTATTTCAGCTAGAAGCCAGACAACTACAACAGCTAGGACAACATCCCCAAATTCCATCCCTTGATGCCTATTTTGAAGACAACAAATATTTGTATCTCGTACAACAGTTTGTGGATGGGGATAATTTGTTGACGCTTTTCCAAAATCAGGGAATTTGGCAAGAAAGCCAAGTTAAGCAACTATTACTCGAACTTCTACCTGTTCTCAAGTTTATTCACGAACAAAAAATCATTCATCGAGATATCAAGCCTGAGAATATTATGCGCCGTCGCAGCGACGGTTTGTTAATGCTGATTGATTTCGGAGTGTCCAAACAGTTGTCGGGAACAGTGATATCGCGACAGGGAACGCAAATTGGTTCGCATGGTTATGCACCGCTTGAACAAATGCAAGGGGGTGAAGCTTATCCAGCCAGCGATTTGTTTAGCTTGGGGGCGACGGCTTTTCATCTACTGACAGGGGTACATCCTTATGGTTTGTGGACGGAACACGGTTATAGTTGGACTGGCAATTGGCAGCAACATTTGAAAAGTCCCATAGACAAGGAATTGGAATTGATTTTATCTAAGTTGTTGGCAAAAGATATCCAGCAGCGCTATCAATCAGCAGAGGAAGTTTTAAGAGATTTTCAAGGTCAGTCAAGACAAACTCCCGCACCGATACCAATTCCCACAATTCCTGTGATTCCACAGCACTCTTTGCCGTTACGAACTAACACAACAAGGCGAGGTTTCTTGCAATTAGCGGGTTTTGCTGGAGGAGGATTTGCATTAGCTGTGCTGGGTCAAAGTTTGTTGAACAAAAAATCTTCTTCATCTTCACCAAATCTTCCACCTTCATCTAACAAGGCGGCCCCATCTCCTAAATCATCAGCTCAAAAATCATCTCCAAAAACTACAGCCAAAAGTTCATCGCCAAAACCATCTCCACAATCTGTAGCAGAAAGTCCATCGCCAAAACCATCTCCCAAACCATCTCCCAAACCCGCACCAGAAACTCCAAAATCTCAGCAATCTTCCAATGCTTTAAAAAGCTTTACTTTTGAAACAGTGACAGTCAACTCAACGGGGCAAATTGCCAACCGCCGTCAAGGAAAAGCACAGGCTTTTATAGAAAATATTGGTAATGGTATTACTCTAGAGATGGTAGCAATTCCTGGCGGCAGTTTCGTGATGGGTTCGCCCGATACGGAAGCCGGACGAAGTAGCTATGAAGGGCCGCAGCGTACCGTGAATATTCCTGCTTTTTTTATGGGTCAATATGAGATAACTCAAGAACAATACCAAGCGGTGATGGGAAATAACCCTTCTGAGTTCAAAGGTGCGAAACTTCCTGTGGAAAAAGTAAGCTGGAATGATGCTGTGGAATTCTGCAAGCGGCTTTCTCAAAAAACAGGCAAGACTTATCGTTTACCTTCACAAGCGGAATGGGAATATGCTTGCCGCGCCGGAACTAAAACACCTTTCTATTTTGGCGAAACTATTACCCCAGATTTAGTGAATTATAATGGCAATAATCCCTACGCTGGGGCATCGAAGGGACTTTACCGCACACAAACAACTGATGTCGGGAATTTTTCACCCAATGCTTTTGGACTTTATGATATGCACGGAAATGTTTGGGAATGGTGCAGTCATCCCGACAACGATCGAAGCGATCGCCGGGTGCGGTGTGGCGGTTCCTGGAAGGATCCTGCGGTGAATTGTCGCAGTGCGTATCGTCTTAGCAATTTGGCGGGCGATCGTTACTCGGACATCGGTTTTCGCGTGGCTTTGGTTTCCGCGTAGTCTCTGGTTTTCGGTTCTTTGCTGTAGTCTCCCGCGAGGACTTTTCTTTTAAGGCTGGGCGGTTTCAACCTGGTTGATAAATATAGTCCTTGACGCATCAAAACCTTCATAACCGGGTTTTTTGGGGTTTTTGCGGTCTGTAGCGCGTCTTCTGGGCAAAAAAAACCGGTTTCTGGCTACCCGTGCAGAAGTCCTATAATAGTTAAAATATGCCACGGTCACATATTAGGAAGGATAAAAAATATGACCCTCAATCTTCCTCTTCCCGATTCAATTCAAAATTTTATTAACGAACAAGTGGCAATCGGAGGCTACAGTAATGCAGCGGAATACATCTTGCACCTAATTCGCCAAGAACAAGCAAGAGCCGCGCGGGTTGAGTCGTTATTGTTGGCTGGTTTGGATAGTGGCAATTCTATAGAGATTACCGATGATTGGTGGGAGCAAAAACGGGCTCAGTTGGTGCAGAATCTTGACCCACACCAGCAATGACTAAACGGATTGTCATTACACCAAGAGCAAGTCAAGATTTAGACGAAAATTTTGCTTATATTGCTCAAAATAATCTTGATGCTGCATTGCGTTTTTTTGATGCAGCACGTCAGACATTTGCGAGATTGGCTCAAATGTCGGGAATGGGTCGCCTGTATCCGGTTAAAAATCCACGGTTGGAGGGTTTGCGAAGATTGTCAGTTAGGGGGTTTGAGAATTATCTGATTTTCTATCTGTCTTTTGATAACTATATTGAGGTAGTGAGAATTCTGCACGCAGCGAGAGATTTAGAGGAAGTTTTGTCAGGAGATGAAGCTGATTGACTTTGTAAAGTAGGAAAATTTTTCAGGCTGCCAAATCTCCATCCCACGGTTCACTCCTGTCGGTATTACTTAATACTCGATCGCCCCCAAAATGACATTACATGGCCGCACAGATTCCCATGATGATATAGTATGTCAATCTCACAGAAAAGTCAAGCTCGATCGCCCTTAAATTCTAATATTTGAAAAAGCCCATCAAGCAAGTTTCTAATTTATTTGCCATTGCACGATCGCCAATCTATTCAGTCTGGCGTTGCGCTGACTTCGTTTGACAATCGCCCCAGCCATCGCCCCAGCCATCGCCCCAGCCATCGCCCCAGCCATCGCCCGCTGTTAATTAAGGTTAATATAGGATTTGGGGGCGATCGATACTACAATGCCATTAAACGCCGCATCGCTTCTGTCTGAAATGCTACACGATTTGGAAATAATGACAGATCCGTGGCAAGATTAAGGGAATGTTAAGTTATGCGACGCCTTCGCAAACAAGATTTCCCGCTGAAACTGTCCCCCTAACCCACCTTCCCCATTAGGAACCCACCCATCTATGATTCCCAACCATTCCTTCGCGGCTGACGAGCATTCTAGCAAACCCGACAAGCCCGAGGAAGCTTGTGGCGTTTTCGGTATCTACGCACCGGGTGAAGATGTCGCCAAGTTGACCTACTTCGGTTTGTATGCTTTGCAGCACCGCGGTCAGGAATCAGCAGGGATTGCTACCTTTGACGGTGACACAGTACACCTGCACAAAGATATGGGACTGGTTTCCCAAGTCTTCAACGAATCGAGTTTAGGTCACTTGCCCGGTAACTTAGCCGTAGGGCACACTCGCTACTCTACTACGGGCTCCTCGCGCGTGGTCAACGCTCAGCCTGTGGTTGTCGAAACTCGTTTGGGAAGTCTGGCCCTAGCACATAACGGTAATCTTGTCAATACTAAAGAATTGCGCGAAGAATTGCTGTCTCGGAAGTGCGAATTTGTCAGCACGACGGATTCAGAGGCGATCGCAGTGGCGATCGGTTCCGAGGTAGACAAGGGCAAAGACTGGCTGGAAGCAGCGATCAGTGCCTTTGGTATGTGCCAAGGAGCCTTTAGTTTGACGATCGCCACCCCTAAAGGCGTGATGGGAGTCCGCGACCCCCAAGGCGTCCGCCCGTTGGTAATTGGCATCCTCCCCACAACTCCGGTACGATACGTTTTAGCATCGGAAACTTGCGGCTTGGATATTATCGGTGCTGAATTTTTGCGGGACGTAGAACCCGGGGAATTAGTTTGGATTACAGAGGAAGGTATGGCTTCCTTCCACTGGAGCCAGCAACAGAAGCGCAAACTTTGCATCTTTGAAATGATCTATTTTGCTCGCCCCGACAGCCAGATGGAAGGTGAAAGTTTGTACAGCTACCGACTGCGGATCGGGCGTTTGTTGGCAGCAGAATCTCCGGCTGATGCTGATATAGTTATCGGCGTTCCCGATTCTGGAATCCCGGCGGCGATCGGCTTTTCTCAAGCTTCCGGCATTCCTTACGCCGAAGGATTGATTAAAAACCGCTACGTGGGGCGCACTTTTATTCAACCGACTCAGACAATGCGGGAGTCAGGAATCCGCATGAAACTCAACCCTCTCAAAGATGTGTTGGAAGGAAAGCGGGTAATTATTATCGATGATTCGATCGTGCGCGGCACTACCAGTCGCAAAATCGTCAAAGCCTTGCGGGATGCTGGCGCAACAGCAGTTCACATGAGAATTTCCTCGCCGCCGGTGACTCATCCGTGTTTCTACGGTATCGACACCGACAATCAAGATCAGTTGATTGCTGCTACTAAGTCAGTCGCAGAAATCGGCACCCAAATTGGGGTTGATTCCTTGGCTTTCTTGAGTTGGGATGGAATGCTGAAGGCGACTAACGAAGACCCGATGAGTTTTTGTTCGGCGTGTTTCACCGGTGATTATCCGATCGACGTTCCAGAAATGGTAAAACGGTCTAAGCTCATATTAGAAAAAGCTGGAACCTAGAAAATCCCAAAGCGAGAAAGCGATCGCCCGTCACTTTCCGCAATTTATGGATTTTCAAGTTTTTCTGGTAAGTCATTGCCAGAATGTGTGTAGAAATGTTACATTAACTTAGCTTTAGCAATTCTTGCAGAATTGGTGAACTGTAGTGAACAGTCGCTTGGGTAGAACTTGTGCGAAACCCAACCCTCGGATTGGAGATGGGAGATGGGAGATTTGAGACTTGTGCTTGAATCTAAAATCGGCAATCTAAAATCGATGGTTTTTCCCTACACTCTCGTTCACAATTCCTGCTCGAAACGCTGTATGCTACCTGCAGACTGGAGGTAGTTCCTCCAGATGTCCACTCTCAGATGGAAGTCGCATTTCGCACCAACAACGGGCACATGAGATTTTTTCAGATAACAGGGTCGATCGCACTAATTTTTCCGACACAAGTATTCGACAAGCCAACTTGCTTGAGAATCGCGGACGGGCTATTCATGCGAACTAAATAACTTTAGAAACCCTTGCAGAGTAAAAAGATGGCTCCTTGCAGGTTGAATGTTACCTCACCTGCATAGGGCATACAACCCCCCGACTCCTGTCCGGGAGAGCCAAAAATTTAGATATTAGTTTAAGCCCCCAGATTCATCTGTGGAGTGAATCTAAAATCTAAAATCTAAAATCTAAAATCGATTGACTGTTAAAAGAAGGCGGAATGCGGTTTCTCAAGTCAGCTTAAATCGGAAACTTCGTGCAATCAAATACTGTTCTCAATCAGCCGAGCAATCAAGGCTCATCCTCTCGTACAGCAGAGTTACCTTTTACTCTTCAAGATATCAAGGCAGCCATTCCAGCCCACTGTTTTGAGCCATCGGCATGGAAATCTCTGGCTTATTTCTTTTTAGATATTGGCATCATCGCAGGTTTGTATGCGATCGCCTACACCCTGGATTCCTGGCTCTTTTATCCAATCTTTTGGTTGATGCAGGGAACCATGTTTTGGGCATTGTTTGTAGTGGGTCACGACTGCGGACACGGTTCATTTTCTAAGAGCAAATGGCTCAACAACCTGATCGGACACCTGTCCCACGCTCCAATTCTCGTGCCCTTCCACGGTTGGCGGATTAGTCACAGAACCCACCACGCAAATACAGGCAGCTTAGATAACGATGAAAGCTGGTATCCGGTATCGGAAAGCAAATACAATCAAATGCCTTGGTACGAAAAGCTAGGACGCTTTTATTTGATGTTATTTGCCTATCCAATTTATCTATTTCGCCGATCGCCCGATCGAGTAGGTTCTCACTTCATGCCCGGTAGCCCGATTTTCCGTCCGTCCGAAAAATGGGATGTGTTGACAAGTTCCGCATCCTTGGTACTGATGGTAGGCTTTTTAGGCGCGCTAACCTATCAGTTTGGTTGGCTGTTTTTACTCAAGTTCTACTTGGTTCCCTATGTAGTGTTCGTGATGTGGCTGGATTTGGTAACATTCCTGCACCACACAGAAGCCGATATTCCTTGGTATCGCGGAGATGATTGGTCTTTCTTGAAAGGTGCATTGTCTACGATCGATCGCGACTACGGAATCATCAATTCCATCCATCACGATATCGGCACCCACGTAGCCCACCACATTTTCTCGACAATGCCGCACTATCACTTGAAGGAAGCAACGGAAGCCATCAAGCCAGTGTTGGGCGATTATTATCGCAAGTCAACCGATCCAATTTGGAAGAGCTTTATTCGCTCTTACTGGGATTGTCATTTTGTCTCCGATACAGGTTCTGGAGTTTACTACGAATCACCTAACAGTCGGCGATCGGCTGAAGTTAAGTAGTTTAAATAAACAATAGAATACGCAAAAACCCGGCTTCTTTAAGAAACCGGGTTTTTCTTTTTTGTGCGTGTTTGATCATAAGATATTCCACATTTAACCTGCATATTGGGGGCGGGCAAGATGCCCACCCACAATAAATTTACAGATTACCTTTAAGCCCGATCGCCGTAACAATAGTCCACGCATCCACCAACAGCAGCAGCAGCGTACATCCCAGCAAAATAAGATACATCCAAGGCTGCGACAAAGGGCGGACATCTCTAGTATCAATACCTGTTTTTGCTTCCACCAAACCGACTAATTTACCAAATCCAGCCACCCGCATTGGCAACAAATAACCTTCACCCGAATGACTCAAAAAATAGTAAACTAAACCTCCTTGACCGGTCGATCGAGGTTTGAGAGCTTTTACCTCAGTCCAAGGTAGGGACCAACCCTTGCGAAAAAAATGCGGAAACCACTTGGGATATGTGACTTCAATCCCTTCCTCGCTCAAAATTACCCTTTCACTGAGCACGCCGTAGAGGCCCACAGCCCCAACAACAATTCCCGCCCAGAGTGCGGCGGGAGGAACCGGTGCTTTCGTTACTTCCGACAAAAACGGCAATGGAATTGTCAGGGCTGTGTACAAGCTCAACAGCGTGATTCTAATCAGGGGAGAAAGCCGGAATACCGCCGGCTCAAATACTGGGGCAGAAGATGGGGAAGAAGCAAGAGGTTGTGCTGACATGGCTGAATTCGAGAAGCTGTTTAAGGATATTTTTGCACAGCTTTTGGGCCCGCCAACCAAACTCAGAGAAATACGAAAAACCGGACAATATTTCCAGTTGTGAGTTTTGATCTAAAATTCATTTCACAAACTTTGATTCTTAACTGTTGAGTTTTTACCGCTTTGCAGAAGTTGGAATTTTGAGCGCGGAGTTATCAATTAACTGACAATTATATAACTCAAAACTCACAACTGGGATTAATCAACGGCGGTTAGCGCCGGTACAGTCAAAGGTTCTGAGATTTCTCTGGATTTGGGGCGGCCGGCCATGATTGTTCGATCGCCCTGAACTGCCTCTGGGGATCTGCTAGGATTGACCTTTGAATAGGGGCCTTCGTTAATCTGCAAGCGATCGCAAGGAATTTTATCCGACAAAATTGCACTAGCCATCATCCCGGTGTGAATTTCCAATGCTGCAGCGGGCATCGCTTCAAACACTAAGCGCTGTCCGGGAAACACCACTCGTTCAAAGTACCAGTTAGGAATGTTGGCGATGCGAGCAATCTGAATCTGACTGGTGGCGTTGACGTAGCAGCACAGAATCTTGCTGTCAATGTTTGAGGGTACGGGGTCAAGAATTTGAGCCATAACTGCTGAGGGAGCCTTGCCTAAAAGTTTTAGTTATCTTCTCAGGCTAACACTAGGCGATCCCGCCTACTGTAAAGCCGACTACCAACTCCCTAATACATGAGAGACCGATCGAACTTCTATTAAAATATAACCGGATAAATATCGGCTTTTTGACTCCTAGCAGAGATTTTTTGTCAAAATAAGCTGTATTCACTTAAAAATTAGCTTTTTTCTGCTGCTGTCGCCGATCGACACCAACAAGCTCGGCTTTTAGCCAGTTTAAAAAAATTTAAGAATATTTAATGTCAAATTGCGAAAATTAGACATATTGTAAAGTTATATTAAAAGAATATTAACATAGCTGAAAAAGTTCCACTTTAGGATATGGCAATCATGGAAAACCGAGAAAACCGAGTCCTGTACGTTCGCCTCCCTTGCAATCCGATTTTCCCGATCGGAGTTGTCTATCTTTCGGATCACGTACACAAGCTGTTTCCCGATGTCGAACAGCGCATTTTCGATTTAGGTGCCGTACCCCCCCTGGATTTCGCTAAAGCTTTAGATGCCAGCATAGACGAGTTTAAGCCGACTCTGCTAGTTTTCTCTTGGCGGGACATTCAAATTTACGCCCCCGTGGGCGGCCGGGGCGGCAACCCGCTGCAAAATGCCTTCGAGTTTTACTACGCCAAAAATCCCCTGATCAAGTTCCGGGGAGCACTCGGAGGACTGCGTTTAGCCGCGTCTTACTACACCGAACTCTGGCGCAATTTGGGACTGATTAAGCGCGGATTGAAGCGGGCCCGGAAATACCGCCCCGAAGCTCGTGCAGTGGTCGGAGGCGGTGCTGTGAGCGTGTTTTACGAGCAGTTGGGACGCAGTTTGCCCACGGGCACTGTGGTTTCGGTGGGGGAAGGCGAAGCTTTGCTGGAGAAGTTGATTAAGGGCGAAGATTTGGCCGAGGAAAGGTGTTATGTGGTGGGAGAAACTGTGCCGCGCGCGAAGCTAATTCACGAAAAACCAGCCAACATCGAGAAAACTGCTTGCGACTATAACTACATCGAAACCATTTGGCCAGAATTTTCCTATTATCTACAGGATATGGACTTCTACGTGGGAGTCCAAACCAAGCGCGGCTGTCCTCACAATTGCTGTTACTGCATTTATACGGTGATTGAGGGGAAACAAGTGCGGATCAATCCGGCGGATGAGGTGGTGGCGGAGATTCGGCAATTGTACTCGAGAGGTATCCGCAATTTCTGGTTTACCGACGCTCAATTTATCCCAGCACGCAAATTCATCGATGATGCAGTTGAATTATTGCAAAAAATCATCGCCGCCGGCATGGACGACATACACTGGGCCGCTTACATCCGTGCGGACAATCTCACACCAGAGTTGTGCGATTTGATGGTAAAAACGGGGATGAATTACTTTGAAATCGGCATCACCAGCGGTTCCCAAGAACTGGTTCGGAAAATGCGGATGGGCTACAACTTGCGAGTAGTTTTGGAAAATTGTCGCGATTTAAAAGCAGCAGGTTACAACGATGTGGTTTCCGTTAATTACTCGTTTAACGTCATTGACGAAACCTTTGAAACCATCCGGCAAACTATTGCTTATCACCGAGAACTAGAGCGGATTTTCGGAGCAGATAAAGTAGAACCAGCTATTTTCTTTATCGGGTTGCAGCCGCACACAATTTTAGAAGAATACGCCTTTAAAAAGGAGATTCTGCAACCGGGTTACGATCCGATGAGTTTGATGCCTTGGACAGCGCGCAAATTGCTATGGAATCCCGAGCCTTTGGGTTCCTTTTTCGGGCAAATTTGTTTAGAAGCTTGGCAGCGTAATTCCAATGATTTCGGTCGCGAAGTGATGGCAATTCTGGAGGAAAAACTCGGCTGTGCGGATTTGGAAGAAGCATTAACCGCGCCAGTGGAAATCAAAGACAAACAATTGGCAGCAGTTAATTAATTAATTACCAGGTTCGCAGTCAGGAAGACGGTTCTTTTCAAAAGGGGAAATGGGAGGAAAAATCTATCTTCTGTTTCCCTTTTTATTATTTAATAAATAGGTAAGTGCAAATAAACATTACCGTGTAATATCAAATCCGCCCTTCCGAGTCCTGTATTCATCTCTCTGTTCTCTGACCGAAAGCATCCAGGATACAAGCCCCCGGATTCATTCCTTCGCAGACTCAGGACCCAGAAATAAAAAACCTGTATGCGATAAACAAGCCCCCGAATTTATCCGTGGGGTCAATTCTTTAATCTAAAATCTAAAATCTAAAATCTAAAATCTAAAATCGATTGACTCTGCGTTCTCTGCGTTCTCTGCGGTTTAATCATTCCAATGCAACCGGAATTGATATAAAAGAGTCCGTTCGCGACATGGGGGCGCTGATTCCCGGTTTCTACGAAAATCAAAGGTTTAGTAACGAGAAATATATGAAGAAACCCGGTTTCTCAAATCGGCGTGAACAAGTCATAAAATCTTAAAAATGTCATAAATACAAGAGATTGCTTGCCTGCGATCGCATTGACATACTTGTGTATTTTCACGGGTGTTAGGTGCACAGTTCGCACCTTACTTAAACCGAGGGTATACCGGGTTCCCTGCACCTCTCACCTCTGAGATTAAATATTATTAATATCCAGCAAAGATAGCTTAAGATGTAATTATATAGTTAAAACCAGGAGTAACAGGATGTTTTATAAAGATACAGTTAAGGACATTAAAGCAGTAGTTCTAGTTATGGCGGGGATTAGTGCGATAGGCTTTTTGACCGCCTCAGCAGAAGCAACTGCACTAAATCAACCCGCACCCAACACTTTGGGCAATAATCAACCGCTGCAAATTGCTCAAGTTGAGGGATGTCCGAGGGCCGAAATGGTGCAATTTTTCGCAACGCCCAACTTTTCTATATACATTTGCAAAACCCAGGAAGGCGATATTTTTTACCGCGGCCTTAGCAAAATAAATGGCACCCAAATCAATGTCATGCAAGTAACAGCAGGTGATGACGGAAGTTATGAAGCGACTAACGGCAATATTATCTATTCGATTAATCCCCAACGCCTGCAAGTCCGCCAGAATGGTAAGGTAATTTTGACCGAAGCTGTCATTAAGTAACACTAACTGTTATTTAATGATAAATTCACTAAATTTAGGGTGTATTTTATTTAATATCATGTCCGATCGATTAACCATAATATGCCGATGGGGGCGGGTTTTTAATATTGTCAATTATTGGCAGGTATTGTTGGTGAACCCGCCCCTACAAAAATTGCGATGGCTCGACCGGACATGATTTAAGTTAAAAATTTAATGCCCACCAAAACATATTGATTCCTTAATAATCCAAGAGAATCAATGGTAACGGTTATAAGATTGACTAACTTTTGTTCAAATATCTCTCAATCAAGACGATCGCCACAATATCGTCCACTGGCTTCGGTGGCGTCCGCATTCCCTGGGGAATCAAGCGCGAAAGTCCCGTGGGAGGGTACATTTGCCAGTAGCGTTCCCTCGCTTCTAAACTGCTGTACCTCTCGTCCACCTGAACAATTTTGAGCGCTGGCGACAAACTCTGTGTCAGTTTTTGTTTCCAACTCTTAGAAGTCGTTTGATCTCCGATTACCAATAACTCAATGGGAAACTGTTCGCACAAAGATTGAATAGTAGATATCGCTGCTTCCGACAGCACAACTTGATGGTAGCAGACCTTCTTATCTCTACCCATTACAGCTATGCCGCATTTGTCTTTACCTGGATCGAAACCTAAAATCATATTTATGAGTCCTGTGTTAATAAGTTTGTAGTTGCGATCGAGCGCCAGTCAACTCAATCGCCAACCTATATCTAATCTGATACTTGCATTCTTGAATGTCTCAAAATCTTTGCGGGCGATCGTACTTATTTTGCTTGACTTTTTTGCAGGATTGACATATTATATCATCATGGGAATCCCTGCGGCCATATAATGTCTAAAATCAGAAACCGGGTTTTTGCCATAATCTTTACTTCCAGTTTTAATTTATCGAAAAAACCCGGTTTCTTTTGCCCCCCCGCAGCAATCAGAAACCGGGTTTTTGCCACAATATTTGCTTCCCAGTTTGGATTTATCGAAAAAACCCGGTTTCTTTTGCCCCCCGCAGCAATCAGAAACCGGGTTTTTGCCACAATATTTGCTTCCCAGTTTGGATTTATCGAAAAAACCCGGTTTCTCACAGCAACGCGCACAAATCAGAAACCGGGTTTTTGCCACAATATTTGCTTCCCAGTTTGGATTTATCGAAAAAACCCGGTTTCTCTCACCTCTGTGCAGGCGGTGCGTCGCTGTGAGATTGTCGATTTGATTTGCAAATTACTGATGGCGACGCACCCTACTATCTTGAATCGGGTGCAAAGATGAGTGCAAAAAAAAAAAATTAAAGCGGGCGCAAGAGGGTAAACAGGAAACAGGGAAAAGGGCTAAAGAGTCAAGAAGAGTCCTCACAGATAAGACAGGGAGAAAGGGACAGCCAAAGCAACCGCTACACGAAAACCCCTGCACGGGCCCAAAAAGCCCGAGTAGCGCCGAGGGAAGAAGCTGCGGAAGGCAGCACGGCAATTGACCGCACCGCTCCTCCACGAACCTCCACGCAGCACTCCGCCACTACTTGTTCCAGTTTCCCAAGAACTTCCGTCAATCGGTGCGCCGTCATAGTTAATGTGCACCTTATCGCTGCACCATTCGCTGACCTGACCGTGCATATCATAAAGTCCAAAGGCATTCGGGCCAAAACTCCCTACATCTATCGTTTGTCTGCGAACAAGTCCCTCGGGCGCTGCACCATAGGGTTGATAACCGTTATAATTAACTAAATCCGTGGTAATTGTCTCGCCAAAATAGAAAGGTGTTATAGTTCCGGCGCGACAAGCATATTCCCATTCTGCTTCCGAAAGTAAGCGATAAATCTTGCCTGTTTTTTCAGAAAGTTTCCGGCAGAATTCTACAGCCTGATTCCAGCTTACGTTTTCTACAGGAAGTTTTTCACCTCTAAACTCCGATTGATGATTTCCCATAACTGCTTGGTACTGTGCTTGGGTGAGGGGGTATTTTCCTGCATAAAAAGCTGGTAATGTTACTTGATGCTGCGGACTTTCCTTATCTTTTCTATCTCGCTCTGTTTCTGGCGAACCCATCATAAATGTGCCTCCGGGAATGTAAACCATTTCGAGCACAACTCCATTACCTAAGTCTTCCGGGAAGTAATGAGCCGCATACTTTCTACGACTGTTTTCTTTTCCTTCAGCATCCACTGTGATGACATCAAATTCAAATGTAGGGAGATAGTCTTGAAACTGCGGTTTTATCTTTAAATCATCTCTATCTTTCAGGAGTGAATAGGCAGCAAGTTTCACCTGCATTGATTCCTCGCGCAAAGCTTGCATTATCACATCTAAGCCAGCTTCTCCATATTTGAGTGCTTCGGAGAGGGCGGCGATTCTCACTTCGACAATGGGTGAGGCTAATCGGCTTTTAACACCAGGAATGCCTCCGAGTACCGCAGCATTGACAGGAATTGAATTTTGACCGCCACGGACGGCATCGTATTCTCTGGGTTGATTTTGATTGTCTGACATTACACCGCACGATCCTGCATTTTAATTGAGCAAAATTTTGTTTTGTGATGTCAATATCTCAGGGTTCGATTCTTAGTTTCTTTCTTTGCGCTCTTAGCGGTGCGGTGCGTCGCTGTTAGATTATTGGTGGTGCTTCCAGATTTTTGGTGGCGGTGTACTCTACTAATTGGGTATGGTGCGTCGATGTGAGATTGTTGGTGCTGCTTCCAGATTTTTGGTGGCGACGCACCCTACGATTGCTATATATATGGCGGCACGGATTCCCATGATTTAATGATATGTCAATAGCGCGAAAATGTCAAGCAAAATTGTCATTCGATCGCCCAAAATTTTTCATCAAATTCGATATGTCGATCGCACTTATTTTTTAACTTTCAAATCTCCTGGGCCAGCTTTTTGTTGTCCGGTGCGAAAAACAACGACTCCGTTTTCACGAGCAACTAAATCTATTTTAAGCGGGCCGGCGATGTAAGTGACATCTGCCGCGATCGCCTGAACGTCCAGCGGTTTCTCGTACTGCTGCAATCGCTCGATAAAACCAGCTAAAGTTTCAATCTGACTGTCGGCCACTTGAACTCTACCGCCGACAACGCCGATTAGGCGAGCGCGAAATTGACAAGCTTCTATCAATTGCAGCAACTGCTGCCGCACCTGTTCGTCAGTCAAAGTCACCGGATCGACAGCAACCCCTGCAATCACATCTCCAGCGCGGAACACAACTCGATTGATTTCTGCTTCTGCAAATACCTTAATTAGCTTTTCTTCCCGCAGGTAATTAGCGCCGGCAACAATTCGCACCACGTAGTCTTGACCGTCTTTAATCTGACTAATTAGTTGATCGATTTCTGCTTTAGTAATTTGAATAACCTGATCCCTAACCTTGGTATTTTCCGGCTGCATCAGTCCGACGGTGGTTTTATTTGCTTCTTGCAAAAGCCGATCGATCGCGCGACTCGCCATACCGGGTTCAATAATGCGAACCACGCCAGCAGCTAAAATTTGACCGCGCCTGATAGCAACTGTACCCTCGCGGATTGCCTGAAAGTCGCGTTCCAAAATTTGCACTTGCTGCTGCAAGACAGTTTGTTGCTGTTCGAGTTGAGCTTGTTGCTGTGCCAAGGTTTCTAACAGTGCTTCCCTCTCGGCAATTACTTTGTCGCGCTCGATAATAGTTCGATCGCGCTCGGCGAGATTTTGCATTCGCTGGGCAATTTCCTTGTCTCGCTGGGCAATTAGTTCGTTGCGATCGACAATTTCCTTGTCCCGCTGGGCAATTTCTGCGTCTCGCTTGGCAATTTCTGCGTCTCGCTGGGCAATTTGAGTTTTTACCTGCTCTCGCTGCTCGATTAACTGTTGCCGTTCCTCTTGCAGTTGGGCGATTTCCGATCCTAAAGCCGTTTTTTGAGCAGAAACTGTTTTCAATTGGTTCTGGGTGCGATCGAGCTGAGCTTGTGTAGTCGATCGAATCGTTTCCACCAGTTTCAATTGTTCTTCGGTGCGGGATTTAGCTGCTTCCACGCTCCTGAGCTGTTCTTCTGTCTTAGATTTAGCCGCTTCTACCTGACTTAACTGCTCTTCAGTTTTAGACTTAGCTGCTTGCACGCTGTTGAGCTGGGCCCGCAGCGAGTTTAATTTTGTTTGCGTCAGAGCTTGCTCAGCATTAGCTGCTTGGAGGGATTGATTTATTTGCTCTAAATTGGCTCTAGCTTGCGCTTGAGCGGCTCTGGCTTGAGCTAATTCAGTTTCAACTCGATTTTTTTCTTGAGTGGCTTGGTTGATTTCTCTGCGGGCGTTGTTGAGCCTTTTTTGAATCTCGTCTATTCTAAAAACTCCCGTTCGCAGTGGCTTGCTAGTAGCAAACAAAATGCCCAGAGTCAGTGCTGACAAGATGCTGCCAGCCATCACTGTCACAACAACAGCAGTATCGCGGGGGCGAAGTTTGAACAAGCTCAATCTTGCCTTGCCAACTTTCGTCCCAAGGCGATCGCTGACAGTGGCGATCACACCCCCCAACACTAAAATTACAAATACCAGGATGTATCCAGCAGTCATTCCGATTTTAGATTTTGGATTTTGGATTTTGGATTGAATCTAAAATCCAAAATCCAAAATCCTATACTTTCTCGGCATCAAGTGAATTGCTGGCTTAGGGCCACCGGGTTGTGGACTGTGATCTTTTTCTTGTGGATCGAGATCATGGTTTCTTGCCTGAGATCGCCCAGCAAACGAGTCACCGTTACCCGCGTCGAGCCGATCGCTTCGGCGATCGCCTGGTGGGACAGCTTCAAATCTATCGTAATCCCCTCAGCCCCCGGCACGCCAAAATCCCGGCACAGAATCAGCAAAAAGCTGACGAGTCTCGAACCCATATCTCGGTGCGCCAGCGTTTCAATCATCATCTCGGTTTGCAAAATCCGAGACGACAGTCCCCGCAGCATCACCATCGACAGTTCCGGGTCTTCCTTGAGCGCTTTCTCGACTTGTTCGATCGGCAGCGAGATCAATTCCACCGGCGTAAAGGCTACCGCGTGGTAAAACCTGTCCGATCGGTGTCCCGTAATCAGAGACAGCACCCCAAATACGCTATTTTCGCGCAGGAGGGCGACTGTAATTTCTTCCCCTGCTTCGTAAACCCTGGAGAGCTTCACAGCACCTCTAATGAGAACGTAGACGCGCTCAGCCGGGTCTCCAGGGAAAAAAATTGTCTTGCCCCGTTCAAAGGTTTCCACAATGGGTGGAAACGCCCCGCCGCTGATTTGGCGGAACACGGCTGCTAGCGGTCTATCATGCGTCACGACTAGATCCTTTGTACTAATCAATACTTTATAACTTGCCGATTAACCTTATTGAGTAAATATACTGCCCAACCTCCAATATCCAAGGATTCTGTTACTTCCATCTAATGTTAAGGTAAACACGCACTGTATGATTAAATCTAGCCCTTCTCTTAACTTTTTCAATTCCGCCCCCATGTAGCTCCACAGCAAAATTAATATCAATTGTGTCTCAATTGTGTCTCAATTGTGTCTGAATCAGTTAAATCTGAATCAGTTGTGTCTAAACTGGCGGGGTTGTCAGATATAGCCAATGAGAACGGTGCAAGTTGCTTTTAGATAAACTACAGATGATAGATTTGACCGGAAAAAATGCTCTTGTTACGGGCATTGCCAACAATCGCTCGATCGCCTGGGGCATCGCTCAGCAGCTCCACAAAGCTGGGGCCAACCTCGGCATAACTTATTTGAAGGACGAGAAAGGCAAGCACGAGCGTAAAGTCGCTGAACTGGTGGAACCGCTCAATCCCAGTCTGTATTTGCCCTGCAATGTCCAAGACGAGAGCGAAATTGAGTCTACTTTTAAAACCATCGCCGACAAGTGGGGCAAGTTAGATGTCCTGATCCACTGTCTGGCTTTTGCCGGCAAGGACGAACTTTCGGGAGACTTCACCAACACTTCGCGCCAAGGTTTCTCCAATGCTTTGGATATTAGCGCTTACTCGCTGGTGCGGCTTTGTGCTGCTGCTAAACCCCTGATGGCCGAGGGTGGCAGTATTGTGACGCTGACTTATTTGGGCGGCGTCCGGGTAGTTCCTAACTATAATGTGATGGGAATTGCTAAGGCGGCTTTGGAAATGAATGTTCGTTATCTGGCTGCTGAACTCGGCCCATTAAATATTCGGGTAAATGCGATTTCTTCTGGCCCGATTCGGACTCTGGCTTCGTCAGCAGTTGGCGGTATTCTGGACATGATCCACCACGTTGAGGAAGTGGCCCCGCTGCGGCGGACGGTGACTCAGCAGGAAGTGGGAAATGCTGCGGCTTTTCTGTGCAGCAATCTCGCTAGCGGAATTACGGGTCAAATTTTGTATGTCGATGCCGGTTACGAAATCATGGGAATGTAACAGTTGTCGAGAATTTAGAGTTATGTAGGGGCGGGTTTAGACAATAAACTTTAACTTTAACAAGTAAGTTTGATCTCGCATCTTCTTGCACCATTTTCAAGAACCTGTAGGGGCGGGTTCACCAAAAACTTTCTCCGGTAACAGACAGGTTAAATAAACCCGCCCCCACCCACTCGCATCTTCTTGCACCATTTTCAAGAACCTTACGGGGCGGGTTCACCAAAAAGTTTCTCCGGTGACAGACAGGTTAAATAAACCCGCCCCCACCCACCAAAAATCCCTTGATTGACTGCAGGTGTCTGATGTCAGTTGTATGCACAACCCGCCCCTTGCTTGAGACTCAACACTAAAAAAATCCCGTTCTCAAATTACTAATTATCAATAACTAATGAATGACCAATTGCGAATTATGGAGATAATCGATCGCCCTTCTCTTCCTCCTGCAAATTCAGTTCAACCAGCTAGGGCCGCCCTGGTGAAACGCACGACACTAGAAACGGATGTCACGGCCAGCCTCAATCTAGACGGTGTGGGAACCTGCAAAGCGTCTACGGGGATTCCATTTTTAGACCATATGTTGCACCAGATTGCTTCTCACGGATTGATCGATTTGGACGTGCAGGCGATCGGGGATTTGGAGATTGACGACCACCACACGAACGAAGATGTGGGAATTACCTTGGGCCAAGCCCTAGCAAAAGCTGTCGGGGATCGATCGGGCATTTCTCGCTTCGGACATTTCATCGCACCTTTGGATGAAGCTTTAATTGAGGTAGTGCTAGATTTTTCGGGACGCCCTCACTTAAGTTACAGCTTGGAAATTCCCAACCAGCGGATCGGCACTTACGATACTGAATTAGTGAGAGAGTTTTTTTCGGCGGTGGTGAACCACACTCAAATGACACTGCACATTCGACAGTTGCAGGGCGGAAATTCTCATCACATTGTAGAAGCGGCGTTTAAGGCATTTGCGCGAGCTCTGCGGATGGCGGTAGAAATCGATCCCAGGCGCGCCAGTCGGATTCCGAGTTCTAAAGGAGTTTTGTAGTATGGGGTTTGCAGTAGCGTTTGGGCGCTACTACAAACTTGTAAATTAAAATAGCCCTATTACTCTGTGATTTTTGAGCATTACTCAGTTAATATCTTTCGCATTGATGAGGTAAAGCTACAAATATTTCTGAAAGTAACGGCTCCTTTAACACCTATAAAAGGTTTCACAATGCTATGTCTAGAATTCGCTAAAGGTAGCATAAAATTCACAATAGCATACTTTTCATTGTCTGAGGTAATATCTGTTTCTAAAGTATGCAATTGAAAAATGCTACTATTAAAAATTTGAAAAGGGCTTTCTAAAGCTGCAAACTCTTGGTCAGAAAGTTCAATGTATTGTTCAAAGGTTTTGATAAGAGCGCATAAATCTTCAACCTCAATTGGTTTGGGCGCAGAACTAATGGAAAATGCAACAAGCTGAGTGGTGCCAATCTTTAAGACGATAAATAGATTAACAACATTTTTAGAAGACAGAAGTTTTCTTATATAAAAAGTAATCAGGTATCCGTCAGCCTCAAGGCAACATTTATTCGCCTCCTTTAGTTTCGGTAGATTTGAAGGAGAGGGCATATATGAAGTTCTTCTGGCTTCCTTAAGAGCTTCCATCTCTTTTGTCACATTACACACCCACTCTAAAAGTTCTTTTGCTTCTTGTTGAGACTTCCCTAATTTTATTTCAAAATCATTGATGACTATCGCGTGACAAGCTTCATTCAATAAGTTCTGCAATAGACATATTTCCTGAAACAAAAAGCTAATATTCATCAAGCTTTCACCGGACTGTTTAATATCTTGAAGAATAGATTCAAAAAAACCTCTAGCTTGTCTGGGAGAGGTATTCACTCTTGTTGTAAAACTATTTGGTATTACCTGTTGCACTTCCTGAACAAGTTGCAGGAAAAATTCTACTTCTTCGATCGACAACTGAATCGCAACGTTGTTATCTGCTATTGTAGAAACATTCATCATAATTTTTTCTATCTTGAATTGACTAGACTTGTTGGAAAAGTGGAATAGATTTGTAGTTAGGACAAAAGTCTTTGCTGATGAGTTGGCAATGAAAGGACTGAAGTCCTTACTACAAACAGGTCAATCGAGACTTGTATTAACCACCCGCCCTCAATCTATCCAAACTTTGTCAAGAATCTGAAAGCATCGAGTACATGACTCGCGCAAACGTAAGGCGAAGTATTGTAAAAAGCTTGCCAAGCCGCCGCTTTATCTTCGTCGTATTTATCGGCTCTTTCCGGGTGTTTTCCTTGCCAATTCAGCCGCACTGCGTGACCGACTAATACATCTAAAACGATGTATTCTTCTACTTGCAATTCTGGGTTGCGCTGGGCGATCGCGGCCAACTCCATCAGCGCCTCAATATTTACTTGCCGGTATTCCGGCGCCACAATCTTATTCAGCAAATGCTCGATTTGTAGCGCAAAATTCTTTTCGCCTGGTGTCATTTCCGATAAAATGATATGGCTATCTAACCGATTGCGCCGCTCTAATTTGTCGCCAATTATCAAGCCTTTGCAGTGCCGCAGCAGTCCCCAAACACTCGGATAAAAATCCTTCGGTACGCGATTGACAGTACCTTCCATCTGCCGCTTCCGACGCCATCCTCCCCCAGGCATTGTTGGTTCTTCAGAAACTGGCGCTACTACCCATTCAATATCTTTTTCCGGCTGTTTGACGCGCAGGGATTCTTGCTGTTTGAGGATTTGATTCATTTCCTCGTATTCCGTCAACACTTGGCGCAGGCGATTTTTGATTTCAAAGGGACTTAGCTGCATTAAATGTTCGTAAGCTTCATTTTGCGTAACTCCCAATTCGCGGGCAAACTCGCTAGTCAGCAGCAAAATAAAGTAGCTAACTCTCAGCGTCAGCAGGCCTTTAAATAACTGCGGTTCGGCTTTAATTAGCAGGCCAAGGTAGATGAGAATTTCTTGGGTGAGAACTCGATCGCGAATATCTTCTCCGCAGAATTGGCGAATTTTGTCCATCACTTCCGTGTAAGATCCGGGTCTCGAAATTATCGAATCTTCGCTGTAAGCTTTCCCCACAGCAATCTGTTTTTGTCGCACCAAAATATCTGTCACCGCATCGGATAAGCTGATATCAACTTTGTCCAGCAAACCTGCGGCATGGCGGATGACTGCCCATTGGATTTTTGATTGCGAACTTTCTCCAGCTTTTATATAAACTTCGTTGAGCAAATCCACAACTTTAACTGTTTCTTCCGCCCCTCCAAATCCTGTATCAAAGTTTAACCCTTTGAGGCGAACCAAGGTGTGCAGCAGCTCAATTTGTTCGTACAAATTTTCTGATTCGCGCAGGCTAGTCAGCAAAAATTGAGTATTAGTTTCGCACTCTAATTTAAATTCTTGCGTATGACCCAGAGGCCAAGTTTTTTCAGGATTGTAACCGAGATATCTGGGAGTTTCGACTGCACCTGTAACTGGAGATTCTGTGAATTCAAAATCGTGCATGAAATCAATTCTCTCCGTGCCAGCGGTCAGCATTAACTGCTTAATATTTCCAAGTTTAACTGGCGTATTGTTACAGTGTCCATCCCGGAATTCCTTCATTAATTCTAACAACACTTCCCGACCGGTTTCCAGCATCGTGTGAGTCAGCATCAGCGTTACCGTAGGGCGTCCCAACTGATACCAGTGGCGGTGAATGTGAGCTATTTCGCTCTTGATTTGAGCTACTAAAAAATGGTAATCTAAAGTTAAGTAAAACTCTTGTCTGTTCAAAAATGAGGGAAGAAATACGATCGCCTCTTCGCGAATTTTAAACACCCGAGAAGTTGTTAAACTCCGCAAACGGCGCACGGGGCGGCCGGTTAAGCCTAATTGGTCGTTTCGTCCAATTTGCGTGTAAATAGCTGATAATTCTTTAGTCTGGCGGACTTGAATAGGTTCTACCTGTTTTGGGGTTTGCGCGGCAATGCCGTTAGCGGCTAATTCTGCTTGCAAATCTTCGTCTTCAGCTAACAGTGCAATTTGCACTAAAGGTTCTCTGTGTTGGTCCACTGACAGATGCCTTCCCAGCGGATCGATATCGCCCACTGCGATTAATCCTTCATTTAGCAATTGACCGAGAAAATACAGACTTTGGGCCCAAACTAGGGGAATATTTTCATTGGGTAAGCGCTGCTGGCTGCTGGGATTTAGCTTTTCTGCTTCTATATTTTCGGCGGGGACGTAGTACAATTCTGGTAGTAGCGGCACACCAGAGCGATCGACTGCTAAAGATTCCAAACGCTGCTGGTACTCTTGCACTTGGGCTTGATTTCCCTGAAATATGCCGTCCAACAATAAATAAGTGAAAAATAGCGGCCACTCGCATTCAATGTGCTCGAACTGCCTTAATTCTGTGGGCTCGTAGTGCAGGCGATCCGCATCTTCCAACACTGTTTGGTGTCCGTCCCGCAGAAACCGCTTGCAGCCGTATTTTCCTTGCAATTTGTCAATAATCTTATTTCGAGTCCGTTCTATTAATTCTCGATCTTCCACAGCAAAAGCCGGAAAACTAATCACACTCAATAAAGCGGCATCTACTTCTTTTGAGCTAGATTCGCGAGGCAAAAGCGATTCCAAAGTTATGCGACTTCGGGCAATTTCGTCTGGCAAAACGTGAATCACCGATGCTTGAGAACCTTTAATCCCGAACAAATCCAACCCATTTATTGCTTCCAGCGCTGCTTTTGCCATGCCAACTGAACTGGCGTTCAATTCTGCATTGCCGCGATTAATTTTATGACCTCTTTCCCAAATTCCGTAATCCGGCGTGCGGTAGGCTCTACCGATGTAGTAAACTAAATTTTGCACGAAATTGACTTCATCAATTGTAAAAATTACGTGCAGCCCGGAAGCCGTCATTTGAGCAAGAATTAATAAAAATATAGATGTAGCGTCTAACTGTAAATGTCCCCACTTGTCATCACCGACAACAATACCTCCAGTTTGAGTATTGTATTTAGCGTGCAGGGCATCTAGCGGCGACTGAGTATTTTTAAAACGTTCTACTTTGCTCGATTGCTGCATCATCGCAAACAGCAAGCCGCGCATCAGTTTGACTGTGCTGTGTTCGAGTTCAAATGTCCTGCCCTGATCGCCATCAATTTTGCGGTAAGCTAAACCCAAACCCCAAACCGCGAGAATGCTGTACACGTTGTCGCGCACCCAGGCATCGGTGTAGTCGCCGTGAGCGTTAACGGCGGTACTCGCGGGCAGCAAACCAGTAATTGGGTTCTGGCGCTTGAGGATGATGGTTTTGATTTGCTCGTAGTAATAATCTAACCTGGTTTGCCGCTGGTTTTTTGCGATCGCCATTTCGTTTTCCTTGTTTTTCCTGATGCGAGCCGAATTGGGGTGAATAGACTTTTAAATATATCAGAGATTAGATCATTTCTCAAGTTATCTAAACACAAAAAGGTAATTGCCATGTCTACGCAAAACCACAATAACAACAGCGTTCCTTTCGTGAAAGTTGTCTACTCCACAGTGAAAATTAATGGTAAAATTGAGCTAGTACCCATGGAATGGTACGCAGACGGCTCTGTCAAAAAAATCGAACGCTAATGCTCGATCGCACTTGGCGGGCAAACTCTAATGAACTTGCGCGACTCGTCGCTTACAAAAAAACCGGTTTCTGGGCCACAGAACGATGACTTAACAGACTCTTGGTGGCACAAACCGGGTTTTTTGCGACCAAAACTGGTCTAGCGTCGATCGCCAATCTAAGCTAATTTAAATAACTAGGTGTGTAGGAATCTCAAAGAAAAAAATATGGATCGATCGCGCCCGCAATTTTCAGTGCTGGGACTACCAGTTCACATATTAGATGATTATGCAGGTTGGCTGATGGAGCGTCTGCATCAAGGGTTAGGAAGTCATGTGGTGACTTTGAATGCTGAAATGGCCATGCAAGCCGAGCAAAATCAGGCCTTAGCAGATGTAATCCGCAAAGCGGAACTCGTGATTCCCGACGGTTCGGGAGTGGTGTTGTACTTGCGGCTGCGTGGCAAACCGGCACAGCGCTATCCGGGGATTGAATTAGCAGAATCGCTGTTAGAAGCTGCCGGAAACTTGCCGAATTCTGAATCAATATTTTTCTTCGGAGGTCACCCCGGAATTGCGGAGGCGGCAGCAGAAAATTGGCAGCAAAAAGTTAAGGGATTGTCGATTGTTTCTCAGCATGGATATCTCTCGCCACACGAACAAAAAGACTTGGATCAAAGCTTGAAAGAAATGCAGCCAAAACTGATTTTTGTGGGCTTGGGAGTGCCGCGCCAAGAGTTTTGGATTGCCGAACACCGGCATCTTTGTCCTGATTCGATTTGGGTGGGAGTTGGCGGCAGTTTTGATATTTGGGCGGGCAAAAAAACTCGCGCCCCTGCTTGGTTTTGCGACAATCATTTAGAATGGTTGTATCGGCTTTATCAAGAACCTTGGCGGTGGCGGAGGATGTTGGCTTTGCCACAATTTGCCTTGAAAGCTTTGGGGGATTTTCGAGCTTAAAAATGCCACAATAAAATAGGTTTGTAGTGAGGACTAAAGTCCTCATAAAATTATCAGGAATTCAGTCCTCACTACGAACCGATCGCGATTAAACAATGTAAGGAGAATCGATCGCCTTTGCCCGATTAATCGCCACCAAAGTCTGGTAAATCAAAGCCGAAATCTCACCGCGGGTAATGTCCCGCAGCGGCGAAAGCCAATCGCGGGAAGGATAATTAACCACAATCTTCAAAGCAGTTGCTGTGCCGATCGCACTTAAAGCATAATTAGGAATTTGAGAGCGATCGGTGTAAACTTTCAAAGTATCAGGATTGCCGCCCTTAAGTTCCAAACCGTTAACCAAAGACACGATCGCATCAGCCTTAGTTAAATTCTGATTCGGGCCGAACTTCAACCCCGGAAACCCCGCCAAAAACCCCCCCCGATTTGCCCGTTCGATCGCACTTCTCGCCCAAAAAGTAGCAGAAACATCAATAAAATTTGTAGCCGGCACCCTCGGAATCGGACTAAACGCACTCACCAACAGCGCCGCATATTGAGCACGGTTTAAACTGTCATCAGGCCTAAAAGAACCGTCAGGAAAACCGCTAATTATATTCGCCGCAGCCAAAGCTTCAATAAACTTCTGTGCCCAATGTCCAGAAATATCGCTGAACACTGTACCCCCGATATTCGGATTGCCGCCGCCCTTTCTCACCGCAGCTTGCACAGCTTTAAAAGCATTCACTTTCCCGTAACCAAACCAATCGCTGCGGCCGTTGTTAGGATCGTAATTTCCCATGCGATTGCCCAACTGGGGATCGGGATCGGGATCGACAATTTTCTCAGCAGTTTGTTCGAGAATTCCCCGCACTTCCCGCGCCGTCAAACGGGGGTTAGCCGAAAGTATCAACCCTGCAACCCCAGCGACTACTGGAGTGGCGCTGGAAGTACCGCCAAAAGTATCAGTATAGTCCCCCCAGTCGTAGCCCCGATTGCCCACTCGATCGGCAGTAAACACCCCCAAACCGGGCAAATACTGCGTCACCTCCGGCGGCGTGCCGATAAATCCGGTTTCTGGCAACCAAGTTCCCGGCGGCGCGTTGTTGCTGGGGGCGCAAACCGAGATGCTGGTGCCCCAATTGCTGTAGGCTGCTTTTTTGTTGAGGGAAGTGGAAGCGCTGACGGCAATTACGTCGGGGTGGACGGCAAATCCTGCCAGCCATCTAGTTTGACCGCCCAGGACGTTGTTGGGCCAGCCTTTCTCGTTAATTGTGCCGTTGACTGGGCGGTTGGCATTGCCGGCAGCGAACAGAATAACGCAGCCTCTGCCGCCCCGCCCTTGGGTTGCTGCTTTGGTGATAACGGCACTCTGCCGCAGGGAAAGGGGATAGTAAACTGCCGCAGGCCCCCAACTGCAAGAAATGACGGCGGCACCTTTTTCGATCGCCCAATTAAATATTTTTTCGACAGAATCGTCATCGAGAAAACCCGTGGTACGAATGGGCATCAGGGCGCATCCGGGGGCGACGCCGACAATGCCTTTGCCGTTTTCTTCAGCAACGGCGACGCCGGCACAACTTGTGCCGTGGTTGTCTGAGTCGGCGACTGGCATCGGGGAAGTGTCGCCCTCTTTGAAATCGATGGGTGAGACGATTTTGCCTTGGGCTTGAAAATCCGGGTGGGTGATGTCAACTGCATCGTCGGCGATCGCAATTACGATCGATCGAACTCCGCGAGTCAGGTTCCAAGCTGGTTCTGCATAAATTTGAGCACCGCCGACAAGTTCCTTGCCGCCTTTGTTGTTGAGATACCACTGTTTGGGATAAAGCGGATCGCGGGGCGTGTAATGCTGCTGCGTCTCTACTAAAATGTTGGGTTCTGCTACGAGAACTTCTGGATATCTTGTCAGGCGGTTGGCAATTTTGACCGGGTTTTCTGTTGCTTGTTTGGTGACGAAGCAGACGAAGGTGTTGGGAATTCCTTCTACTGGCCGGACTATTTTTAAAGCTGCTGCATTGGCGATCGCCTTTCGCGATTCTTCGTCTACTTGTTCGCCAAATTGAATGGTAATTTGGTCGGTTAAATAAAAGAATGTACTGGGATTGTTCGCGGGGCAATAGACGTGGCTGGCAAAAGCTACGGCATCGCTGGCGCGCGCTGTTTGCATTGCTGCTTCTAGGCGATCGGCTGAAACGAGATATTCTTCGAGATTACTTTGGCCGACGCGGCGGTTGAGTTTTGCCCCAGTTGTTGCAGCCCAATCGTTTGAGGCTGATGCTGTTGGTGAGGGGCGGACTGTAAAGCGATCGTCCGCTTTTGACAGCAGCAATTCATCGCCGCCGCGCTGCAAAATCAGTGGGAGACTTTCATCGGGAACTCCAATTCCTTGATAGTTTTGGAGAGTCTCGGAGGTGGGTTTGCTTGGTTGTACCATCAGAAATGTTCCTGTTTGATTTTGATGTAGATTTATCAAACATATTTATAAGCTGTCAGGGAGGTTTTTGCTATGAGGGGTTTGAATCTGTAACTAACAGCGGTAGTTTTTCCATCAGTCCGCGTCGGACTTAGTTTGTGCGATCGCGTTGCTAGCGGTGTCAACCGCCAAGTCTTTTTCGATATCAGCGAGTTTTTCAGATAAACACGCTCAAATAAACACGCTAGGATTAATATTAAAAAATTCTCCCAGCGCCTTAGCTTGCGCCTTGCTAATCGCCCGTTTCCCATTAACCACCTCAGAGACTACTCCTTTGGAACCAATCACGCCCACTAAATCGGCTTGTTTGAGTTCGCGAACTTCCATGAGATGCAATAGAACATCCTGGGGAGTCGCTTCTGGAATTGGGTAATACTTGGCTTCGTATTCTTCGATCAACAGAGCCCAGAGACTCAGTAAAGTTTCTTCTTCTACTGTTAATTCTTCCTTAGACATCAGAAAATCGACTTGTGCGAGGGCAAGATCATTATCTTCTTCGTTCAGGATTGGCTTAGGCTGAGATTTAGCCAGCAGTTGACCGTATGCTGTTCTTTCAATTGCCATATTCATGGTTCGTTCGATTGTTGAATTAGATCGGGACTTACCCATCAAAACCATTGAAACCGGGTTTTCCACCATTTTTAAACCCTCAAAGGCAGTATTTAGGTAAAAAAACCCGGTTTCTGCGTCCAGGACTAGATTGCCGGGATCTGTCCAATCCCCCGCGATTTCCTGGTTCAATCCAAAATCTAAAATCCAAAATCTAAAATCCAAAATCGATCGCCCACCCTTTGACATTTCAACAAATTTGGTTTACACTTAGCCGGTTGCGATCGCCAATGGTAAGATCGGCTCAAGCTAAATATTTTTTTAAAGCGCATAGGCGCAAAGTAATTTCATGGTATACTCTGGAACTGTTTGCTGGCTTCGCTCCACTGCCCGGATTACGATCGGGGCGATCGCAGCTTTTACCCTGTTGCAACCGATCCAAGTCCAAGCACAACAACCTTCTGGGCCAGAGAACCAACCGCAAATCGAGCCCGCCGACGACCCCACAGACCCCAACAATCTTCGCCCTCTGACGCAAGACAGCAGTCTGCTGAGCGTCCCAGGAGGCCAGCGTTTGATGACAGAAGCCAGCAGTGCTATTTCCTCTCAGAATTACGCACTGGCTACTCAAAAACTCCAAGAATCCCGCCAAATTTTCAATCAACTGTCCAACTTCTACCAACAACTGGGTAGCAGTTTTGCCGGAATTGACATCCGCTTGGCGGAAAGCCACCGCACCAAAGCTGTAGAAACGGCCCAAATGCGCGACGAAGCTACCTACCGGCTGGCGTTGGTACACCGGGCGCAAAATAAGCCCGAACTGGCTGTGCCCCTGCTGATTCAGATTATTCGATCGCAGCAGCCAACTCGCGACTTGGGCAAGAAAGCTTACCAGCAGTTACTGGAATTGGGTTTTGTGGATTCGCCCTTTCCCCGGCCTGCCAGCACTCAACCGCGATCGTCTAACAAATAGTTCCACTAAAATCTAAATTACAGCCGTTTATCAGAGAAACCAATGGTTACACCGTCTCAAGTAGCAGAAATGATTAAGGCAGGGTTGCCCGACGCTAAAATACAAGTTGACGATTTGACCGGTGGCGGTGACCACTACCAGGCGAGAGTCGTCTCTGCAGCCTTTGAAGGAAAAAGCCGAGTACAGCAGCACCAACTGGTATACGGCGCTCTCAAACAGGCAATGGCTAGTGAAGCCATCCACGCTTTGGGCTTGGAAACCTTAACTCCTGCAGAATGGGAAGCGAAAAGTCAAGCTGCTTAATTGTTGAGCGGCAATTGGGTATCACAAGTTTGTGCTTGTGTCAAGAGTTGCTTGAAATACAACTGCTGCACTTACCCACAAAAACCAAAGAAACCGGGTTTTTTAACCGGAATCTATGGCTGTAACGAAAGATTTTCCTAAAAAACCCGGTTTCTGCGTCAGTCAACGTTTAAAAATTTTCAAACAATATTAGGACCTACCATGAGTACAACAGCACATCAAAGAATTGACGAGTTGGTTAAGCAAAACAAAATCATGGTGTTTATGAAGGGCAATAAGTTAATGCCCCAGTGTGGTTTTTCTAATACTGTGGTGCAAATTCTCAATACTTTGGGAGTGCCTTACGAAACTGTTGATGTTTTGGCAGACCAGGAAATTCGTCAAGGCGTTAAAGAGTATTCCAACTGGCCGACAATTCCTCAAGTTTATATCAACGGCGAATTTGTTGGTGGCTCGGATATTATGATCGAGATGTATCAAAAGGGCGAATTGCAAGAAGTTGTAGAAGTGGCTTTGGCTTCTTAAATTAGACAGAAAAAACATATCCCCGACTTCTTAAAGAAGTCGGGGAAATAACAGCAATCGCGTTTTACGTTGAATTAGGTTGATTTACTTAATTATTCGTTACCAGGCAAAGCCTAGGAACGCAATGCAGTCGGCTAGGCATCGAATTTTTAGGCTCCCAAAGCGAGGCCGAGCCTGTGGACATCGGTTCCGAGGCATAGCCAGGGAACCCGTTAAAATTGCCAATTCCCAATTCCCAATTCCCAATTCCCAATTCCCAATTCATCAAGGGTTTATCAAACCGAATTTGCTATTTAATAGTAGTCTGATTCAGCCTGTGTCTGTGTCTGTGGCATTGCAAAATTGGAGGGGTCGTGAATGTAACGCGCTGCTTCTTCCTCTAGTCTGTGAATCAGATAGGGCTCCAAACTGTTGGAGTGCCGCAGGGCTGCTAAATAGCCGTCTAAGTAAAGCCGTAGGTCATCAAAGCGATAACCTCTATTCCACATTTCGACGAGGGCGTCGGTGAGTTTTTGGTAGTGCCGGATTGTTTGGGTGTCTTGTAGCATGGTATGAGCTTGAAATCCTTTGTGGTTTGTATAATGACGGCGGGATTTAGGAATGGCCTCGATTGATGCTGAGTGGCTCAGCTTGAAGCTATTTCTAAATAAAAGTTTTTACCCTGCTCAACAGGCTACCCTCCATAAAAAATTTCACTCGTTGCAATGCAGTTGCTCGACTTTTTGCGCGCACCTAGATAATTCGCTGTGCGTTTAATTGAGTCGGGATGTGGCTGAATTTGACGGTCAAAGTGGCTGAGTGTTCCGGCTACCGAGCGAACGGTTGGAGGAATTCTAGTTTCACTTGCGCGATTTGTCAACCTCCTGGGATTGGGGGCTGGGTCGGGGGGATCGCTTTTGGCAGGCGGTTGGGGCATGGGATCGATCGGCTTTACACTGTCTTATTTTCATTGTAAGCTTACCGCCAGAATGATTTCACCTTTCTGCAGGCTGACTCTGCCAAATTAACCCAATCTTTAAAATTCGTACCCTAGCTATGTCCGCTGCTTTAAACGCAGCTAATGCTTGAGTAGCGATGGTTACAAAAGCTTGACAAAAGCTCTGTTAACCTTGTAGCAATTAGTGATATGGGAAGCTCGCCTCTGTGGAATCTGCAAGTATTTCAATTGTTGAAGGGAATCCGCACCTGCGATCGCTCTTGGGCTGGCATCTACAGCAAGTCGGTCACTGGGTGCACCAGTCAGCGGATATCAGTCACGCTAGGGAAATATTTTTCAGCCGCCAGCCAACCCTAGTCATTCTGGATGCCCAATTGCCTGATGGGGACGGTTTGGAATTTTGCAACTGGCTGCAACAGCAGCAGCAGTCGCTGATTTTGATGCTGTCGGCGCGGAATTCGGAATCGGATATTGTTGAAGGTTTGAAGGCGGGGGCAGACGATTACCTGACTAAACCCTTTGGGATGCAAGAGTTTATGGCCAGGGTGGAAGCTCTGATGCGCCGTAACCGCACGATGCTACCGCCGGCGACGCTGGAGTGCGGGCTGCTGAAAATTGATTTGGTGCAGCGCCGAGTCAGGTTGTACGAGGAACATATTGAGCTGACTCCCCAGGAATTTAGCCTGCTGTACGTGCTAGCTCAAGCTGGAGGAGTGCCGCTGTCGCGCTCGGATTTGCTGCGTCGGGCTTGGCCCGATGCGATTGATAACCCCCGGACGATCGACACTCACGTACTCTCTCTGCGTAAAAAAATCGAAATCGACCCGCGACAGCCGAGCCTGATTCAAACTGTACGGAATGTCGGCTACCGACTGAATCTGGAGTTGTTGAATAATGCTAATCAACATTCACCAGTGCCCAGGGCGGTGCTTTCTTAAACTGCGATCGGGCTATAAGTCTGATTTTATTTTGGGAATTGATTGGCGATCGCATCTGTTTTCGCAGCCATAATAAAATCATTGCGGTGCAGTCCAGGAATCTCGTGAGTCCACCAAGTAACGGTAACTTTCCCCCACTCGGTTAACAGTGCGGGGTGATGTCCTTCAGTTTCTGCTGCTTCGCCGACGCTGTTTGTAAAGGCGATCGCACTTTTGAAATCCGGGAATTCGTAAGTGCGTTCTATTTGGGGAATGCCATTTTTTTCGATCAAATTCCAGTCGGGAATTTGAGGTTTTAGCTGGACAATTTCGTAAGCTGTGACGCGGGCAGAGTTTGGGCTGCAGGCTGCACAGCGTTCTGTTGCTAAAGGTTCCATAAATTGCTGTTTAGCGAGAAGATGCTAAAAGATATTATAGACATTTCTAATCTGAATTATTTTGAAGGGCAACTGTCCTTTAGGATTGACATCTTGCACCATTTTTAATAAGCTTTTTATGGGCGGGTAGGATGCCCAACCCACAAGAAATTCACTCTTTGTGGAACAGGCCGGAAAGCCTGTTCTTGAGAATGGTGCAAGGCAGACATTGCGATCGAAATCGTTCATAAAACAGATGAGCAATCCTTTAAAATTTATGGAAATAATCGTTCACCGTGGAATCGGTTGACCGATAATATCAGGAATGGGCGGGTTCATTTGGCTATCTCGGTGATATTGTAAACGTTGGCGAACCCGCCCCTCCAAGTGCGATCGATCAACCGATAATTTTCTTAATCAAATCCAACTTACCCTTATAGGGAGCGTACCGCCATTTTAAGTCAAGTAAAAATGACTTTTGCAGCACGCTTTTTTGATGCGAAAAGGTATCAAAACTTGCTTTTGCGTGATAGCTACCGATGCCGCTGTCGCCAACTCCGCCAAAAGGTAAATCTTTTACTCCCACTTGCATAACCGTGTCGTTGAGACAAACTCCCCCCGAAGAAGTTTCCCGCAAAACTCGCTCTTGTTTCTCTTTATTTTTAGAGAACAAATACAAAGCTAAAGGTTTGGGACGGGCGTTGATTTGGGCGATCGCCTCCCCGAAATCATCATACTCCAAAACTGGCAAAATCGGCCCGAAAATCTCATCCTGCATCACCGGCGAATCCCAGGAAACACGATCTAAAACCGTCGGTGCAATATATCTATCTTCCGGTTTCACTTCCCCACCGACGACAATTTCTCCATCTTTGATAAACGCACTCAAACGGTCTAATTGCCGCTGGTTGATAATCCGCGAATAGTCGGGACTTGTTTGCGGATTGTCGCCGTAAAATTCGTGAATGGCTGTTTTAATTGCTGTCATCAAAGCAGGTTTAACTTTTTTATCAACTAATAGGTAATCGGGAGCGATGCAAGTTTGTCCGGCATTGAGAAATTTGCCCCACGCAATGCGTTTTGCTGTGTATTCAACCTGAATGTCTGAGTCTACAATGCAAGGACTTTTTCCACCTAATTCTAATGTGACAGGTGTCAGGTGTTTAGCGGCAGCTTCCATGACTATTCTACCGATTTTAGTGCCGCCTGTAAAGAAGATGTGGTCAAATTTTTCGGCTAGCAATTGTTGGCTGATTTCGACTCCTCCTTCGACGGCGGCTATATAGGCGGGATCGAAGGTTTTGGATATCAGGTCGGCGATAACTTCGGAGGTGTGCGAGGCGATTTCCGAAGGTTTGAGAAGTGCACAGTTGCCGGCGGCGATCGCCCCGACCAAAGGTGATATCATTAGCTGAAATGGGTAATTCCAAGGCCCGATGATTAAAACAACGCCCAAAGGTTCAGGGTAAATGCGGGCCGATGCTGGGAATTGATCTATCGAAGCAGCCACTTTTCTCGGCTTTACCCACGATTTGAGGTTTTTGATGGCATAATTAACTTCGGCGATCGATGCGATTTCAAGATAAGCCTCGAATTCCGGCCGACCGAGGTCTGCCTTGACGGCATCGACTATTCGTGATTGATTAAGTTCGATCGCACTTTTAAGTTTTTTGAGTTGTTCAAGCCGAAAATCCACATCTTTCGTTTTCCCAGTCGCAAAAAATTGCCGCTGCTGCTGGATAATATCGCTGACGCTGATTACCATTTTTTGTCCTCCATGTCTATAAATAAATGTTACAACAGGAAAACGGAACTTGGGTAAAGTGCGATCGGTGTTAAAGCGCAGACCTCTTGAAAAAGTCTGCGATCGGGGCTTTATGCTATAACTTATAAAGTATTAATTGTAGATGCTTAATTTGAGTTAAGTCATGAAAATATCTAAGAACGATTTTTTTTTCTATTCCTGCTGGCTGCTTTGCTTGCTTGCAGTAGCAGGATGTACCTCTAAGCCCGAAAAGCAAGTTGTCATCTGCTCGAAAGACTTTACCGAACAAGTCATCCTCGCCGAAATTTTAGCACGCCATATCGAAGCTAAAACAGATATCAAAGTAGAACGAGAACTGAATCTGGGAGGTTCGCTTTGCCATCAATCCCTAACAGCAGGTAAAATCGACTTGTACGTCGAATACACGGGGACTGCTTACGCCAACCTGCTCAAACAAAAACCGATTTCTGACCCCAAAAAAGTCCTCGATTACCTCAAACAAGAATATCCCAAACAGTTTAAAGCAGAATGGACGGAACCGCTGGGATTTAATAACAGTTTTGCGATTATTGTGCGGGGAGACGATGCCAAAAAACTCAATTTACAAACTCTCTCGCAACTTGGGAAAGCTTCACCTAACCTCCGGGCTGGTTTCGGCCCAGAATTTAACGAGAGAGAAGATGGGTTTCCCGGATTGGCGAAAACTTACGGAATTAAGTTTCGAGAACAACCGAAGGAATTGCTGTTAGGATTGCTTTATCAAGCGCTGCAACAAAAAGAAGTAGATGTGATTGCTGGTAATACGACGGACGGTTTGATTCAAAGTTTAGGTTTAGTAGTTCTCAAAGATGACAAGGGCTATTTCCCGCCCTACGAAGCAGTTCCGGTTGTGCGATCGCAAATTTTGGAACAATACCCGGAATTGCGTCCAGTGCTCGCAGAATTGGGCGGCAAAATCTCTGAGGAAGATATGCGGAAACTCAACTATCAAGTTGACGGGGAACAGCAGGAAGCGGGACAAGTGGCGCAGGAGTTTTTGCAGCAAAAGCTGGGCGCTGCAAAGCCCGCACCTAGCGCAAAGTAATGGTTAGTTTCTCTCCTAAAAGTTCACTTTATAGGCGTAGCAGCTTACTTAAAAGTTGGGATTAGAAATTGGTAAGTATTGGGATTTCTACGGTTTCAGCAATTTTATGAGCTAGCTTTTTAAAGTCTCCGTAAACACTTTGCACGGCCTGGATGTGAGAACCAATTGCCCCATCCGCAGGTTTGAGGTGGAACATAGGTTTATGGGCTTCCTGGGCAAGCGGCATCAGACTCTGATAGTGTTTTAGCAAAGCTAAACAGTGAGGATCTTCGGCGATGGAAAGTGTGCTATTTTCCGATTCATTGAGCACAGCTTCCCGATAAATATTAGGAATCCGTGCAATCCATCGCTGATAAGCTTTCACTGGGCGGTCTAGCCGTACCGAGTGTTGCAGGACAATATAACCAACAGGTTGCATTTGACCTTGAGGAAGCTTTAAATCAGGGGCAGGATTTTTCTCTAATCTTTCTAGCCATTCTTGCCGCCAGCGTCTGAGAGTTGGGCCGAGATTTTTCAATCCTTGCAGTGAGAATAAATCCGGTGATAGAGGAACTACTACATAGTTAGCTGCAATCAAAGCGGCCCGGTTAATCGCTCCTAAATTCGGGCCGATGTCTGTCAAAACTACATCAGCTTGATGAACTGTTGCTGCTTCTTGCAAGAGTCGCCAAAAAGCAGAAATGACCCGAAAAGAACGCTCCTTGCGATCGGTGCAGCCGGGCCATTCTGCTGAGAGGTCATCTTCAAATCCAGAGAGCAATAAATCTCCTACCAAGAGTCCCAATCTTTCTTCAATGTGCTCTACTTCTGGAGTAGCAATATCACCAATTCCTCTAACTAAAGGCTGTACGCAGCGAAAAACTGTGTTAGGTCGGTTATTGCCTTCCCACAATTCTTCTAAACGTTCTTCCTCTAGAAAAGCAGCAGTCAGATTGGCTTGGGGGTCTAAATCTGCTGCTAGCACCCGCAGCCCTAAATTGCGATACATCCAGGCTAAATGATATACTAGCGAAGTTTTACCGACGCCACTTTTATTATTGAAAAAAGCAATAATGGGTACTGTCACGGATGCCTCCTAATAATTACTAAAACATGAGCATCTTCGACAACAAACTCCGGTGGTGGACTGCCATTTTTTTGCAGTGAATTGCGAGCTATGGCGATACCCATTCCAAACCTTTGTACATAACCAAGATTTTTTAAGGCTTCTGCTAAGTTTGGATTGCGGTAGTCAGTGATTCCAGGCCTACCAAAATTTTGTCTGTTAACTTGTCCAAAGGGCCCTCCGGGGTTTTGAATTTCAATGCGATCGCTAAACCAGGTAATTCTTACTGGTGCATACGTCCCTTCATAGGTGCGGTGCAAGAGCGCATTTCTAGCAAGCTGTTGCAGTGCTACTAACGGGTAATCTGGCTGCTGGATTTCCACTGACTGAGCGGTAATATCAGAAGCTATTGAGATATGAGATTGCAGTATTTCATCTAACACTCTCAGCATCATAGAAAGTGGCCCGGCAATTTCTTTCTGGTCTTTAATTGGGTCGGTTAGCTCAGTTCCCTCAATTCGCAAAAATTGAATGTAAGCACCCGGTATCAATTGCCTTGGGTCTTTTCCTACTACCAATATACCTAAATTTGTTGGCTGAATTGACGGTAAACTGGTAATAAATCTTACTGATGCTAATTGGTGTTCGACGGTTCTTTGATTTTCTTCTAATATGTCACTAGGCAATGCTGAAGGTAGATATTCCTGTTGAAATAAAGTTAAATTTAAGTCATCTAGTGTCCCGGAAGGCAAAGATTGAATATCAAAAGGTAAATCTCTGGAACGCCGTTTTTCTGAGAGACGGCGCTCTTCTTCGGCTGTGGCAGTAGCGCGGCGGGGGCCCACCCGTACCCAGATTCGCCCCTCATAGCGGACAGGGGGTGCATCTGATGGTTCTACAATGACTGCTGCTAACTCGCATCCCGCAAGCGTTCGCTTTTGCACGGTTATCGCGGGAAAAGGCAGTATATTTCCATCTGAACGCATATCCGAGAGGGTTAGTAACAGTTGATCGGTGATGCTCAAATTGGCACAGCTTCCATCATCATTAACACCTATAAATAGTACCCCTGGCTGTTGGTGGTTTGGCAAGTCGTTGGCAAAAGCGCATATAGCCTGACGGAGTTTACCCCTATCGGATGTTGAGGCCTTGCGCTCTACTCGATCGGATTCAATGTCTTTGAGGAGATTTTCTAACTGACTGTCATCCATGCTTTAACTTATTTGTCGTAAATTATTCTTACTGCTTGCTAACAGCCGACTGCGGCTATAGCAATCCTAAATCATTTGTGAATTTCTTACTCCCTCCCCTTGATAAGGGGAGGGTTGGGGTGGGGTAAAAAATTTACGACTCCTGCAAGGATTGCTATAGTTTGGGAATTGTTAAGAGTTTAAATAGAAAAGTTTATTTTCAATTACTACTTACCAATTTCCCGCATCAGCCGCTAAATTAAATTTCTAAGTCCCTTCACTCAGCCTCCGCAAATTCAAAATATCGCTCATCTTTTTAATTTGCATACAAGTCCGCTCGAACTGTTGTTTATCCTGGATATCCATGCACAAATCAATTAAGGCCGGCAATCCGGGATATGTTTTGACTTGAGCGCTGCGGACGTTTACTTGGTTGTCCTTCAAATGCGATAAAACATCATTGAGAACTCCCACTCGATCGAGGGCTTCAATTTGAATGTTAACCGGATAAGTGTTGGGTCGAGATTCATTGCGGTTGCTGGAATTCCAACTCACAGGAACCAAGCGATCCCCAGGTACGCTCTCAACATTTGAACATCGTTGTCGGTGAATCGAAATTCCGCGAGTGCGAGTCACAACTCCAATAATTGATTCCCCAGGAATCGGACAGCAACAGCCGGCTAAATGGTAGAGCAATCCCTCTACACCTGCGATGGGCGATTTGCTCGGAGACGAACTCGGTAATGGTTTCGGTGTCGTCGATGCAGGTATTAGCTGGGGCAATTCGTGGGTTGCTGCGGGAGCAGCTTCAATTTTTTGCTGCACTTTTACTAAATCTCGCAGTCGATTTACTACGAGATTTAGGGTGACTTCGCCGTAGCCTAAACCGGCGATTAAATCTTCGACGCTGTGGTAGTTGCAGCGCTGAGCCACCGATTGCATGGGTTCAGATTTTAGCAAAGATTCTAAGCCGTTTTTACCTAATTCTTTTTCCAGCAATTCTCGGCCGCGAGCGAGATTTTCATCTCGGTGCGATCGCTTCAACCACTGGCGAATTCGGTTTTTTGCTCCGTTTGTCTTGACAAAATTCAGCCAATCGGAACTCGGATGACCATTTTTTTGGGTCAAGATTTCTACAATATCGCCGTTCTTTAAAACCTTGTCTAGTGTCACCATTCGCCCGTTGACTCTGGCACCGGTGCAGTGATTGCCAATTTCTGTGTGAATGCGGTAAGCAAAATCTACGGGAGTTGATCCGCTATTGAGAGCAATTACGTCTCCGTTAGGAGTAAAAACGTAAATATCTTCGTCGAATAAGTTGTCCTTAATGCTTTGTAAATATTCGCGATCGTCTTTGAGGTCGCTTTGCCATTCAAGGAGTTGTCGCAGCCAAGTAAATTTTTCGTCATCGCCGGTGACTTTTGTGTTAGAACCGCCGGTTTCTTTGTATTTCCAGTGCGCGGCAATGCCGTATTCTGCAATGTGGTGCATGGCTACGGTGCGGATTTGCACTTCGATGGGGCGGCCGCTGGTTCCGATTACTCCGGTGTGCAAAGATTGGTAGCGGTTGGCTTTTGGTAAACCGATATAATCTTTAAAGCGGCCGGGAATCGGGCGGAAAGAATCGTGGACGATCGCCAAAGCCCGATAACAGTCATCATTGGTTTCTACTATGATCCGCACCGCTGCAATATCGTACACTTGGTTAAAGCCTTTTTGGCGGCGCTGCATCTTCCCATAAATTCCGTACAAATGTTTGGGACGACCGCTAACTTCATAGCATTTAATGCCTAAATTGTCAAGCCTTTCTCGCAAACTATCTGTGACTTCTGCGAGTTGAGTTTCTCGATCGGCCCGCTTCACCGCCACCAATTCCTGAATTTCGCGGTAAGCTTCAGGTTCCAGGTATTTAAAGGCTAAATCTTCCAATTCCCACTTAAAGCGGCCAATACCCAAACGGTTCGCTAGGGGAGCAAAAATATCTCGGGTTTCTAGGGCAATACTGCGCTGCTTTTCTTCGGACAAATGCTCCAAAGTTCTCATGTTGTGCAGCCTGTCTGCCAGTTTGACGACAATGACGCGAATATCTTTAGCCATTGCTAGGAACATTCGGCGGAAATTTTCCGCAAGGCGCTCTGTTTTGCTGGAAAAATTAAACTTAGAAAGCTTGGTGACACCTTCAACCAACTGTCGCACTTCGGCGCCGAACCGCTGTTCTATTTCTTCGAGAGTAATATCTGTATCTTCAACAATGTCGTGGAGGAAGCCGGCGGCAATCATGACGTTGTTGCCGCCCATATACCGGAGTATTCCAGCGACAGCTACCGGATGGCAAATGTAAGGTTCTCCTGATTTGCGGTATTGTCCTTCGTGCAAGTCGCGGGCAAATTCAAAGGCCCGACAAATTAAGCTGTCGTCCGTCGAACAATTCGGGTTAGGGCCCCCATCAGGCTCCGATCGAGCATTCAGGCATTCTTGCAGCCAATCGGGAACTACAGCAGGATCGATCGAAGGAGAGGGAGTCAGAGTGTTCGCGTTCATGGGGTACACCTTTAAAACTTAGAAATACAAATGGTTAAAAGCCGGTTTTCGGTTGAATTGCCGAAATTATGTGTTTAGCTATACTAAACTAATTGAATGCCACAATTTGCAATTCAAAAAAATAGTCGATTTTTCTCAAACTATACCTATCTAATTCCGAGTCGCCCCCCCTCGCAGGTAGGAAAAGATAGTGACACCACTGCTGCCGCAGCAGTCTGTCGATCGGGGAAAATCGGGTAAAATAAGCATATTTTGGCGGTAGCCGTTGAGGTTGCGGGCGATCGGCATTTACCGGCAACGCTAAACTAAAAGCAGCAGCCAGAAGGGTAGAGTCAGGGCAGCAAATCAAAAAAAG
Source organism: Microcoleus sp. Z1_A1 (assembly GCF_036700305.1). Lineage (NCBI taxonomy): Bacteria > Bacillati > Cyanobacteriota > Cyanophyceae > Oscillatoriales > Microcoleaceae > Microcoleus > Microcoleus sp. Z1_A1. The sequence goes on from NZ_JAUBOR010000005.1 coordinate 108,637, forward strand.
TTCTCACAAAACAGGGAATAGCTCCAAAAACGCACAGCTTCCCTCCCTATGAGCAAACTTAAGTAAGTATCTACTTTGATTATAAATACAAATTTGTTTACAAAATCATGATATTGTCCGAAGACCGCCGCCAGTGCTACCAAGAATTACAGCAAGCGCTAGAAGAACTACAAAGAACTGCTGCACAGGAGAATCTGGATCGGGCCGCGCTGGCGATCGAATACACAAAAGTGCAACAATTTTTCGGAAACCAAATTATGAGAGCCGAAAGCGATGAGTTAGACGCCTCAGAAACACCCCCAGAGCAGTCCTATTTGACGGAAATTCACAAGCAACTGCGGTTATTGGGGACAGATGTCACCTTTTTGCAAGCGTCGCGCCAGCCAGCGACAGCAAAGGCGAGGCAAACTGGGGCGATCGCGCGGCTTAACACGCTAATTGGCTACTGTGGCGCGCTGCTGCAAAAAAATTCTGGTTCTTCAGGGCCCGCCTAGATACAGAATTAATAATTGAATTAACAGGGAATTAATAAGGCAAGGAGAAATAAAGCGGTGGAATGTCCAAAATGTAAACATCCCAATTTAGAAGGCGGTACCTTAGCCGGCCGTATGTCGGTGCAGTGGTGTCCCAACTGTTACGGTATCTGGATTCCAGGCAGAGAATACGAAGCTTGGCAAAAAGAGCAAAGCCAGTGGTACAACAAATCCGAGAAGCCTGATGCGACAGCGACTCTCGGCATAGAATTCACGCCGTCTCCCTACGACAGCAAAGCAGCGCTGTGTCCCGAAGACGGTCACTATCTGTCGCGGGCGAAAGTTCCTTTCAGCAGAGTGCCCTTTTACATAGAGCGCTGTATGTTGTGCGGGGGCATTTGGTGCGATAACGGCGAGTGGGACATTCTCGAAAGTCTGGGATTCCACACCGAGATTGACAAGATGTTTTCTCCGAATTGGCAAGCTAAGGCCCGCGTGCAAGAACTCGCCTCTCGGGAACGTCAAGTGCTGACTGAGAAGTTGGGGCCGGATATCGCCGGATATGTGTTGGAACTCGCGGAAGTTTTAGCAGACCATCCTCACGCAGATTGTGCCGCTACTTACATACTGCGGAGAGCTGAGTTGAAGCGAAGGGAAATTTAGTCAGTTGTCAGTTGTCAGTTGTCAGTTGTCAGTTGTCAGTTGTCAGTTATCAGTTGCTCGGTGAATGATGTACTAATAAAAGCTTTGTTTGTAGCTATTTTTATTTGTATTTACAAACAGCAGAGCCGTCTCTTGCCCATAACTAATAACTCTGAAACACTAAGAAGTAACAACTAACAGCCAGGATATTGACCATTAAATAACAAATAACAAATAACAACTGACCGCTGACTACTGACCGAAAGGCTCCAGGATACAAGCCCCCGAATTTATCTCGCGCAAGTTAATGCTTTAATTCTTTAATCTAAAATCCAAAATCTAAAATCTAAAATCGATTGACTAAGGACTAATGACTAATGACTAATGACTCTTCTCTATTTTCCGTTGACAATCTGCGAGTAGCTTATCCCCAGCGGCGGGGCCAATCCGGTTGGGCCGTGGACGGGGTTTCCCTGACGCTGAAACCGGGGGAAAAGCTCGGATTAGTTGGGGAGTCTGGGTGCGGTAAGTCAACTTTGGGAAGGGCGGCGATGCGGTTGCTGCCGGATTCAACGCTGATTGAGGGGCGAGTTAGTTTTGCTGGAGAGTCGGTGTTTGATATGAATGCTTCGCGGCTGAGACAATTTCGGGGCGAAGCTGTAGCATTGATTTTTCAAGATCCGATGACTCGTCTCGATCCTTTGATGACTGTAGGAGAACATTGCATCGAGACTTTGCAAGCTCACCGACCGAATTTGGATCGCAAGCAAGCTAAGAAACGGGCAATCGAAACTCTGGAAGCTGTGAAAATTCCCGCGTCTCGCTGGTCGCAATTTCCCCACGAATTTAGCGGCGGAATGCGGCAAAGAGTAGCAATTGCTTTGGCTCTTTTGCTCGATCCCAAATTAATTGTGGCGGACGAACCGACTACAAGTTTGGACGTAACTGTAGCTGCTCAGATTTTGCAGGAATTAACCAGACTTTGTGAGGAACGGGGAACGGCTATTTTGTTGATTTCTCACGATTTGGCGATGGTGGCTGAGTATTGCGATCGCATTGCGGTGATGTACGGCGGTAAAGTTGTAGAAACAGGGCCGGTGCTAAACGTTTTTGAAAAACCGCAGCACGAATATACTCGATCGCTCCTCAAAGCAGCTTTGCACATTCAAGCCGATTCTGACAAAGGGTTAGCATTCGAGGAAATCAGGACTGAAGCCGTTACTGCAAACTTAACAAATTCGCCTCTTTTGACCGTAACCAATTTGCAGCAACACTACAGTTTAGAAAGCAATTTATTAGATCAGTTGTTTTCCAGGAATCGGCAGGTAATTAAAGCCGTAGACGGCGTTAGTTTAGAGCTACAACGGGGAGAAATCCTAGGGCTGGTGGGGGAGTCCGGCTGCGGCAAAAGTACCTTGTCACGCACGATTTTGCAGCTAATTACCGCGACTGGCGGCAAAGTGGAATTTCAAGGAATAGATATAACTGCCCTGAACCGCGATGCTGTGAGGAAGCACCGCCGCGAAATGCAAATGATTTTTCAAGATCCCCACGCTTGCCTGAATCCGATGATGACTGTCGGGCAAAGTATTGCTGATCCTTTGTTTATTCACAAATTAGCTAATGGCAGCGAAGCTAAAAAACAAGTAATCCAAATGTTAGAGCGGGTGGGTTTAAGTCCAGGGGAGGATTTCTTTCGCCGCTATCCGGGGGAATTGTCAGGAGGACAACAGCAGCGAGTTTCTATAGCCCGTGCTTTGATTACTCGGCCGCAACTGATAATTTGCGACGAACCTGTGAGTATGCTGGATGCCAGCGTGCAGACTCAAGTTTTAGAGCTGATGTTGGAGTTGAAGCAGGAATTTAATTTGACTTATCTGTTTATTACGCACGATTTGTGGGTGGCGAGATTTTTTTGCGATCGTATTGCGGTAATGAATGCTGGAAAAATTGTTGAAATCGGTAAGACTAGGGATATTTTTACTAATCCGCAGCACCCTTACACTCAGCAGTTGTTGCAGGCTGCTCCTTTACTAGCCCGAACTAATTGATTTGGGATTTGGGATTTGGGATTTGGGATTTCGGAAATTTCGGGTTAAATTGGTTAAAGTTAAGGGATACTTTTCAAATCCTTCCACCGACACCAAGCACGATATGGCAGAATCTGACCTAGGCAGTTTTGCGGTGGCACCCGAAGCCTCATTCGCGATCGCAGAAGATGAAGACACCGAGATCGATCGTCCGACGGTAACTCGATCGTCAGCATACAACAACTGGTCTGCCGACGATCCAGTGGGAGCTTTGTTCAAGGAAATGGCTCGGTATCCTCTACTGACAGCAGCCGAAGAAGTAGAGTTGGCGCGCCGCGTTCAAGAATTGGTAGCCCTGGATGAACTAGAACAGCGTTTGCAGCAGGAATTGGACAGAGTGCCGACAAAAGCTGAAATCGCAGCGGCTTTGGGGATAAGCGAAACTCAAATGCAACAGCTTCGCCACCAGTGTCAGTCGGCGAAACGGAAAATGATCAGCTCGAATTTGCGCTTGGTGGTTTCGATTGCCAAACGCTATCTTAATCGGGGCGTGCCTTTTCTCGATTTAATTCAGGAAGGAGCTTTGGGTTTAAATCGAGCAGCCGAAAAGTTCGATCCAGAGAAGGGTTACAAGTTTTCTACCTATGCCTATTGGTGGATTCGCCAAGGAATTACCCGGACAATTGCCAATCAAGGGCGGACGATTCGCTTGCCTGTTCACATTGTCGAACAGTTAAATAAACTCAAAAAAGTTTATCGAGATTTGAAGCGTTCTCTTCAACGAAATCCAAGTGAAACTGAACTTGCTAGAGAAATGCAAGTTAGTTGCGAACAGCTTCGCTACCTCCAGCAAGTACGTCGGCAATCTTTGTCTCTCAACCACCGCATCGGCTCAGAAGAAAGTTCGGAACTTTTGGATGTTCTCGAAGATAACGCGACGCAATCTCCCGAAGCTCAGATGAATGAGATGATGATGCGCCAAGATATTTTGGAGGTGTTGGACAGTATTTTGACTGAGCGGGAAAAAGAGATTGTTGCTATGCGTTACGGTTTGCTGACCGGCGAACCTTACACTTTAGAAGAGGTCAGCAGTTTGTTCAATTTGTCCCGCGAACGAGTCCGTCAAATTCAAAATAAGGCAATGCGAAAGCTGCGCCGCCCTCAAGTGACGGAACGATTGAAGGGCTGGTTGAAATAAACTAAAAAACCTTGAGTTGGCATTTTGAAAAATCTTAAAATTATTGTGGGGTGGCACTCCGAGGCCACCGTAAATATGCTGGTTTAATGTGGAAAAGCTTAATTAAAAATTACCAATTAAAAATTTCTGGATGTGGTATTTTTAATTGTTGATTGTCGCGTACTACTTACTTATTTATGTCTTCTGAGGTAATTTTGCGCCCCGCTACCCGCGCCGACGTGCCGGTGCTGTTTGATTTGATTAAAGCTTTAGCTGAGTACGAAAAATTATCTCATGCCGTTACTGGCAATGCCGTTGATTTGGAGCGTCATTTGTTTGGCGATAGACCTTTTGCTGAAGCGGTTTTAGCCGAGTGCGAAGGTCAAGTTGTGGGCTGGGCGCTGTTTTTTTACAATTATTCTACTTTTTTAACTCAGCCGGGAATTTATTTGGAAGATTTGTTTGTGGTGCCTGAGTTTCGAGGGCGGGGGATTGGCAAGTCTTTGATAGTTTATTTAGCGCAGTTGACGGTGGAAAGGGGCTGCGGGCGTTTGGAATGGAGCGTTTTGGATTGGAATGAATTGGCGATCGGATTTTACAAGGGTATCGGTGCTGATGTGATGCCCGACTGGCGGATTTGCCGGGTTGCGGGCGAGTCTTTGGCAAATTTGGCATCGAAGTAATTCAGGCGTGTGGAACAGGCATCTTGCCTGTGTGTGAAACAGGCATCTTGCCTGTGTGTGG
>NZ_JAUBOR010000005.1:113802-217496 GCF_036700305.1 Microcoleus sp. Z1_A1
CACAGGCATCTTGCCTGTGTGTGGCACAGGCATCTTGCCTGTGTGTGGCACAGGCATCTTGCCTGTGTGTGGCACAGGCATCTTGCCTGTGTGTGGCACAGTATGTGGAACAGGCATCTTGCCTGTATGTGGAACAGGCATCTTGCCTGTTAACCTAAAATGCCGCACTGGGGTTAATTAATACCGACCTAATTAATTGACAAAAATATAGGAAAATTTAGATAAGAGTTAAGTTAATTGGGAGAGTAAATCGTGATTATTTGGGTAAACGAGCAAATCGATCCGTCGGGCATTCTTTATTCTTGTATTGCTTGTTGCGATGAGACTCAAGCGAAGGATTGCCACGAATCTTTTGAGAAGAATTTGACGGCCGAGCAAAAACAGCAGGGCTGGGTTGCTACCTTGCGGACTGTTAGTTCTTGGGATGAGGTGCCTGTTAATGCTTTGAAATTGAATTAATGAGTGCAAGTCATCAGCAGCTTTAGTCTCGCCCTGTTTCCGTTCGCTTGAAACGGCAGGAAAACGTGGGCAATCTGTTCGTCCAAGGCAAGATAGCTCGATCGCACATTGGTCAAAATAACAGAAGTTTTGTGAATCTGAAGGCAAAAACCTGCCATCATTTGGCGCGGAGAATCTGAGGATTGTGCCCTGGAAGCTGCGGGAATTTGGGCGGAAATTTTCGGGCTGGCACTGCTGCGAACACGCTAGGACGAAAAAGCGTGCCAGTGCGATCCTTTTCGAGGGCTCCGCTAACGACAATTTGCATTTTTTAAACTGATTTTAGCATTACTATTAATAGATAGAGGCATTTCCAATTGTCTAGTTAAATTTTTATGATTGAAACCTTATTTCACGCTTATACGCCTCTAGTTATCTGGACGGGCTTGGGACTGCTGCTGTTTCGGTACATCCCAGTTAATTTTCCCAAGCTGCTGAGCTACTTTCTTTTCTGGATTGGGATACCGCTGCAAATTCTAGTTTTAGCCCGTCACAGCGAATTTTCGGGTGCTGTGGGATTCACGCCGGCGATCGCCATATTCGTGTTATTTCTGAGTACGAGTTTTGCTTGGCTGACTTGGGTATTATTGCGTAGGCTGAGTGCGGCCCACATCCAAAAGCCCTATTTTCAGGGCAAAAATTCTCTAGTAAATTTATTTTTAGTAAATTTTAATTCCCTGAAGCGATCGAGCGAAGGAAGTTTTATCCTAGCTGCGATGTTAGGGAATACGGGCTTTGTTGGATTAGCAATCACCCCGTCTATCATCAGCACCGATAACAACAACTGGGCTGTCTTGTACAGCGTCACTAACAACGTTATTGGCACTTATTGTTTCGGTGTATTTATTGCTAGCTATTTTGGGAACTCCGAGCAAAAAAATCACTGGTGGACTCAGATCCGGGACGTGCTGACAGTTCCCGCCCTGTGGGCATTTTTAATTGGTTTTTATACTAGAAACATCCCCCTGCCCGAAATAGTGGAATCGGGATTGCAGACGGCTGTTTGGGTGGTAATTGCCAGTGCTTTGCTGCTGGTTGGCATCCGGCTGAGGTCTATTAAGAAATGGGAAAGTTTTGAACTGGCCTTAATCCCGTCGCTGTTAAAAGTGGTAATTGTGCCGGTGCTAATCGGATTGGGTGCTAGTTATTTCGGATTGAGCGGCGATCCGAGGTTCGTGTTGGTGTTGATGTCGGGAACGCCCACAGCTCTTTCCGTGTTGATTTTAGCAGAAGTCTACGAGCTCGATCGCGATTTGTTAGCTAGCAGCATCGCCATCACTTCTGTCGGGTTGCTGTTGATGCTTCCGCTGTGGTTAGCTGGGTTTAGTTAATATTAGCTGGAGTCTACAATCGGCTGGAGCTAAAATTTCGCAGTACAATCAAACATAACTGCACGGAAAAGGCTATGAATGAGACAATAACTGCTACAGGTCTGCCTCCTGCATTCCCCGACCACACGCAATTGCCAGACGAAGACGGTACATTTGTGAAAAATTTTCACGAGCATCCCCAGAGCATCATTCTGGCAGATTGGATGTTTTGGGATTTGCTAGCCGTAATGGAAAGCAAGAGCGCGATTGTACTCCGTTGGCTGTAGTTAGCGACTGTGAGCAATGGAAATAGATCCCCATGCTGAGGATTGATATCAAATTCCCCAAACTCTCTCTGTAGCGCGAGCATCCCGCACCAGATATTTTACAATCACAAAAAACAAAGCTGATGGAAACTAAACCACCTCTACCGCCCTTTACGTTGGAAACGGCTAAAGCCAAAGTTCAAGCTGCTGAAGATGCCTGGAATACCCGCGATCCCGAACGAGTAGCCTTAGCTTATACGGAAGATTCTCAGTGGCGAAACCGTGCCGAATTCTTCAGCGGACGGGAAGAAATCAAGGCTTTTTTAAGACGAAAATGGGCAAAGGAATTAGATTACCGTTTAAAGAAAGAACTGTGGAGTTTTACAGACAATCGGATTTCTGTTCGCTTTGAGTATGAGTGGCACGATGATTCTGGCTACTGGTATCGCGCCTATGGTAATGAACAGTGGGAATTTGCCGAAAATGGGTTAATGCGAAGACGTGAAGCTAGCATTAATGATGTTCCCATTCAAGAGTCTGAACGGAAGTTTCGATAAGATTTATCTGTGAGTTGTTAGACGCATAAACCGGGTTTATTAGGAAAATATGCAGGTTGGTAAGCTGTCGCGCATTTAAATTATATATTCAGGGCGGGCGGGACACCCCACAAGACTGTAATTTTTTTTGACAGACAATTTATATCATGTCCAATCGATTGACCGCGATTAAAAGCCGGGGCGGGTTTACAGATTTTCCCGTTTCTATTTAATATATTGGCGAACCCGCCCCTACAGGAATCATGGTTAATTGACCGGACATGATATTAAATGTCGCAACAGCTTAGTAAGGACTTTAGTCATGATTGACTAAACGCCAGAAAGACAAATAAAGTCCTCACTACGAACGAAAGGTTTGCAGTAAGGACTTTAGTCATGATTGAATAAACGCCAGAGAGAGGAGTAAAGCCCTCACTACGAACGAAAGACGCGCAATTGCTCAACTCTCCTCAATCGGTAAGCAAACTCGGAGAAGTCAGCACAAAGACATCCCTGGTTCCCACTCCTTCAGATTCCGGTTTAATCGGTGTAGTAAAGTGGAAAAACTCGTGGTCGTTAACTAACAGCAATTCCCCTGGCTGCAGAATTTTATTAAAAACAGGCTTCTCTTTTTTAGCCAAGTACAAATGCGTTTCCCCGCCTACAATATTAGTTCTGTCAACCGAGAAAATCCCGATAAAGTCAGTACCGTCTTGGTGAATGCCTTCCGGTGCGGGGTTGCCGAAATTGTTTGGCGAACAAGTTGTCCTGATTTGATGGATGCCGATTTCAGCTTCGGGGTGAATTTTGCAGGAATCGAAAAAAGCAAAAATCATCTGTTTGAAATTATCGAGGGCGATTAGTCGATCGTCCAATTCGGCAAATTCCCGCCTGATATCACCCACTAGCGGATTGTATGTTTTGCTTTGATACAAATAGCCGTGAGGTAACTTAACTAACTCATTTCCGTTGACCGCAAACCGCGATAATCTTCTCGAACGATACTTACCTTTCACATACGGATCGACAGGCATATCGTCAAAAAAATCCTTGAAACCTTCTAGCTTAATCGAGTTTACTTTTTTGAAAGTAAACATGAAGGCATAATCCAAATGAATGGATTCTAATACGGTTTTCATAGATTTTACTCCCTGAAGCCTTGCTCCCCTCCCTAATTTTGCCTGTAGGAGGTGTATGCTTCTACTCTAGCGCAGGTTTTTTGTATGTGTCGTAAAAGGCACTACAAAAATTGCAAAGATATCGTAAAGCTTGCAAGATGAATCCGGGGGCTGGTTCTTCTTTTAATCCAAAATCCCCAATCTAAAATCCAAAATCCAAAATCTAAAATCGATTGACTGCTTTCACCAGCGACTGACAGGCGCGCAGGAAAACGGCAACATCGACCCCAAGTGCAACGTACTGAACGCCAGCATCAATCCACTGCTGGGCGATTTCGGGGTTTTCGGCAAAAGTACCGGCGGCTTTGCCTGCTTTGCGGATGGTTTGCACTGCCTCCTGCATCATGTCGATGACTCGGGGATCGCGGACTTGGCCGGGAATGCCGATCGACTGTGACAAATCGTAAGGCCCTAGAAAAATCACGTCAACCTCTGGCACAGTAACAATTTCTGCCAGGTTGTCGATGCCACCTTTGCCTTCGACATGAATCACAACTAAGGATTCTTCGTTGAGTTTGTCGGTGATATTTGTACCTGCGGCGGTGTACAGTCCGGCCCGCGTAGCGAAGGAAAGGCCTCGCGTGCCCAGAGGACTGTATTTAGCACTTTTGACAGCGGTTTCGGCATCGATTTTGCCTTCAATTTGAGGTACTTGAACCCCTGCACTGCCGATGTCGAGAGCTCGTTGAATTTGCGGCCCGTCGTTTTTGCTGACGCGAACGATCGGTGCAATTCCACTACAGTCGGCGGCGCGACACAAATCTTCAGCAGCAAGCGGGTGCAGGGGGCCGTGTTCCATGTCGATAACGGCAAAGTCGAATCCAGCGTGACCGCAGATTTCTATGAATGCGGGATAAGGGCAGTTCATAAATAAACCGAGGACTGTTTCGCCTTGTTTAATTTTTTGTTTCAGTTGGTTTTGACGCATGGGTAATCCCGGAAAGTTAATTTTTTTTAGCCGCAGATGAAGCCAGATTGTTTTTAACAATACAGCTAAAATATTGTCGCGGTCGATTACTTTATGTTAACAAAATAGACAAAAATTTTATAGCTGCTTTTGCTTCTATCTTAAAGGGAATCAAGCACAAAAGCCAGCCAAAAAGAAACATTCCTAAAATTGGTAAAAATATGGCTCCCACGGATGGTTCGACTAACCAAGCAAATAAAGAAAACATTCCAATACTGCCCGTTGTCCACAGCCAAAGAATCAGAAATCCTAGAACTATTTTATGTAAAGTCATCCTAATTTTTATATAACAACCAAACTTTTGAGTATGTATATCTCCTTCTATAATTGGGATCAATGACTTGCGACCGATGATGATGCGATTGATTTTGAATTTTTTGCCAGAGATTGTTCCTTCATAGGGTTTTGCAGGTGGCGGGCCAAAGGGTAGTGTTACTCTAAAAAGTTTGGGAGGAGTGACAACTTCCTCCAACCGGGACACAACTTCCGAAAAAGTTAAACTGGTAGTAATTGTTAAACTCTCAAACGGAATAAATAACCTAAAAAATTTGACTATTTTGAGCATAATGTTCATCCGGCTGTTCAATAGTTGTTGCTGGTATTAATGCCTCTTATCTAAAAAAGTTTTCCCTGACAACAGCGCGAAATACCAGTATACTGCAAAATAAACATTTAGATGGGATGAGTGTTTTTCGCGCTATGTCAAAATTAATTCCACAATCTCCGATGAAACTTCGACAGTATCTATTTGTGCTCAAAGGTCGATCGATCCTTAGCCTCACCCTCGGCATAATTTCCGCGATAGGGAGCATTTCGCCAGTATTTGCCGCACCGGGCAGCAATCCAGACAATGCAGAAACTTGCGACATTCTAGTAGCAGGCGGCGGGCTCGCAGGCGCTGCTACCGCTTACGAAGGTTTGCTGGCGGGGCGCACAGTTTGCCTCACTGAAATTACTGACTGGGTAGGCGGTCAAATTTCCTCCCAGGGAACTTCCGCACTCGATGAAAGAGATACTCAGCGATCGCTCTTATTTTACCCCCGTGGCTACCTAGAATTGCGGCGGCGGATCGAGCAACATTACGGCCGGCTAAATCCCGGAGGCTGTTGGGTTAGCTATTCGTGTTTCATGCCCTACGACGGTCACAAAATTCTCTTTAACATCTTGCAGGATGCCGCTAGAAAAGGCAAAGGCACGCTGAAATGGTTTCCCAATACAGTTATTAAAGAACTAGCAATTACTCCGGCTGTGGCGGGGAATACGGTTGGGGGTCAACAAATTAAAAGTGCGATCGCCATTCAACACAAACCAGCCGCCAACACCGGGCCAATCAACACCGAAACTCTTTCTCAGACTATCGAAGATGCCTATCGCTACGAAAATTCTCCGCGCTTTAACAAAACTATTATTCGGTTTATTCCTAAAGCATCTGGAACCCCCCCTAACCCCCCCTTGCCAAGGGGGGGGAATTCCACCAGTTCCCCCCCTTTACAAGGGGGGAATTCCACCAGTTCCCCCCCTTTACAAGGGGGGAATTCCACCAGTTCCCCCCCTTTACAAGGGGGAAATTCCACCAGTTCCCCCCCTTTACAAGGGGGGAATTCCACCAGTTCCCCCCCTTTACAAGGGGGGGCTAGGGGGGGTGCTGATTGGTATGTTGTAGATGCCACTGAAACAGGAGAATTGATCGGACTTGCCGATGTTCCCTACCGCCTCGGAATTGACCCGCGTTCCCCTCTGGAACCTTCCTCCGCCAGCCCCACCGGCGACCCTTACTGCACTCAAGGTTTTACCTACACCTTTGCGATGGAGGCAACGAAGGAACCGCAGCAGCATCAAGTGCCGTCTTTTTATCAACAATACGCTCCTTACTACAGCTACGAATTGCAGAGATTGGCTAGCTTTCCTTTAGTTTTCAGCTACCGCCAAATCAGGAGTATGAGACCAGATGAAAAGCGACCTTCAGACCCGAAGCAATTCCCAATTTATCCTGGGGATATATCGATGCAAAACTGGACTTGGGGCAATGACTATCGTCCCGGCAATTCTCAAGATAATTTAATTTACACTCGCGAGCAGTTGTCAGCATCAGGTCAACTGCAACCGGGGGGATGGATGGGCGGTTTGCGAACGGAAACTTTGCGAAAAGGAGAGGAAAATGCCAAAGGATTTTTCTACTGGTTGGTAACAGGAACTACTGACTCGCAGCTAGGAGATGGAGTGAAAAAGCCTTATCCAAACAATCGTTTTTTGAGCGGGTTGGATTCGCCGATGGGGACGGTGCACGGACTTTCTAAATATCCTTATATGCGGGAGGGCCGGCGCATTATTGGGCGGCCGAGTTTCAATCAGGCTCAAGGTTTTACGGTGTGGGAAGTTGATATGTCTCGCACTGACTTTAGGGCTGATTTTTACCGCCAGAATTTGTCGGAGGAAGAGTATCGGAATTTGTGGTTAGCTGTGGGTGGTTTGAATGCGCCGGCTTTGGCTGTGGGAAGTCAATCTGTTGAGGATACAAAATCGCGATCGCGCGCTACGATTTATCCTGATTCTGTGGGTATTGGTCATTATGCGATCGACTTTCACCCCTGCATGACCAACAGTCCGCCGGAAGCACCGGGAAATACCGAACGCGAAGGCACTCGCAAAGGTCAAGGGCAAGCTTATCCCTTCCAAATTCCGCTGCGGGCAATGATTCCTCAGAAAATTGACAATATGTTAGTGGCAGGTAAAAGTATTGCTGTTAGCCACACAGCGGCCGCTGCTTATCGAGTGCATTCTTTTGAATGGTCTGCCGGTGTGGCGGCGGGAGTTACGGCTGCTTTTTCCCTAGAAAAGGGGATTCTCCCTTATGAATTAGTGGACGAATTGCCATCCCGCGAACCGAACTTGGAAGTTTTGCAGTTGCGGTTGCAACAAAATGCTAATCCCATCGCCTTTCCGGGTACTTCTATTTTCAATAGTTCGTGGCAAAATTGGAAATAATCGCAGTTGGTAATCTGTAGGGAGGGCATCCGGCCCGCCCCACAAGAAAATTCACTCTTTGTGGAACAGGGTGGAACAGGCTTTCGAGCCTGTTCCTGACACCCCACAATTAACTCGTTACCAAGAAGAGCCTGCTAACCAGTATAAAATAACCAATAACTCAATATCCGATCAACAGCAATTTGTCATCTATCTTTCGATATAAGCAGTCAGACACTGCTTTAGTCCGATAATATCAATAATCTCAAAAATTGTCCCCCCTTCCCCTTCAAACTCCCCAAAGGTAACGGTCATGTCAACTGCACAGATAACAAGCCCTAATTCCAATAATGCTTATGCCAAACAGTTACTCAGAACCTTAGTAGCTGTCAAAAAAGGGGACTTTTCAGTTCGGATGCCCATAGATCAGACTGGTCTAGCGGGAAAAATTGCTGACGAACTTAACGACATTATCGATCTCAATGAGAGAATGGCGGCCGAACTCGATCGCATCGGCACAGTTGTCGGTAAAGAAGGCAAAATCGCCCAGCGGGCCACCATCGGCAACGCCGAGGGGTCATGGGCAGCTAGCGTAAATTCTGTCAATACCCTAATTACAGATTTAGTGCAACCAACCTCTGAAACCGCCAGAGTAATTCGGGCCGTAGCAAAAGGAGATTTATCGCAAACCATCGCCCTAGAAATAGAAGACAGACCCCTCAAAGGAGAATTCCTCCAAACAGCGCAAATTGTTAACACAATGGTAGACCAGTTGAGCTCCTTTGCGTCGGAAGTAACGCGGGTGGCTAGGGAAGTAGGAACCGAAGGGAAATTAGGCGTACAAGCAGAAGTTAAAGGAGTTGCCGGAACCTGGAAAGATTTAACGGATTCAGTTAACTCAATGGCAGGAAATCTTACCGCCCAAGTGCGGAACATTGCGGAAGTGACAACGGCTGTAGCAAATGGCGATTTGTCGAAGAAAATTACAGTAGATGTAAAAGGGGAAATTCTCGAACTGAAAAACACGATTAACATCATGGTGGATCAGTTGAGTTCCTTCGCATCTGAAGTAACCAGAGTTGCTAGGGAAGTAGGAACCGAAGGCAAATTAGGCGTGCAAGCTGAAGTGCGGGGAGTTGCCGGAACCTGGAAAGATTTAACGGATTCAGTTAACTCGATGGCTGGTAATCTTACCGCACAGGTGCGGAACATTGCCGACGTGACGACTGCTGTGGCAAATGGCGACTTATCCAAGAAAATTACAGTAGATGTTAAAGGTGAAATTCTGGAGTTAAAAAACACGATTAACATCATGGTGGATCAGTTAAATTCCTTCGCATCTGAAGTAACGCGGGTGGCGAGAGAAGTGGGTTCCGAAGGCAAACTCGGCGGTCAAGCAGAAGTTAAAGGAGTTGCGGGAACTTGGAAGGATTTAACTGATAGTGTTAACTTCATGGCAGGCAGTTTGACATCACAAGTCCGCAACATCGCTGAAGTGACAACCGCTGTGGCAAAGGGCGATTTATCCAAGAAAATTACCGTCGATGTGAAAGGGGAAATTCTTGAACTCAAAAACACCGTCAACACGATGGTTGACCAGTTAAATTCCTTCGCATCTGAAGTCACCAGGGTGGCTAGGGAAGTGGGAACCGAAGGGAAATTAGGCGTCCAAGCTGAAGTGCAAGAAGTAGCAGGAACTTGGAAAGATTTAACGGATTCTGTTAACTCAATGGCCGGGAATTTAACAGCCCAAGTTCGCAACATTGCTGAGGTGACGACGGCGGTTGCTAACGGTGACTTATCTAAAAAAATTACGGTACAGGTTAAAGGCGAAATTTTAGAACTGAAAAATACCATTAACGTGATGGTGGATCAGCTTAATTCCTTTGCATCTGAAGTAACCAGGGTTGCTAGAGAAGTGGGTTCCGAAGGTAAACTGGGCGGTCAAGCGGATGTCCGAGGCGTAGCAGGAACTTGGAAGGATTTAACGGATTCAGTTAATTTTATGGCGGGTAGTTTGACAGAGCAAGTACGGAATATTGCGGCTGTTACTACTGCTGTGGCAAATGGCGACTTATCTAAGAAAATTACTGTCGATGTGAAAGGTGAAATTCTGGAGTTAAAAAACACCGTCAACACGATGGTGGATCAATTGAATTCCTTTGCTTCGGAAGTAACCAGGGTGGCTAGGGAAGTGGGAACCGAAGGGAAATTAGGCGTGCAAGCTGAAGTTAAAGGAGTTGCCGGAACCTGGAAAGATTTAACGGATTCAGTTAACTCGATGGCGGGAAATCTTACCGCCCAAGTGCGGAACATTGCGGAAGTGACAACGGCTGTAGCAAATGGCGATTTGTCGAAGAAAATTACAGTAGATGTTAAAGGTGAAATTCTCGAACTGAAAAACACGATTAACATCATGGTGGATCAGTTGAGTTCCTTCGCATCTGAAGTAACCAGAGTTGCTAGGGAAGTAGGAACCGAAGGCAAATTAGGTGTGCAAGCTTACGTGCGGGGTGTAGGGGGAACTTGGAAAGATTTAACTGATAATGTTAACTTGATGGCGGGGAATTTGACGGCGCAGGTGCGGAATATTGCGGAAGTGACGAAAGCGGTGGCAAATGGCGATTTGTCTAAGAAAATTACCGTGGATGTCAAAGGCGAAATTCTTGAACTGAAAGACACTATTAACGTGATGGTGGATCAGCTTAATTCCTTCGCTTCTGAGGTGACGCGGGTGGCGCGGGAGGTGGGAACTGAGGGTAAATTGGGCGGCCAAGCTGAGGTGAAAGGAGTTGCGGGCACTTGGAAAGATTTAACCGACAATGTAAACTCGATGGCGGGGAATTTGACAGCGCAAGTGCGGGGTATTGCTAAGGTTGTGACGGCGGTGGCGAATGGCGATTTGAAGCGCAAATTAATGCTGGAAGCTAAGGGAGAAATTGCGACTCTGGCAGATACGATTAACGAGATGATTGATACGCTGGCGACGTTTGCAGATCAAGTTACTACGGTGGCGCGGGAGGTGGGAATTGAAGGAAAATTGGGTGGCCAAGCGAAGGTTCCGGGCGCGGCGGGGACGTGGCGAGATTTGACGGATAATGTGAATGAGTTGGCGGCGAATTTGACTACTCAACTGCGGGCGATCGCCGAAGTAGCAATTGCTGTTACCAGAGGCGATTTAACGAGGTCAATTTCCGTCGCCACTGAAGGAGAAGTTGCCATTGTTAAGGACAACATTAACCAGATGATCGCCAATCTCCGGGAGACGACGCAGAAGAATACTGAGCAAGATTGGCTGAAAACAAACCTTGCTAAGTTCACTCGAATGCTACAAGGTCAGCGGGATTTAGAAACTGTTTCTAAACTAATTCTCTCAGAATTGACGCCGCTGGTTTCGGCTCAGCATGGCGTCTTCTTTATGATGGAATCTGTCGAACACGATCCGTTTCTCAAACTGTTAAGTACCTACGCCTACCGGGAACGCAAACAGTTAGGAAATAGATTCCATTTAGGAGAAGGTTTGGTAGGACAGTGCGCCCTGGAAAAGGAACGAATACTGTTGACTGAAGTGCCGGAAAACTACGTTAAGATTGGATCGGGACTGGGAGAATCTACGCCGTTGAATGTGGTGGTTTTACCCGTACTATTTGAGGGACAAGTGACGGCAGTAATTGAGTTAGCTTCGTTCCGCCGCTTCAGTGAAATACACTTGACATTTCTAGATCAACTTACAGAAAGTATCGCCATTGTTTTAAATACAATTGCGGCGAGTATGCGGACGGAAGAGTTGCTAAAACAGTCACAGTCTTTGGCAGAAGAGTTGCAAACTCAGCAAAAGGAACTAACGGAAACTAACAAGCGTCTCGAACAACAAGCGCAGTCGCTCCGTGCATCGGAGGAACTGTTGAAGAGTCAGCAGGAAGAGTTGCAACAAACGAATGAAGAACTAGAAGAACAAGCTGAATTGCTAGCGCTGCAAAATAAGGAAGTTGAGCGGAAAAATCGAGATATCGAACAGGCGAGGGGGTTGTTGGAAGAAAGAGCCGAACAGTTGGCTCTAACTTCTAAGTATAAGTCGGAGTTTCTGGCAAATATGTCTCACGAGTTGCGAACTCCGCTGAATTCGCTGTTGATTCTGGCTCGATTGCTTTCTGACAATACTGAGGGTAATTTGACTCAGAAGCAAGTTGAATACACGCGCACAATTTACTCGGCGGGAAATGATTTGCTGGGGCTGATTAATGACATCTTGGATCTCGCTAAGATTGAATCAGGCACGATGTCGGTGGAAATTGAGCAAGTGTTGTTTGCGGATTTGCGAGATCATTTGGATCGGACTTTCCGCCAAATCGCCCAGGATAAGAAGTTGAATTTTCAAATAGAGCTTGAGGGTGGGTTGCCAAAAGGTCTTTATACAGATGCTAAACGCCTGCAACAAGTTTTGAAGAATCTTCTCTCTAATGCGTTTAAGTTTACAGAACGGGGTGAGGTGAAATTGCGTGTCGAAGTAGCGCGGGAAGGGTGGAGTTTAGAGATAGAAAGTTTAAGGAGTTCCCCTACTGTTTTGGCTTTCTCAGTTAGCGATACGGGGATTGGGATTTCTGCTGAAAAACACAGGGTTATTTTTGAGGCTTTCCAACAAGCTGATGGTAGCACTAGCCGCAAATACGGGGGCACGGGTTTGGGTTTGTCAATTAGTAGAGAAATCGCTAATCTGTTAGGCGGAGAAATTAAATTGACAAGTCGCCCTGGTGAGGGTAGTAGGTTCACGCTTTATCTGCCGCAAACTTACCAAGAATCGCGAATAATGAACGATCGGGAATCGGGAACGGGCAAGCAAGTGGCTCAATTGCCTGCTGCTATTTCTTCTGCTGTTCCTTCGCCGAATTTCAACTTGCCGATCGCTCCTTATCCATCACCGGTTATCGCTGACGATCGGGAAAATGTCGAACTCGACGATCGCGTGCTGTTGATTGTCGAGGATGATGTAAACTTCGCTCGGATTCTGTTGGATATGGCGCAGGAACAGGGTTTTAAAGGTTTGGTGGCTTTGCGGAGCGATATCGGTTTGGCGATGGCGCGAGAGTTCAAGCCAACGGCGATTATGCTGGATCTAAATTTGCCTGTGATGGATGGCTGGACAGTGCTCGATCGCTTGAAGCACGATCCAAGTACGCGCCACATTCCGGTTCACATTGTATCAGTTGAAGAAGGGCGGCAGCGCAGTTTGCAGTTAGGGGCGATCGCGTATCTACAAAAGCCTGTCAGTCGCGAAGCTTTGAGCAAAGCTTTGACTGATATTAAGGGGTTTGTGGAGCGGCCCGTGAAGAATTTGCTAGTCGTGGAAGACGACGAAACACAGCGTCTCAGTATTGTGGATTTAATTGGCAATCACGATGTTTCTACAACGGCTGTGGGGAGCGGTGCAGAGGCGCTAGCAACTTTGAAATTAGGGCATTTTGACTGCATCGTACTCGATTTGGGACTGCCAGATATGACGGGTTTTGAACTGATTGAGCAGATCAAGCAAGAGGCAAGTTTGAAAAGTCTGCCGATTATTATTTATACGGGCAAAGAGTTGACGAGAACCGAAGAAACTCAACTGAAGCGGATGGCGGAAACAATCATTGTTAAAGATGTGCGATCGCCAGAACGTTTGTTAGATGAAACAGCTTTGTTTTTGCACCGAGTTCAAGCAAATTTGCCGGAACCAAAGCGCCAAATGCTAGAGCAATTGTATCAAACAGATTCGACGCTGGCGGGCAAAACAGTCTTGATTGTTGACGATGATATGCGGAATATTTTCGCCCTCACAAGTATGCTGGAGCGCCATAAAATGGAAGTTGTGTATGCTGAGAATGGCAGAGAGGGCATTGCTAAATTGCAAAGTACGCCTGAGATAAATATTGTGTTGATGGACGTGATGATGCCAGAGATGGACGGTTACGAAACCATGCAAGCAATTCGTAATATGCCTCAATTTGCGTCCTTGCCAATGATTGCTCTGACTGCGAAAGCTATGAAGGGCGATCGGGAAAAATGTATCGAAGCTGGTGCGTCTGACTACATTACCAAACCTGTGGATACGGAACAGTTGCTCTCGCTGCTGCGTGTCTGGCTTTATCGATAGTCATTAGTCATTAGTCATTAGTCATTAGTAAGCAGTGAACAGTTGTAGGGTGCGTCGCTACCAACCATCCCAAACAAAAATCGACCATCGATGAGCGACGCACCTTACAGTTGACCTGTGACATTAACCAATTCCCAAGTCCCAATGCCCAATTCCCAATAACTAATTAAAAATGCCCGAAAGCCATGAACTTGAAACAATCGAAATTCAACTCCTACTAGAGGGAATGTTTCGCTATTACGGATTTGATTTTCGCAATTATGCTCTTGCCTCTCTCAAGCGCCGTATTTGGAACACTATTCGCTCGGAACGGCTCACCACTGTGTCTGCACTTCAGGAAAAGGTACTCCACAATCCTGCTTACCTAGACCGTTTACTGCTGGACATTTCTGTCAATGTAACGGCGATGTTTCGCGATCCCAGCTTTTACATTAGTTTCAGAAAAAAAGTTGTACCGCTGCTGCGTACTTATCCTTTTATTCGGATTTGGCACGCGGGATGTTCAACGGGAGAAGAAGTCTATTCTATGGCAATTTTGCTGCAAGAAGAAGGACTTTATGACCGTTGTCGGATTTACGCTACGGACATGAATGAATTAGTTTTGAAAACCGCAAAAAGTGGGATATTCCCGCTGAAACAGATGCAAGAATATACGCAACTTTACCACCAAGCGGGGGGCAAGAGAGCGTTTTCTGAGTATTACACTGCGGCCTATGAAAATGCAATTTTTCGCTCTTCACTTAAAGATAATATTGTCTTTGCTCACCACAACCTAGCAACGGATAATTCTTTTAATGAGTTTAATGTTATTTTATGCCGTAATGTGCTGATTTATTTCAATTCACACCTCCAAGAGCGGGTACACAAGCTTTTTTATGAGAGCCTGGTAATGTTTGGGGTTTTAGGCCTGGGTCATCAGGAGTCTCTGATTTTTACACCTTATGAAAAATATTATGAAGCACTTGAAAGTAGTGATAAACTCTACCGAAGAGTTAAATAAAAAAAATTTTGAAATAGTGGTTGTGGGCACGTCTTTGGGAGGGCTAGAGGCTCTGACTGTGCTGCTGGCAGATTTGCCAAAAAGCTTTCCTTTGCCTGTAGTTATTGTCCAACACCGCCATAAGAGTTCTCAGAATAGGCTGACAGATTTTTTACAACAGCACAGCTCTCTCCCAATCACAGAGGCCCAAGACAAAGAGCCGATCGCACCTGGACGAGTTTACTTGGCTCCTGCTGACTATCACTTGCTAATAGAATCGCCCTGTGAGGAGGAGTTTAGCCTGTATGAAAACAACTTGACAGAATGGGGGAGCGTGGCAGTGGAGTCAATCCATAATTCAAAATCCCCAATTCCCAATCGCGTTTCTCCTACATTTGCACTATCAACTGAGGCTCCTGTCTGCTATGCGCGGCCCTCAATCGATGTGCTGTTTGAGTCTGCTGCGGATGCCTTTGGGGAGAAAGTTATCGGCATAATTTTAACGGGAGCTAATTCGGATGGTAGTAAAGGGCTGGCAAAAATTAAAGCTGAGGGAGGATTGACATTCGTGGAGGAACCGGCTTCAGCTCTATGCCCAACCATGCCAGCATCGGCGATCGCAAATGTTGAAGTAGACTGGATTTTACCCCTCTCTAAAATTGCTCCCTGTTTAGTCAATTTGCTAAGAATTAAAGATTAAAAAAATTATGAATCAGCAGTCGCCCCATCGAGTAAATGTCCTTTTAGTTGACGATCGCCCAGAAAATTTGATAGCTCTAGAAGCTATCCTCAACAGCCCCTCTTATCATCTAGTACAAGCTAATTCGGGCGCGGAGGCTCTGAGATGTCTGCTTAATGAAGATTTTGCGGTAATTTTGCTTGATGTGCAGATGCCGGGAATGGATGGATTTGAGACAGCAACATTGATTCGCTCTAGAGATCGATCGCGATCGACTCCGATTATTTTTATCACAGCATTCAGCAGTAATGACACCCACGTGTTTAAAGGTTATTCTCTGGGTGCGGTGGATTACCTGTTCAAACCCTTGGAACCGGAAATATTGACCTCGAAGGTGGGGGTATTTGTGGAATTGTTCCAGAA
Organism: Microcoleus sp. Z1_A1; assembly: GCF_036700305.1. Classification (NCBI taxonomy): domain Bacteria; kingdom Bacillati; phylum Cyanobacteriota; class Cyanophyceae; order Oscillatoriales; family Microcoleaceae; genus Microcoleus; species Microcoleus sp. Z1_A1. Next base: position 129,733 of record NZ_JAUBOR010000005.1, read on the forward strand.
AACAGTGGAGGTGAAACAGCAAGCAACACAGTTAGCTGCTGTTAATAGTGAACTAAGTAAAAGTGAAGAGCGGTTTCGCACTTTGTGTGCTTGTTCGCCGCTGGGAATTTACTTAGCTGACGTTGAAGGGCGCTGTACATACATTAATCCCCGTTGTCAAGCAATTTGCGGGTTAACACTGGAGGAAAGTTTAGCAGATATTTGGCAGCGGGAAGTTCATGAAGAAGATCGCGATCGCGTAGTAGCACATTGGTTAGCTTGGATTAAAGAAGGCAAGGAATATTCTAACGAGTTTCGATTAGCTGGTAGCGAAACTGTGCGTTGGATTAATGTGCAGTCGTCGCCAATGTTTTCGGATTTGGGAAAACTGATCGGTCATGTGGGTACGGTTAGAGATGTCACAGACCGCAAGCAAGCAGAGGAAGAACGCGGCCGACTAATCCGCGAACAAGTGGCGCGGCAAGAAGCGGAGAGAGCTAACCAGATGAAGGATGAATTTTTAGCTATTCTCTCTCACGAACTCCGTACTCCTTTAAATGCAATTCTCGGCTGGTCTAGGCTGCTTCGTACCAAAACATTTGACCAAGACACTATAGAGAAAGCCCTAGAAACAATAGAGCGCAATGCTAAATCTCAATCTCAACTCATCGAAGATATTTTAGATGTTTCGCGGATTCTGCGGGGGAAACTAAATTTAAATAAGCATCCGATTCGGTTGGAATCTGCGATCAAGCTGGCAATAGATTCTTTGCAGCCGCTGACTGAGGAAAAATCAATAGTCATAGAATTAACGTGCAGTCCCAATGTAGGTGAAGTTATCGGCGATTTCGATCGCTTGCAGCAAATTGTGTGGAATTTGCTGTCAAATGCGATTAAGTTTAGTCCGCAAGAGGGTAAAGTACAGGTGCGCTTAGAGTCGGTTGGAGATGAGGCTCAAATTCAGATAATTGATAGCGGCATTGGTATCGCTCCTGATTTTTTGCCTTATGTTTTCGATCGCTTCCGCCAAGCTGATAGCAGCACAACTAGGTCTTACGGGGGTTTGGGACTGGGATTGGCGATCGTCCGTCACTTGGTGGAACAGCACGGCGGTAAGGTGCAAGCAGAGAATAATCCGGGCGAGGGTGCGAAATTTACGGTGGCTTTACCTGTGGCACAGAGGAACGCCGTCGCTGCTGACGATGATTGGTCGGAGCTCAATGACAGGACAGAGACCCTTCCTACTCTAACTAATTTGCAATTGCTGGTGGTGGATGATGACGATGATACGCGGGAGTTTTTGATTGCTTTACTCGAGGACGAAGGAGCTATGGTGCGATCGGCGGCATCGGTGGCAGGGGCTCTAGCTGCACTGGAGAGTTATTGGCCGGATCTACTGCTGAGCGACATTGGAATGCCGGAAGCAGACGGCTATGAGTTGATCGCGCGCGTGAGAGAAATGGAAGTGATCAGGGGTGGAAAGATGCCTGCGATCGCCCTGACGGCCTACGCGAGAGAGGAAGAGCGCCAGCAAGCGCTGGAAGCGGGTTTCCAGATGCACTTATCTAAACCAGTTGACATAAATAAGTTAATTGCCGCAATTGCTAACCTCACAGGGATGCTCGGAAATCCCGATCCAACTCACATCTTGCACCATGCTCAATAACAGGCTTTTCGGCCTGTTCCACAAAGAGTAAATTTTCTTGTGGGGAGTAGGGGTTGGGCAGGAGAGCCCGTCCCTGAAGGCTGATTGACAATAGTGTTCTTCGGTGATTTCCAACGGACTCGGCGGTTAAAACCGCTTTGTTGACCCAAAGCATCCAGGATACCCGCCACGTGATTCATCCGTCCAGAAATAAAAAACCTGTATCCGATGAAACTTGCCGAACGTATTTATTCGTGGGCTCTATGCTTCAATCTAAAATCTAAAATCTAAAATCGATTGACCCCCAATCCCGTGCCGATTAGTGAGAAAAATATTAAGCTAGCTTAAAGGACACGCGATCGACAGTTCGGAACAAGACACCCGTTTTTCCACAAAAAACTGGATATTTGCCGTTTTTTTGCTTCAACCTGCCGTCAAAGTACAAAATTACTCGCCAATCAATTCATGAATATTTTTAGCAGTCTGCTTTCTAGCCCAACTCAAGCACCCCAAGTCAAAAAACAGCGTCGAGGCATTGAAATTAAGTCGGAACGCGAAATCGAAATTATGCGGCAGGCCGCGAAAATCGTTGCAACGGTACTCAAAGAAATTTCCCAAATGGTGAAACCGGGAATGACTACTGCTGATTTGGATGCTTATGCCGAAAAACGCATCCGTGCTATGGGGGCAACTCCGAGTTTTAAAGGCTATCACGGTTTTCCCGGATCGATTTGCTCTAGCATTAATAACGAAGTTGTTCACGGCATCCCCAGTCCCAAAAAGGTAATTCGGGCCGGAGATGTTCTTAAGGTAGATACGGGGGCATATTATCAAGGTTTTCACGGCGATTCTTGCATTACGATCGCAGTTGTGGAAGTGACTCCCGAATCGGCAAAATTAATCCGAGTCGCAGAAGAAGCTCTCTACAAAGGCATCGAACAAGTGAAGGCGGGAGCCTATTTGCTCGATCTGGCTGGTGCGATCGAAGATCATGTCAAAAGCAACGGTTTTAACATCGTTGAGGAGTTTACGGGCCACGGTGTCGGGCGAAATTTGCACGAGGAACCGTCGGTTTTCAATTTCCGCACGCGGGAAATGCCGAATGTGAAATTGCGAGCGGGCATGACATTGGCGATCGAACCAATTCTGAATGCCGGTTCTAAGTACACTCGGACGCTTTCTGACAAGTGGACTGCTGTAACCGTTGACAATGCTATGTCGGCTCAGTTTGAGCATACTGTGTTGGTAACGGAAACTGGCTATGAAATTTTGACCGATCGTTCCAAAGTTTAAGTGGAAGGGTTCAACAATAATTTTGAGTTTTGAGTTTCGAGTTTTGAATTAAAGATTTAAGAACTTTTTAATCGTTAGATCAAAACCTAACTCAAAACTCTTGAGTTGGACAACAAGTTTTTAACTTCCTTCGAGGGATGGAGTGACAATAAGAGTTAAATGCGGCTAAATTAAAAAATAGTGGTAAAGCGTAAGGGTAACAACTATGTCAGCACGATTATTATTGGTAGATGATGAACCGGGCTTGCGGGAAGCAGTACAAGCTTATTTGGAAGATAGCGATTTTGCGGTTGAGGTTGCCAGTAATGCTCGCGATGGGTGGGAACTCTTGCAGCAGACTAATCCAGATTTGGTGATTTCAGACATTATGATGCCCCAGGTGGACGGTTATCAATTTCTCAAGCAAGTGCGGGAAGATCCTCGCTATAAGGCTTTGCCGGTGGTGTTTTTGACGGCTAAGGGGATGACGAGCGATCGTATTCAAGGCTATCAAGCAGGCTGCGATGCTTATCTTTCTAAGCCCTTCGATCCCGACGAATTAGTAGCAATAGTAACCAATTTGCTAGCCCGCCGCGCGGCTGCTAAGGAGACAAGCGAAAATCCTGAAAGTCCAGATATTGCTGCTTTGACAAGCCAAATGGCGAGAATTGAGTCTTTGCTGAGTGGGCGGAGTTCGATCGCCCAAAGTCCTTCGCCGATTAAAATTGATTTGACTCCGCGAGAACAAAGTGTTTTGGATTTGGTTGCTCAAGGTTTGATGAATAAGGAAATTGCCCGCCGCTTGGAAACTAGCGTGCGTAATGTGGAAAAGTACGTCAGCCGTTTGTTTAGCAAGACGGGTACTAACAGCCGTACTGAGTTGGTTCGCTTCGCCCTCGAACACGGCTTGACGAAATAGGAGTCCTCTCGACTTGGCTGGAGGCTGTGGCTTGCCGAGCTGCGTTACCAGGCTCTTCCTGGTAACGAGAATTATGCAAAAAATTAGAAATGTTAAGATTTGACACTCCCCAGCCTAAAGGCGTGGGGATTCTTAATTCATCGACTGACCTTTAAGCACCATGTCCTTGCGGCAGTCCTTAAACCTTTCAACCGTACAATAGTACAAATTGACGAGTCTAATTCACTGTTACCCCAGAGGGTCTATCTCCAAAAGCGTACTAGGATACAAGCAAGCGAGTTTGGGTATGCCCTACCCTACTTAACAAATCAAGAAATTGTTTGTTGTTACTGGTTTAAGGATGCGTTGATCCTTTAGCTGTTTTAAGAGTTTTCGCCGCTCTGCGTCCCCCGGTTTATACCTAAAAGTGTGTCTTAACTGTTTCACGATGGTAAAGGAGTTTAACCTTGACTATTTTAGTATACTACAAATACCAGCAATTCCTGATTTTTAGGAAGGGATTTAAGAAATTAAAGCCGCCCTAGAAGGACGGGTTTTAAACCCAATTTCCTGATAAGTATTGACAGGTATCCGGCGGCTGTGGTATGTCACATCAGCTTGCTGGTGGCAGCGCGGGAGTGCGAAAACTGGTGTGCGAAAACTGGTGTGCGATCGAACTTCTCACCCACTTTGCTTTGAGTCTGAGATAAACACTCGCAAACACCGGGGAATTACTTAGCGGGAAAACCTGACTGTTTAAGAGTTTTCACGTAGTAAATAGAAAAGCAAACACTTGACCGGATATGCTCCGTTAAGCAAACTTGCCACGAAAAGTCACAGATAAGGTTATATCCTGTGGAAAAACAAGCCACTATTAATTACAGTTCTGGACGCACTCCTACAAAGAAACCGGGTTTTTTACCTAATTTACGGTGTGTAACAAAGTATTTCGTAAAAAAAAACCGTTTCTGGGCCCCCAGGCTAAAATTTTACACCCTAGTTCAAGCTCTCAGATTCATCTGTGGAGTAAATCTAAAATCTAAAATCTAAAATCGACTGACAGCGAAGGAAAGTAGCCGCAGATGTTGAATGTATAGTAGTACCAAAGTTTAGTTTATATCAGGAGGATACCATGAGGAAAATCACGGCGCGACAAACAATAAGTGCCATAGTAGCACTGCCGATCGTACTAATAGCCAATACAACTCAAGCTTTAGCGACTGATACCGCTCAAAAAATAGAGCCCATTAAGAAAGTTTCGGATTTTGGCGATGAGCTAGATTTTGATATTGGGCCACCAACAACCATCAGCATTGAAGAAAGCGAGGATTGGGATGAACCTGATTTTACAGCTACTTTAGATATGGAGATTAGTAAATTTATGACAAAAAATCTTCAAGCTGTATTTGATGAGCCGCCGCCGATAGTTTATCTCAGTGCTGCAAGGGGTCAGTCAAGCAAGGAATGCCGGATTTCAGCGATATGCGAATAACTGAATCGGATTTGTGCGATTTTGGCGATGGCTGGGACTCCCGCAAACAAAGACTCATTTGCTGGGTAGAATTTGAGCAATTATCAAGATTTCAGTAAACTCCGGTTGATTTTGCTGGGAATATGCGAATAACAGAGTATGTATTTTTTTGGGTATGCTTTAATTGCGATCGGCTAAAATAATAAGTATGCAGGCTGAAAAAAACTTAACTAATTGATAGTTAGTCCGTAGGGTGCGGATCTGCTTCATATTTGATAAAGATTGCAGATTGACGGGTGTATCCGCACCTTACTCGCGTCTCTCTTCTTGTGTGTACCACATATACATGGAATATGCTGTAAGTATGCAGGCTGAAATAAACTTAACTAATTGATAGTTCCCAGTGATAGGAAATCGCCAAAAAGGGCAGAAATAAAATTAATCATGTGATTGTTCGCTGTGATTGGCAAACGTAAAAACGGGTAAAAGTAAACTTAGTTAGAGCAACCGCCCAAAAGGTGAGGACGTTCTTAATTGCAGTTCCCCCCTGCGGTCTATTCTTTCCATCCGTTACATCCGTTACATCCGTTACATCCGTTAAATAATCCGTTGCCGAACTTCCATCCGTTACATCCGTTACATCCGTTAAATAATCCGTTGCCGAACTTATTTTTTTCGGCAGTTGACAGCACCTATCCTGAGAATTTTTTTCAAATATTAATTATGATTAATTCGCACTACCAGCAAGAAACCGCAGCACAGCAAAACCAAAGTTCGCTGCAAACTCTCTCCCGGACTCTGAGAATGTCTCACGGGCAATTTTCGCTCATTTTGGTACGGTGCAATTACAGCGCTATGAGAGAGGAAATTGTAAGGCAATTGCGGGCAGAGTCTGGGATCGAGATTCGAGAAATTGTCCTCCCGCCATCTGTTAAAACTCTTTACACGACGATAGAAACCAAACTTTCCTGCACCCATCCGGCAGCTTTAATGGTGTTTGGATTGGAATCGGTAAGTGCGATCGATCGCCTGCTGACTTCTACCAACTACGTGAGGGAAGAATTTCGGAATAATTTTCCTTTCCCGGTGGTGCTGTGGGTGACAGACAAAATATTAAAAAAACTGATTCGGTTAGTAACAGATATCGAAACTTGGACGACAAGTGTTGAATTTGTGATGGGCCCGGACGACTTGGTAGATTTTTTGGGCAAAAGTGCCGATCGCATTTTTTCCAACATTTTAGAAAGTGGCAATTGGCGTTTAACTAATTCTGCCATTCTCGGAGCCAATTCTTTGAGTGAACTAGAGTCGGCTAGCCAAGACTTGCAAACTTGCAATATCAGATTAGAACCAGCTATTGAAGCAAGTTTGCAATTTATTCGCGGTAGGCACGAATATGCTTGTCACCGCATCTCTGCGGCTATTGAATTATATCAAAAAAGTCTCAGTTTTTGGAAGTATCAAGTAGCATTTATTGGACAAAAAACAGAATTTAGCGATTTGTTATTTACCGTTCACCCTGCACCGGTGTTAGAGGGAATTCTGCTATTCCACATCGGTCTTTGCTACCGCTTCCAAGCAGAAAAACACCGCAGCGGCAACCGTCCTTACTGGACGGAAGCTAAGAATTATTTTCAGGAATGTATAGATGTTTTAGAACGCGTGGGGCGGCCGGATGCCGTGAGTATATTCATCAATCAACTTGAGGAAGTATTGCAGCATTTAGAAGATTGGGATGCACTCTGGAATTTAGCCATAAAAGCTCGGAGGTTACATGAAAATATGGAAAATTCAGCAGTTAATTTGGCTCAAGATTACGGCTTTTTGGCTAGAGTAGCCTTAGAGCAAAAGAACTGGCAAGGGGCGAAAGAATGGGCTTTAGTGGCTCTAGACGTTCTCAACTCAAATTTAGAAGCGACGGGACAGGGAACCCCTGTAAAGTCGCAGCATTTAGGCTTGTATCTGTTAATTTTAGCAGAGGCCCAGAGTCATTTGGGTGAGGTGCAAGAGGCGATCGCGCATTTAGAACTTGCTCGCTCGGAAACCGAACCTTGCTACAACCCGCAACTGTATTTGCGGGTTTTAGAAATGCTGCGATCGCTCTATTTTCAGCGGGGAGAATATCTCGAAGCATTTCAAATTAAGCAAGATTATCGAGCGGTGGAACACACGTATCGGTTCCGAGCTTTTATTGGGGCCGGAAAGTTGCAGCCGCACAGAGAAGCGGTTAATTCCGTCGCCGAAACTCTTGCCGGCGCTGCTACTATTGCTGACGAGATTACAGCTTCCGGCAGAGAGGAAGACCTCAACCGCTTGATATATAGAATGAACAATACCCCCGACAAACTGACAGTAATTTACGGTCAGTCTGGAGTTGGCAAAAGTTCAATAGTCACGGGAGGATTAGTACCAGCTCTCAAACAAAAAAAAATAGAAATGCGGACTGTTTTGCCGGTAGTGTTGCAAGTTTACAACAACTGGCCGCGGGAATTGACCAGACAGTTATCTGCTGGAAAAGCTGAAATATTCGATTCGGAAAATTCCGAAGCAGTACCAGAAACTGCTCCGGTAGATTTGACCGTAGAAGCAGGTGCAGTCAAGGGAAATCTTATTTCGGGATTGCACGGTGGCTCGGCTGCGAAAAATGAGGAGCAAAGGGAGCAGTCACAGCCAGTAGAATTTATCATACAACAACAGGCGATCGAATACGAAAACATTATCAATGAGCTGCAAAGAAATTCAGAACATTTAGTTACTGTTCTGATATTTGACCAATTTGAAGAATTCTTTTTTGTATGGAAAGAGCCAGCGGAAAGACAAATATTTTTTGATTTTTTGCGGGAATGCTTGAAAATCAAATATTTAAAAGTCGTCCTGTGTTTGCGGGAAGATTACCTGCACTATGTGCTGGAATTTACTCGACCAAAAAACCAGACAGGATTCGTTAACAATGATATTTTAGATGACATTCTCAGCAAAAATATTCTGTTTTATTTGGGAAATTTTTCGCCGATCGATGCGCGAGCGGTAATTCGCACTTTAACTGAGCGAGCGCAGTTTTACTTAGAACCGGAGCTGATCGAAGAATTAGTCAATGATTTAGCTGGAGAATTAGGAGAAGTTCGCCCGATCGAACTACAACTTGTCGGCGCTCAACTACAACAAGAGAACATTAGAACTTTAACTCAATATCAGGAACTTGGCAACAATCCGCAACAAAAATTAGTCGAAAGGTTTCTCGAAGAAGTTATCAAAGATTGCGGCCCAGAGAATGAAGTAGCGGCGCGCCGAGTTTTGTATTTGCTCACAGATGAAGAACAGATTCGTCCCCTAAAAACCCGCGCAGAATTAGCTTCAAGTTTAGCGACATTTGCTGAAGCTGACAAATTAGATTTAGTCTTAGAATTGTTAGTAAAGTCTGGTTTAGTCTTTCGATGGATGGAACTGCCTGCTGAGCTTTATCAGCTCGTTCACGATTATTTAGTTAGCTTCATTCGCCAGCAGCAAGAATTAGATAAAAAGGCAGAATTTGAGGAACTGCGAAAGCAAAACCAAATTAACCGAGATGAAATTGAACAAATTCGCAAAGACAGAGAGCAAGATGCTTTGCTGTCGGAAGCTAGAGACAAACAGTACCAAGCAGAAGCTCAACTTTACCACACTCGGAGATGGCAATTGCAGGCGGCGGTTCTAGGAGTGCTTGTACTCGGAGGAGTTTCGGGGATGGCTTTCGAGCAAGCAAAATTAGCAGAAAGCGCACGGCAAGAAGCAGAAACCAGTCGGACTGATGCCCTAAATTCGGCGTCGGAAGCTTTGGTGCTTTCTAATGAAAAAAATCAATTAGGAGTGTTGGGAAATAGTATCAAAATTGGTCGTGATTCTCTGAAAAGTACGGCGCTGCCTGTGGACACTAAAAATCAAATTGCTGAAAGACTAAGACAAGCAGTTTCCGGGGTGCAAGAACGCAACCGTTTCGAGCAGCACAGCAAGTTTGTTTTGGATGTAAGTGTTAGTCCCGACGGCAATTCAGTTGCTTCAGCAAGTGCAGATCAAACTGTTAAATTGTGGAGCAAAGAAGGTAAGTTATTAAAAACTTTCAATCACCCAGATAGCGTGACGAGTGTTAGTTTTAGTCCTGATGGGAAAACGATCGCTACTGGTTGTGCCGATCGCACAATTAGAATTTGGCAAGTAGATAACGACAAAAGTGCGATTGGCATTTTATCCGGCCACCGCGATATCGTCACCAGCGTCAGTTTCAGTCCAGACGGCAAAACCCTAGCTTCCGCCAGTCACGACAACACCGTCAAAATCTGGAACCTTGCGAACAAAAAATTGCTGCAAACCTTAACCGGACACAAAGACTGGGTGCTCGGCGTCAGTTTCAGTCCCGACGGCCAAACAATTGCCTCAGCAAGTGTTGACAAAACTGTCAAACTTTGGAACCGAGAAAGTAAAACGCAGAAATTTAGAATTAATCCCAAAACATTAACCAAACATTCTGACATTGTTTACAGCATTAAGTTCAGTCCAAACAGTCGAGAACTCGTCTCAGCAAGTGCCGACACCACAGCCAAAATTTGGAACCGAAACGGTGAGGAAATCAGAACTCTCAAAGGACACAACGATGAAGTTGTCAGCGCGACTTTCAGTCGCGACGGCGAAAAAATTGTCACCGGCAGTGCAGACGATACGGTGAAAGTTTGGAGTCGCAGCGGCACTTTGCTCAACACTTTTCGAGGACATCAAGACGACGTGAGGGCTGTAAGTTTCAGCGGCGACGGCACTATTGCTTCCGCAAGTAAGGACAAAATAGTGAAAATTTGGAAACCAGACAGCACTCCGCTGAATAAGATTTTATCAGGACACGAAGACTGGGTTTACAAAGTCAGTTTTAGCGCTGACGGCAAAACAATTGCTTCTGCTAGCGGGGACAAAACAGTGAGACTTTGGCGTGCTGACGGCAGTTTATTCAAAACCTTAGAAAGTCACAAGGATTCTGTTACCTGGGTTAGCATTTCGCCTGATGATAAAACTGTTGCTTCCGCGAGCGATGACAAAACCGTGAAAGTCTGGAGTTTAAACGGCAAACTGTTAAATACTCTCAGCCACAGCGGCATTGTTAGAAGCGTGAGTTTTAGTCCAGATGGAAAGATAATTGCTGCCGCAAGTGCCGATCGCAAATTGTACCTCTGGCGCTGGAACGGTGCTAAAGCAACTTTGTTGGCAAAACTCGATCACAGCAATCCAGTAATTAGCGTTAGCTTCAGTCCCGACGGCAAAACTATTGCTACTGCTACCGCTGCTGAGGACAAGCCAAGCGGGAAGAAAAAGGCTTTTGAAATTACCGGAGAAAAGAGAGTTTACCTATGGGAATTTAACGGTTCGTCGGCGAAAATCCTGAAAACTCTCGACCACCAAGACAGCGTTAAAAATGTTAGTTTTAGTCCAGACGGCAAGACTATTGCTGCTGCTTGCGCTGACAAAAAAGTTTACTTGTGGGGGTTTGATGGAAAGGTGGCGAATTTAACTGAAAAACTCGACCACAGCGATACTGTAGAAAGCGTGAGTTTTAGTCCCAACGGCAAGTTGATTGCGGCGGCGAGTGGGGGAAATACTGTTAAGCTGTGGGATTTTGACGGCAAGAAGGCGCTGCTATCGAAGACTTTGGAATCGAGCGATCGCGTGTTGAGTGTTACTTTTAGTTCTGATAGCAAAACTCTGGGTTTTGCTAGTAGGGATAGGAATGTAATTCTGTTGCCTGTGGAGAATTTGGAACTGAATAATATTATTGCTCGCAGTTGCGAGTGGTTAGGAGATTATTTGCAGAATGACCCGAATGTTGCTGAGGGCGATCGACTGCTGTGTCTTGGGTTTGGGAAACAGGCGTTAAATAAGGGGAAGCGGTGAAATTGACAGGGGTAAGTTGCGGGCTGCGCCCCCTACATAATTATATTTTGCTAATTCTCATCTACATAATTTTATGGAAAAATTCTGTATATGTCTCGGCGGTGCGCTACTCGCTGACAAATTAAAGTTTTTGTCGGTGCATCAACTGTGAGTCCAATACGGTAGTCACCAAGACGAATCTTATATTTATCTGGATAACCTTTCATTTTTTCCAGATATCCTAATGCAAAGGGATTGTCTGATTCTAAGAATTGAAAAACTATAGGTTCTATCCTACTTCTAATTTCAGCAGGTAAACCAGCTAGTTCTTTGAGGAACCGATTTGTATATTCAACTTGCCACATTATTTTGTTTAATTGAGTTATAATACTTTAGTGCTTGTTCTTTTGATAATCTCTCATCACCTTCAGTTTCTTCTATAAGTTTAGCCAGACCATAGTTTTCCAAAATCTCCTCGATTTTCTCAAATTGTTCAAGGGGGATTTGAACAGCAATCGGCTGCTGATTTTCGTCGATTACATAACTTTTATGTAGTTCTAGCATTTTGTAGTGTTTATATCTGAGTATATGAATTATTATAATAGATACATTTTTTTTGTCAAGAGGCGATCGCGTCTGCCTGTCGAGTTACTCAACCGATAGGTTAAACAAATCTATCTACTGGCTAATTGTGGTCGCAGTAAACTTGCGCTAAAATTCGACTGATAAGCTTAAGCTTTTTGGCAATTCCCCACAGAATTAACCAGCAATCAAAACCCGAGGTAAACCACATGGATGTCAACTCCCAAAATGTCCAACCAATCCCGCCATTCAACGAGACAAACGAGGAAACACCAGAGATAGGTGGCGGTTTGCCCGTAATAGAATATTGGGCAGAACATACATTGTCCCCGGAAGGGCCGAAACTTTGGAAAACTTTGCTGCACAAAAGTGCTTGTTTGTCGTGTTCTTGGGGCACGGGCGGACAGAAAGGAGGTTTTACAAATGAAGAGGGCGAAAAACTTCAGCGGTGCATGAAAAGCGTCGAAGCAATCTCCGCTGAAATCAAGCCGGCTATCTCAACTCAATTTTTTGAACAGCAGAGTATTGCACAACTTCAGCAATTAACTTCAATGGAAGCCGATAGGCTGGGAAGGCTGAGTTTTCCGATGATTTTGCGGGCTGGTTCCTCTCATTACGATCGCATTTCTTGGCAAGAAGTTTATCAAATTGCCGAAGCTGCTTTTCGCAAAACCCCCGAACGAGTGGCATCTTACAGTTCCGGTCGTTCTTCCAACGAAGCGGCTTTTCTGCTGCAATTGATGATGCGGGCGATGGGTTCCAATAACTTAGCAGATTGTTCCGATCTCTGCCACGCTCCCTCGACAACCGGCTTAAGCGAAATGTTTGCCACCCGCACCTCGGTAGTGAGTCTAGAAAACTTGAAGGAAGCAGATTGCGTCGTGCTCGCGGGCAGCAATTCTTCCTACAACCATCCCCGCTTGATGAACGAATTGATTAAAATTCGCGACAAAGGCGGTAAAATAATTGTCATCAATCCGGTGATGGAAATCGGGTTAGTCAAGTTTGGTTCTCCCGCATTTCCTGTCAAATCGCTCATCCCCGGTTCCGATATTTCCTCCCTATACTTGCAACCAATTCCCGGCAGCGATACGGCGCTATTTGTAGGGATTCAAAAGTCTATAATCGAACAAGGATTGCTGGACGAAAGCTATTTGCAAGCTCATACAGAAGGCTGGGAAGCAGCAGTCCAGCACGCCCGCGAAACTTCTTGGGAAACTATTACTGAAACCTGCGGAGTTTCCCGCGCAGAAATTGAGGCAGCAGCCAGAATTATTGGCACGTCCCAGCGAGTTGTCTTCGGTTGGGCGATGGGAATTACCCAACACGATAACGGTGTAGATAACGTTTTCAGCATCGCTAATACTGCCTTAATGACAGGAAATGTCGGCAAAGAAGGGGCGGGATTAATGCCCGTGAGAGGACACTCAAACGTGCAAGGATTCGGCTCTATGGGCGTCACTGTGAAGCTGAAAAAAGAAATTCAACAAGCTTTAGAAAAGTTATTGAATCGTCCCCTGAGTCCTGTTAAGGGCTACGACACTCGATCGCTCATTGAAGCAGCAGAAGCAGGCAAAGTTGATACCCTGATCTGTCTGGGCGGCAACTTGTATGGGGCAAATCCAGATTTAACTCAGGCAAAACGCGCTTTAGCCAATGTTGAAACCGTTATCTACCTCGCAACCAAACCGAATTTAGGGCATTTTCACGGATTGGCAAAGCACAATACAATTGTGATCCCCGTGCTGAATCGCTTTGAAAACCCCCACAAAACAACCGTGGAATCTGGCAATAACTTTGTGCGTTTAAATGATGAGGGCGAAACTCATCTCCAGAATTCGGATTTGATTCCTGAAGTGCATTTTTTGACGGAATTAGCCAGCAGAATCCACGGCGATTTTCCGGTTGATTGGCGCCGACTTCAAGACACAAAATACGTGCGCCAATTGATTGCTAAAACTATTCCGGGCTATGAAAAAATAGCGACAATTGATGAAACACAAGAGGAATTTACCATCAGCGGCCGCATTTTTACAGAACCTAAATTTCCTACAGAGTCTGGGAAAGCGAAGATGTTTGTCACGCCTTTACCTAAGCTGAAATTACCGGAAGCGAAAGAGTTTGGACTATCGGAATCAACACAGGGTATTGTTGTAGCCTTAATGACGGGACGCAGCTATTCTCAGCATAATACTGTGGTTTACAAAATTGATGACAAGTACCGGGGAATGCCGCACCGCAACTGCATTTTGATGAATCGCGCGGATGCAGAAAGCACGGGTTTGCATGAACATCAACGGGTTACGGTGCAGGGAAATGTGGGGAAAATGGAAAATGTCGAGGTGATTTACGGGGCGGTTCGTGAGGGTGCTGCTTTGATGTTTTATCCTGAAGTTAATGTGATTTTTCACCCGGAGATTGAAAGGCGATCGGGCACGCCTGCTTACAAGCGCGTACCTGCTTTTGTATACGCCTAAGTTCGGCAAAGGATTCTGTAACGGATGTAACGGATGTTATGATTAGCTCTGCCTTCTGTCTTCTATAACTCACATTTTAGATGATTTTTAAGAACAGGCAAGATGCCTGTTCCACAAGGAGTTAATTTTTTGTGGGGAGTATGGGTTGGGCATCTTGCCTGCCCATATGCAAGTCTTAATTAACTCTTAATTTGCAAAGTTCTACCGCGCCAAGTCCACCCCCAACCGGTTTCAGTTTGAATCGCAGAACCGATCGCAATTGCGGCCACTAAGGATCGCGAATTAAATAACTTACAATTTTAATTGTTATTGTGGAAGTTATTTAATTCTCATTCCTAACGCACCTCCGAAACCTCCAAACCACCAGTATTTCGTCGGACATTCAGAAATCTCGGCACCCAAGGGGCGCAAAGTGTAATGCTGCCAAATTACGATTACGGATAAACAAATAGTTAACCAGGTAATTGGTTGGTTGGTCGCGGCTGACAAGCGAATTTCTTCATGTGGTATCCGCCACGTGATTTATCCGTGGAATTGATCCAAAATCTAAAATCGAAAATCCTCAAGAAAGAGCATTTATCTCGCGCAAGTCAATTTTTTAATCTAAAATCTAAAATCTAAAATCGCGCAATCGATTGACCTGCTAATATTTTAAGCCGGGAGTCGTTGAGATGCTGTTGCAGGGTTGGCCCGATCGCCTTGGTGTCGTCTGTCGAGCGATCGTCTACAATTAAAACCTCTAAGTTGTCCACAGACAGCGGTGTACTCTCCCTCATGGCGATCGCGCAATCCCGAATATTCTCTGCCTCGTTGTATTGTAAAACTTCATTAAGTTTATAAGCATTAGTGGACAAAAGTAGTATCCTGTGGTCAGGAAGACCAAATGATACTACCTGACTAGGCCAAGGCAATAGGCATCACTCTACACAACCGCATGGCGAGTCGTGGAAAGCAAAATTAAGGAACCCAGACTCAACCATGCAACTAGCAGAAAGGCACATTATTAAGCATACAGAACACCGTTTTGCCGAACTCGATAACGCTTCGTGGCAATCCAAAAATCTCTACAACGCTGCTAACTACGTCCTTCGCCAAAACTTCCTCTACGGCTGGGGATATCTCACTTACAATCAGATGGCTAATTTGATGAAATCCCATCCAGCATATCAGGCACTACCTGCCAAAGTCAGCCAACAAATTTTGATGATATTGGACAAAAACTGGCAAGCTTTTTTCGAGGCTCTCAAAGCTTACAACAAAGAACCGACAAAATTTACAGGACGCCCAAAAATACCGAAGTACAAAGATAAAGTTAAGGGGCGAAATATTCTCGTTTATACAGTGCAAGCAATTAGCAGCAAACAATTAAAAAAAGGAATTATCAAACTTTCAGGGACAGAAATATCGATTCAAACAACTGTCAAGCCCGATCGAATTTGTCAAGTAAGAGTAGTTCCCAAATGCAATTGTTACGTAATCGAGGTAATTTACCATGAACAGGAGCCCGCCCGATATCGAGAGAACTCTGCATCGGTAGCCAGTATCGATCTCGGACTGAATAACTTAGTAGCGCTAACATCAAATCAACCAGGCTTTATCCCCCTACTGATTAACGGGCGACCGCTAAAATCCATCAATCAGTTCTACAACAAGCGCAAATCCCAATTACAATCTCAATTGAAAGGCAATCTTAAAACCTCATCAAGAATTGTGCGCCTCACTCGCTGTCGCAATCAAAAAGTCGATAACTACTTACACCATACTAGCAGGCTGATTATCGATATTTTGAGCGAGCGTCAGATTGGGACATTAGTAATTGGGAAAAATGTGCAGTGGAAAAACTGCATTAACTTAGGCAAGCAGAACAATCAAAACTTGGTCAGCATTCCGCACGCTCGATTAATTCAGATGTTGGAATACAAAGCTGTTTTGGCTGGGATTGAAGTAATAATACAGGAAGAATCCTATACTTCAGCCTCCAACTTCCTTTCTTTAGATCCGATTCCTGTTTACGGCGATAGCGATGCCAACAGCGTGGAATTTACTGGCAAACGCATCCACAGAGGTTTGTACAAAACGGCAGAGGGTTTGTTAATTAATGCTGATGTTAATGGGTCTTACAATATCATGCGAAAAGCACTCCCAAAAGCGTTGAGCAATGGGATAGGGAGCTGCGTAGTTCAGCCCAGGCGGGTTAATCCGCTCAAAGTAAAAGCGAAAGGGGAGGGGCACGATGCCTCCCATGTCATGTAATAGATGACTATACTTTTACCAGCTATGCTGGTACGATTACCGAAACTTTAGGAAACTACGCGGCGGGTTCCGGTGAGGGCCTCGCGGAACTTCTGTCGGTTTGAGGCGCATTTTTGACCGATCGGCGCAAATTCTTAGTGTAAGCTCTACTTACAATCAGAGAAAAAATTAGCAGGGTTAACAATATCAAAGCGAACTGACCTCAAAATTTCAGTACACGATTTGTCTCCCTAAATATTAAAAAATATTAAAACAAAAAGCTAGTCGATCGCCCGAAAAGTTATTTTGACCGAAACCATCCAGGATACAAGCCCCCGGATTCATCTCGCGCAAGTCAATGCTTCAATCTAAAATCTAAAATCTAAAATCGCGCAATCGATTGACCGCCTCTTTTGCTATAATTTGTGAGCATCTTTCGGCTCGCCCGCACCGAGGGGCAAGACCCCTCACCCAGACAGCGACCGAAAAGCCGAGGATAGATATCAGTTTTCAGAGGATATTGCAATGGGCGAATTTTTTACAGTCGATGTGTTTGCGAACACGATAGCGGTACTCGGCGCTTTGGGTTTTTTCTTTTTGGGATATCAAGCTTTGCAGATGTTGAAAAAATAAAGTATGTCAGAACTGAGATGTTGCACCATTGTCAAGAACGGGCAAGATGCCCGTTCCACAAAGAATGATTTTTCTCGTGGAACAGGCATCTTGCCTGTTCCTAAACAAGTAATTGAGAATGGTGCAATATCTCAGTCAGAAGTCAGAAGTCAGAAGTCAGAAGGAAAGAAGGAAGAGGGAAGAAGGAAGAGGGAAGAAGGAAGAAGGAAAGAAAAAAGAAGGAAAGAAAGAAGAAGGAAAGAAACAACTATTCCGAATACCCAATGCCCTGTTTTGCCAATGCCCAATGTCCTGTTTTGCCAATGCCCTGTTTTGCCAATGCCCAATGCCCTGTTTTGCCAATGCCCAGGAACACCTAATTTACCTGAAAAAGGCTATACAACTGACTCAACATTGCCACTGTTTCTTGCGAAAATCAACCAAAAAAAGGCTGCGTTATTATCATGGTGAGCCAACTTTTAGATGGACGCTATCAAATCATTGAAGTCATAGAAACAGGAGAATTTGGGCAAACCTATCTGGCCAAAGATATTCGCCGTCCCGGAGAACCGCAGTGCTTTGTCAAGCACCTGCGTCCCGGTACTACCGAACCGAAATTAATTAATACTACGCGCCGTCTTTTTCAAAAAGAAGCAGAAGTTCTAGAAAAACTCGGTCAACACGACCAAATTCCTCAGCTATTCGCTTATTTTGAAGAAAATGAAGAATTTTTCTTAGTAGAATCCTTCGTTGCCGGTCACTCGCTATCAACCGAGATTGTACCGGGCAAGCCTCTAACTGAAGAAAAAATGATTCCTTTGCTGAAGGAACTGTTAGAAATTTTAGTATTTGTACACGGACAGGGCGTAATTCACCGAGATATTAAACCGGCAAATTTAATCCGCCGCTATTCAGATAACAAGTTAGTTTTGATTGACTTTGGCTCGGTGAAAGAAATTCACATCGCTCAAAGACAAGCGCCGGTAACTGTGCGGATTGGCACTTTGGAATATATGCCGATCGAACAATTTCAATACAACCCGCAACTCAACAGCGATATCTACGCTTTGGGAATGATTGGCATCCAAGCAATGACGGGTTTGCCGGCTTACGATTTGCCGAAACTGCGGGATTTGAAAAATTCTAATAAAGGCGAAATTGTTTGGCGGCATTTAGCCACGTGTTCCCAAGCGCTGGCTGATGTTTTGGACAATATGGTGCGCTACGATTTTCGGGAGAGGTACCAGTCGGCGGCGGAAGCTTTAGCCGATTTGAGGAAAATTGGCGATCGCTCGCGGGCGCGGATTCCCAAGCTAACAATATATCGCGAAGAAGTCGATCGGCGCAGCAGCAGCCGGGGTGATATTACAGTCGTCGGTCGAAGAATATTAGATGAACTGCGCGTCAGTTTGGAATTGCTGCCAGAAGAAGCAGAGGCGATCGAAGATGAGGTATTGAACCCTTACCGGAAATACAGGGAAAAAGGCGAACGCTACGAACAATCACTGCAAGAAGCAATGCAGCAAGAATATCCCTTTTCTCTGGAAACTCGCGACGAATTAAAACGCTTGCAGCAAGTTTTAGGGCTTACCGACGAAGATGCCGCGAAAATCGAAGAATTAGTCATTCCTAAATCTTTATTTGCTAAATTGTACAAGGCGATATCCACAGTTTTGGAGGGACATCGCAACCCCAATCTGCCACCAGCGAGTAGCGCCCCTCACCTCGTCGAATTGCAGGCAAGTCCGGCGGTATCCCCGCAGGTAAATCTGAACGGAAAAACCGATTTGTCGAACTCCAGCCCAGCAGCACTTGTCCCCAAAGAAACTCGCAAATTCAACCCTTATCTTGCCGGGGCAACAATTGCGGCTATCTTAGCTGCGATCGGCGGAATTTACGGATATCTCAAATGGCAAGAATGGCAGCAGCTAGCCCAGAAAGAATCCCAACAGCTCAATCAAATTGAAGCTCTTTATACAGCCAGCAATTATGAAGGCTGCATCAGCCAAATACCAACAATTGCCGACACTTCCAGCACCTATTCGTCCGCTCAGGAGTTACAAGAACAGTGCCAAGCAGGTTTGCGGTGGAAGAACGCCAAAGTCAAAAATTTCGCTCAGCATTTAGATGCAGTTGGGTCTGTTGCTTTCAGTCCAGACGGCTTAATGTTAGCCAGCGGTTCTAAAGACAAAACCATCCAAATTTGGGATTTAGCTACAGGCAAGTCGATTCGCACTTTTCCAGGAGATTCCTCCACTATTTGGTCGGTTGCTTTTGACTCAAACGGTACGAAACTGGCGACGGGAACCGGTTTTTGGCGAGTCATGTTGTGGGATTTGAAAACAGGGCAAGTGATTCGCAGTCTCGACCACACTGCTTCTGTTTGGTCTGTCGCTCTTAGCCCCGACGGACAGCTTGTGGCTAGTGCCAGCGGAGACAAAACCACAAAGATTTCGGATGCAACAACTGGCCGTTTGATTCAGAGTTTTCCAGACCATACAGATTTTGTTTATTCTGTTGCTTTCACTCCAGATGGACAAAGTTTGGTTAGCGCTTCTAAGGATAAAAAAATTACAGTTGTGGATGTCGCAACAGGGGCGTTGCTCAAAACAATTGAGGGACATGGCGACGCGGTGAGGTCGGTTGCTGTTAGCCCGGACGGCAAGACAATTGTTAGCGGTTCCTACGATGAAAGTATTAAAATTTGGAATATCGAAACAGGAGATTTAATTCGCTCTATCAAGGGACATTCTGACGATATTGTCTCGGTTGCTATCAGCCCGGACGGGAAGTTTATTGCCAGCGGGAGCAAGGATAAAACTATTAAAGTTTGGGATTTTGCTACTGGAGAATTGCTGAATACTTTGACGGGACATTCCGATGAGGTTTATGTGGTAACTTTTAGTCCCGATGGCAAAACTATTGCTAGCGGTTCTAAAGACAATACTATTAAGTTGTGGTTGAGGTAATACGATTTTAGATTTTAGATTTTAGATTTTAGATGGGAATGACTTACTGCATAATGGTTGGGAATTTC
The DNA here is from genome assembly GCF_036700305.1 of Microcoleus sp. Z1_A1. Lineage (NCBI taxonomy): Bacteria > Bacillati > Cyanobacteriota > Cyanophyceae > Oscillatoriales > Microcoleaceae > Microcoleus > Microcoleus sp. Z1_A1. Next base: position 149,827 of record NZ_JAUBOR010000005.1, read on the forward strand.
CCTACAGTTGCATCCTTTTGAGGAACTGGTGTACTATCAATTCCGGTCGATTACCCCTAATATCATGTCCGAGCCATTGACCGTGATTAAACGCCGGGGCGGGTTTACAGATTTTCCCGTTTCTATTCAATATCTTGGTGAACCCGCCCCTACAGGAATCAGGGTTAATTGACCGGACATAATATAATACGGTAGGGGCGGGTTCACCCAAAATATATGCCAATAATTGACAATCTCAAAAACCCGCCCTTTTAATCGCTCGATCGTAAATGATATCATTAGTCATTGGTCATTTAATTGGTATAATTCAGCTCATTTTTGAAGGTTTGGGGAAAGTGCCAATAAGGCGTTTCTAATTCGTCCTCAGTTGGAGAATTTTCAGTTGAGTTCTCTCGGATTTGAAAAAAGTGGTAGAGGTTAGCGACAGTTAAATCGGATATTTCTTGCCAATTCGAGGCAGCTAAACCTTGATAGCCAGTAGCGATCGCCTGCTGGCTGACATAAACTTCGGATCTCCGGCGGATTTCCGGCGACACAGCGAAGGTTAGCTGGTCGCGCAAGGATAGAAAGTGAGACTTTTGCTTTAAACTTTCATAAAGTGAAGGTTCCGCAGCTAATACCGTGAATGTAGTGTACACGCTGCTTTTTAAACTCTCGCCGCTGAGTTTATCTAAACTAGCTAACTGGTGCTGCTCTTTTGGAGACAAAGTTTCCATCCAATCAACCTCATTGTGCCAAAATTCTATTACACTTAAATCATGACCGAGAATCCTAGTAACTTCGGGAAATAAAAAATCTAGTTCGGGTTCGGATTGACATCCTTTAACAACAGTTAGAAGATTTTGACGAATTTTTGATTGCAGTTCCCGGAGGCGATCGCTCACCATATAGTAGGCCCGCTGCAAGTGAAACGTGACCCCGATCGCCTGCTCGATCGCCCAAACACATTCCATTTGCCTGAGCTTTCCTGCAGAAGACAGCCCCTCCAACAAACTAGGATTATCATAAATTTTTAAAGCCTCAAACAGCATATCCCGCCCGCTATTAATTTCGGAATTCCGAAGTTTAATATCTGGCACTGTTAGGGCTGACTGACAGCGTTTGATAGCTTTAGAAAAAATCTCATAACCGTTAACCAGTTTCTGGCGGTGCATTTCAAAACTTGAGTCGTGAGCCACCTTAAAAATCTGCTGGATCACTTCTACTCCCCTATCTTTGAGGATGTGTCTGAGATCGATAAATCCGTCTTTAATTTTTAGCTTCTGGTGCTTTGCCTCTTCTCGGATTTTTAATACTTGGTTGAGGTTTACTGCTGACAAAACTGTGTTCGATACAGCGCCAATACCAATGACAGCAGCAGTCGCTTGCATCACTGCCAAATTAATTTTCAGACAGTTAAGCATTCTGTATATTTTTTGAAACCCCTGATGAGTTTGAGCAACCTGCAACGGCGCCACAGTGACGTACAGGGGAGCTACCAGCGGCTGTATGGGGCCACCTCCGGCTAACTGTGCGAGCAATCCTATAACTCCCCGCGAGGAAAGAGTTTCACTTCTTGATTGATAAAAAATTTTTGCGAGCTCCACAAACTCCCCTGTCACCGGATCTCTAGCTGCGGGGAGCAATTTTCCTGTTTTGGTAGCAGGCTGTACAAGGTTGCCACTATTGAGTCGCGCCTGAGTTGCAGGGGTGAATATATAATCCATGTTGTGGCTCAGTTTCCATTCAAAAAGGCAGATGTTTTGTATTGTATGCTGTTTATGGAAACGAGAGATGAAAGGAAATGAATGAGTATCTCAAGGCATTCCAGGCTATTAACCTGTTTAGCGATCGATTGTTGGCAGACGAATATCAATCCGTGGAGATTAAACAGTCAGCTACCCAACTCAATTTAGATGTGGAACCTTGTATTGACGAAATTAAGCAATCTGCCATCAGGCTCAAAGAGCTACTTCAGGTATGTTTCAAAGATGTATCTCAGGCTGAGGATGTCTGGAATAGCAAGCCGAGAATTGCGGGAGCATCTCCTGTTGATGTCTGGGAGCAAATTGGCGAACTAAGCGGATGCGATGTGAGAATTCGCACTTTAGGAAAACAGGGCAAATATGATGCTGTTGCTAAAGTTCGCAAATCTTGGAGCGACAAGGCAACCAAGTTAAAAAATCATTGGTTTTTGTGGGATAAAAACTCTCAAGTCTTTCAAAGAGATACTATTGGTTTTTTTGAAAAAGATAATTTGCACAAAGAGTTGCGGAATGAAGTTGATTCCCAGGCAGAGCGAGTGATTTTAATTATGGAAAATGAATTAAATTTAATTTTTAAAGAATTACAATCTATTGATATAGAAAAAATTGAACTTTGTATTGAATGCTTTGACCTAAACAGTCAGTCTAAATTTAGAGAGCGACTACAATCAATAGGCGGGGAGATTGTATCGAAGTTTACGGAGCCTCTGAAATATTTGCCGGATTCTTATATGAAGAGTTTTAAAGAAACGCTGAAAGAACCTGTAGAAACTCTGGTTCATAAAAGCAAGATGGGAATCAGTTCGATCGATTTTGAAGAGTGCTGTAAAGTGATTGGCTTAATCCTAGAAAATGTGATTTTAGCAATTTTTGAGGAGCGTCTGAAACTGGGAATTGAAACAGTTGAAAAAGCGATTAAATTCTACAATAATTTTTTAGAGAAGCAGGCGCGGTATCAGAAAGAAACGCCCCAACAGCGAGCGGCGGAAAAAGATTGGATTGAAGGCCAGCGGCAGCAACTCAGGGAAATTCAGCAGTATATTGATGCAGTCATTAGTCATTAGTGGTTAGTTATTAGTAATTGGCAATTTGTAATTAGGAGTTAGTAATTAGTGTTTTAACTACTAATTACTGACCCCTAACTGTTGAATTCACCCAAACAGGACTTACACAGAAGCTAATTAATTATTTACGGCTCCATGCACACCGCACCTTAGCGCTATAATTAGCGCGTCAAACCACTTTTTGCGTAAGTCCTGCTAAAAATAGATACAAGCCCCGGAATTAAGTCAGGGAAATAAAAAAATTAGACTTTAGTTCAACTTCCCACTCAAGGCTGGGGAGTTAATCTAAAATCTAAAATCTAAAATCTAAAATCTAAAATCGAATGATTATTGATATTGACCGCTGATTTCGTAAACGATCGCGCCCAAAGACGCTAAGCTAGCTAAAATTAGCATTCCGGCCGGCATGAATTTTTGAGTTTTAACAAGGCGCACAATAAAGACTATTACTAAAACAGCGGAGATGGCTGCTGCTAATGTTAAACCCCAACTTTGTCCCATAAGCTGGGCGGTGCCGGCAAAAATTAGCAGCGAACCGCTAATCAAGCCCGAAATGAGCGAGGCTTGGCTTTTGGCCTTGATATAACCCATGATGCCGCCAACCAGTGTTAAAATGCCGTAGCCGATCGCCGCTGCTGTACCTAAATTCATTTTTAATCCTCCCGATTTCACTGTTTGCATCTAAATTTATACAGCGCGGCCTGCAATTAGTGTCACGAATTGTTAGAAAATTTATTAAAGCCAGTCAGGATATGTAACTGTTATACAATTGCCATTATGTCAGCCCTAACTTCTGGTGCGATCGCCCAAATCCGTTACCTCCAGCGCCTCGCAGCATCCCTGCTGCTGTATCAATCGGTTCTCAAAAGCCCCGCCGGCCAAGCCTTTCTCGATTTGCTGCAAGCCCTTCACCACAGCGAAGTCAGCGGTTTGGAATGTCAGGTAGCTTACGGGAACTGGTTCAAACTTCAGGCTGCTAAAAATTTAAGCTGGAAAGATTCTTTGATTTGGGAAATTCTCAAAAACGAAAACCCCTTTTCACGCCGAGCACAGCAAACAGATTTTGCAAGTTTGCCCCCCGCTTTGGTGGAGGCCGCCCGACATGATTTAGAAGTGCTGCAAAATATTTACGAATGCAGCAGCGAACAGTTGAGCAAGTGGGTGCGGGTAGCGGGTCAACTTGACGCAGTGCCTCCGATTTGGCATTCAGAAAGTGTAGCAGAACAGGGAGATTTGCCGCTGCACGGAAAACTGGAAAAATGGTCGAGCGCTACGGAATCTTTGGCAGCTTATTACCGACAGTTTGGCACGGGTTTGTTTGCCGAATATCGCGCTTTTGCGTGGCGGGGAGGGCAGTTGGCGAGTATTTCCCATCCCGATCGCATAACTTTAAAAGAGTTGGTTTGCTGCGATTGGCAGCGGGATGCTTTGGTGAAAAATACGGAGTTTTTGCTGGCAGGTTATCCGGCTTTGCACGTCTTGCTATACGGCAGCCGCGGTTCGGGCAAGTCTTCTTTGGTGAAGTCGCTGTTAAATGAATTTGGATCTCGCAATCTGCGCTTGATTGAAGTATCTAAATCGGATTTGCAAGATTTGCCGCTAATTGTCGAGCAGTTGCGGGGAGTTCCTCAAAAGTTTATTATTTTTGTGGATGACCTGTCTTTTGAGGAAGATGATGATGCTTTTAAAGCTCTGAAAGTTGTGTTGGAGGGGAATGTGACTGCCCGCTCTCAAAATGTGGTAGTTTACGCCACATCTAACCGCAGGCATTTAATTCGAGAGTTTTTTGACGACAGGCCTCGCCCCCGCGACGGAGATGAAGTTCACGCTTGGGATACTGTGCAGGAAAAACTTTCATTTAGCGATCGATTTGGCTTGACTTTAACTTTTGAACCGGCCGATCAAAACACTTATTTAACAATTGTCCGACATCTGGCAGAACTTGCTGGAATCAAACTCGCTGCTGAGGATTTGGAACACCGCGCTAAAGAATGGGCAACTCGTCGCAACGGGCGATCGGGCAGAACTGCGCGGCAGTTTGTTGATTTTCTGAAAGCAGATTTAGCCCTTTTTGACAAATAGATGGTCTGCGCTGTAATGGCGGGTTTTAACTGAGATGTTACATCCTTCTCAATAAGTTTTTTATGAACAGGCTTTTCGGCCTGTTCCACAATAAAATTCACTCTTTGTGGAACAGGCCGAAAAGCCTGTTGCTTACAAGGGTGCAAGATGCCTGTTTTAGCCGATATATGGGAAGGCAATTCAGGATCTGAATAAACCCGCCGTTGCAGCGCCGAAGGGCGAAATAAAAATTCTTAATTTTTTCATAATTTTATTGATAATAAATAACTAACCAAATTTGATATAATTATCAAAATCTCCCAAGAAACCTCCAGAGCCAGAACCCATCCTGACTCCATAAATCCACCACTAAATAATGAGGAAAATATCATGGGTTTATTTGATAAAGTATCGAAGACTCGCCAAGAAACGGAAGTAACTTTAGGGCCGGCCGAATCATTTGCGGCGATCGCGCTAATTGCCGTAGCAGCCGACGGTTACATCAATGACAGCGAAAGTAAAGCGATTAGCATGACGCTATCTCGGATGCAACTGTTCCGCAGTTATCCTGATGACGTGATGAGAAAAATGCTCGATCGCCTGCTGATGATTATGCAACGGCAAGGAGTGGAGGTACTGTTTAATGCCGCTTTGGCAATGCTTCCCGACGAACTTAAAGAAACAGTTTTTGCTGTGACAACTGATATCGCTTTAGCAGATGGCGAGGTTTCAGAAGAAGAAGAACAACTTTTGAACGATCTTTACAGTGCATTGGGGATTTCCGAAGATATTGCCCTCAAGATTATAGACGTGATGTTGATTAAGAACAAAGGTTAAGAAATCAGGGGAAGGAGTGAGGAGGGCGAATTTTACAATCTAAAAAATTAGTGCCTACTTACTTAGCTGACAACTTCTCCAAAAGTGCGGGTTTACCGATATGATGGTTGGTAAAATTGCGATCGAATTTGCGATCGCCGTTACTACCTCAAATGCCTTTCACTTACACCCGCACTGTTCGCTTTCAAGATACCGATGCTGCTGGAGTCGTTTACTTTGCTAACGTTTTGGCGATGTGCCACGAAGCTTACGAGGCATCTCTAGCAGCATCGGGAATCAATCTCAAAGCATTTTTCAGCAATTCCGAGGTTGCCTTTCCCATAATTCATGCTAGTGTAGATTTTTATCGCCCAATGTTTGCGGGCGATCGGCTGATGATTCAATTGACGCCCAAACAACTTACGGGCGATGAATTTGAAATTGCCTATCAAGTATTTTCTCAGGAAGTTGCAGGAAGAAGCGCGGCTAAAGCTATGACTAAGCACGTCTGCATCGATGCAGTTAGCCGAACTCGAAAACAGCTATCTGAAGACTTGATGCAGTGGATGAGGAAAATTGAGAGTTGAGATTTCAGATTATACTAATTCTCAAAAGTCATGCAACAGTAGCGCTCCGGGTGCGTCGCCACCTGCCAATCCTAAAAAAGAGTGACAATCTCAAAGCGACGCACCTTACCTCATAGTTCAGGAAACAAACCCAACACTCATGATTGTTGCTTTCTGGAGGCGAGAATTGGCATTAGTTCTATCTTTAAATAGTAGCAGGGAATGACAATCAAATTTCTGTTTTGTTGATAATTATTTCTGAATAGTTGATAGTATGTCAAATCGCAATTATGCCATTGTGGGCACGGGAGCTTTAGGCGGATTCTACGGTGCTAGACTGCAACAAGCAGGTTTAGAAGTCAATTTTTTGCTTCGTAGTGATTACGAACACGTCAAAAAACACGGTTTGATTGTCGAGTCTCCCGAAGGCAACTTCACCCTCCCTCACGTCCGCGCCTACCACGACGCGCACAAAATGCCTCAGTGCGACGTAGTAATTGTAGCGCTGAAAACAACTCAAAATCACTTGTTGCCCAAAATATTGCCTCCTTTATTAAAGGATAACGGCGCGGTTTTAGTATTGCAAAATGGATTGAATACAGAACCGGAAGTCGCTAAAATTGTCGGTGCAGAACGAGTGGTTGGCGGGCTGTGTTTTCTCTGCTCTTATAAAGTTGGGCCCGGTCATATCTGCCACCTAGATTACGGCACTATCACCCTGGGAGAATATGCCCAGGACTACAAAGCAATCGGTATTACTGATAGATTGCACCAAATTGCTAAGGACTTTAAACGTGCTCATATTCCCATTAAAATGAGCGAAGATTTGCTATTGTCAAGGTGGAAAAAGCTGGTTTGGAATATTCCTTATAACGGGCTGTCTGTAGTGTTGGATGCGAGAACTGACGAACTGATGGCTAATCCCGATACTCTGATTTTAGTTGAGGAAATCATGGGGGAAGTGGTAGCGGCAGCCAAAAGTTGCGATCGCATTATTCCCGATGACTTTATCCCACAAATGCTCGAATATACTCAGAAAATGAAGCCTTACCGCACCAGCATGAAAATCGATTATGATGAATCGCGGCCCCTGGAAGTTGAGGCGATTTTTGGTAATCCGATACGGGTGGCGCAGCAAGCAGGTATTAGGTTGCGGCAAATAGAGGTACTTTACCGAATGTTGAAGTTTGTGGATTTTCAAAGACAAGAAGCGGAGAGGACGAGAAGGCTATTAGGTTTGTCCTAATTGGCAATTGGCAATTGGGCGGGGCGGGTTTGTGAGATTTCTCGCTGGTGTTGTAGATATTGGTGAACCCGCCCCTACAGGAATTACTGTCAAATCCGGTTAATTCTATCGATTCACCGGCGATGACACATCGCAATTTCTTGCAATTGTTCTCGATTGACTTTGCCTTGAGAATTGCGCGGCAATTGTTCGACAATTACCCAATATTTCGGCCGCTTAAACTTGCTCAACTTATCTTCTATTGCTGCGTGCAGATTTTTGACCGTAACTTCGGAATTAGCGGGAACGTAGATAGCCGTAACGACTTGACCCCAATCTTTGTCTGGCAAGCCAATTACAGCAATATCCGCAACTAAATTAGTCGATCGCACAACGGCTTCAACTTCCGCCGGAAAAACATTTTCTCCGCCTGTGATAATTTTGTCGCTGCTGCGTCCGACGATATTTAAGTAGTTATTTTTATCGAAAAATCCCAAATCATCTAGTTGGAAGTATTGGCGATCGCCAATATTTTTAGGATAATAACCCAACGCCAAAGATTTAGCATTTACCACAATATTTCCGATTTGATTTTCGCACAAAATATCACCATTTGCACTCCGAATAGTTATTTTAGCATGGGGTAAAGTTTGACCGGAACTGTTATTGCCCGCGAGAAAATCTTCGGGTTTTAGTGTAGCAATTTGCGAGGCGGTTTCGGTCATGCCATAACTGGGCGCTAATTTGATTTGATAGTTTCTAGCTGTTTCTAAAAGTTCCGGCCAAGCGGGAGCACCGCCCAAAAGTACGGCACGAAAGCGTCCAAGCCAATTAGCTGTATCGGGATTTTGCAGCAGCCGTTGCAGTTGAGTTGGAACTAAAGAAATGAAAAATTCTTCGGGTTCGATATCGCATATTTTACCATTTTCTAATTCTTTAAATGGCTGAATTGCCAGTTGTCCGCCGCTAGTAAAAGAACGCATGAATTGCATTAAACCGCTGACGTGGTATAAGGGCAAAATGCAGAAAGAGTTGATTTTGTCAACTTGAAAATATTGTTGAAAACCTTGTACTGATGCGGTTAGTGTTTCCCAAGTGTGGATGGCAAAACGGATTTTTCCTGAAGAACCGCCGGTGGGAATCATGATTGTATCAAAACCGCTTTTTGTCGGCGAATGGAATTCGCGGCTATACAAACGAAGTTCGCCTTCGCAGACTGGGATATGGGGAGTGGTGGGAAGCGGGCATTGTCCCCAAATTAAGTCGGGTTGAACTAAATCAAAGACTTGTTGCCATTCTTGTTTTACCCAGTTGGGATTGCAGAGAAAAATCGGGCATTTGGCGGCGCGGGCGGCGGTGAAACTGGCAAGAAATTGCACTGGTTCTGCTTCGGCGATGCAAATTTTTGGGGGTGTTTTTTGTGCGGGATTTTGGGTGATTTCTTGAAATAGCCGATCGACAATTCGGGCAAATTCGCGACTGTCACAACCGATCAGCCAATTATCGGGCAAGCCACACGCGATATCCAGGATATTTACTGTTAGATTTGTTGCCATAGATGCTTTCACCAAGTTTCTCGCTTCAAAACAATTACAGGAGTTACTCACTCCGACAAAGAAATCGGGTTTTTTACCGAATTTGTCGGCTGCAACGCGTCTTTTCGTAAAAAACCCGGTTTCTGAGCCCCAGGAGTAATTTAAAATCTAAAATCTAAAATCTAAAATCGAATGATTGTCGTCGAACCAGCAATCGGTGCCGAAGCCGAGTGCTCTCTTATTTAAAGACAATTGTTTTGCTATATTTAAGGCTGCTTGTCTGCCGATTTCGGTTTCAAATACTGATGAGAAAACAGCGTCTATATTGTGAGTTTGACAAAATTTTCGCAGTTGGGATGGGGAACCGCATATCGCAGGTTTAATGACGAAAATGCCCCGCCAGCCTTGGCTGTAGCACTCTTGGATGCGATCGAGGTTGGCGGCAGATTCGTCAAGGGCGATCGGAGTTGTATAAATAGCATTCAATTCTACCATTTCCTGAAACTGTGTTACTGGCAGCGGCTGTTCCAAAAATTCAATGTCTGCGGAAAAGTCGGGAGTTGCTTTTACCTTGTCGCAAGCTTCCAGCCATGTTTTAGCCTGCGAGTAACTGAGTCCCCCGTTGGCATCTAAGCGCAAAAATCCTTTTTCGCGATCGCACAAATTGTGCATTACTTGGATTAGCTGCTGAAAAATCTTTAATTCTTCCTCAATTGCAGCAACACCAATTTTCCATTTAAACGTGCGATATCCCTCTAACCAAAGTATTGGTAAAGCCTGCAAAGCTGTTTCTCCTGCTGGCAATAAACCGCTGAACCGATTTTGCATTTTCTCCCCCTTTTGGGAAAGGTAAGTTAAATTTTCGCTTTTCTCCCCCCCTTGGCAAGGGGGGGCTGGGGGGGGCGAATTTTTCTTGTTTGATAGTGCCGACTCAAAGCCAAATTGACAAGCCGGCAATTCAGCGGAAATAGCAAAAATCATCTCTGATGAAAGATTAGCTGGCAACTGGTGACAAAAATCTAAAGCTTGCTCAAAACTTTCGGAACCAAACCAACTCAAAGGGGCAATTTCTCCCCAACCAATTCGATTATTTTCGTCCACAAGTCGCAGGATAATTCCTTCGCGAATATCCCAGATGCCGTGACTTGTTTGCAAGGGGCGCTTAAATTTTCGCTGATAAGTGCGAAACTCGAATTGATAAAGCATTAGTTTTTTAGTTAATCATAAAATTGTCTCACAACTGATCCAAACTTATCAATATTTTCAAAATGGATATTGTGACCAGCTTTGGGTACAATTTCCAGAGTAGCCGCCGGACACAAGCTGGCCATTTCGGTATTTATATTTATAAATTTATCATCATATTCTCCCGCTAGCAAGATGATGGGGATTTGATTTTGTGCGAGTTTTTCCCAGAGAGATGGCTGGTTGCCGGTTCCCATGTTGCGGAGGGATTTGGCTAATTCTAAGGGATTGTTTGCTAAGCGGCTTTCTATGAGTTTGTCGAAGTTAGGAGAGTTTTTTAAAGATTTGAATAAAGGGATATCGTACCAGTTGAATAAAAAATCTTTAATGTTGCTATTTTCCAGCTTTTGTGCTAGCTGTAAATCGGCTTGTCGGCGGTGCGATCGCTCTTTTTCTGTCTTCAATCCCGGCGAGGCAGACTCCAGCACTACTTTCTCAAATCTTTCTGGAAAATGTAATGTCATGTAAAGTGCCAATCGCCCGCCCATTGAATAGCCCAATAACAAACATTTGTCTATTTGTAAATCATTTAATAACTGGATCAATGCTTGGGCTGTATTTGATATATTGTAGCAACTTTCGTCGCCGCTGACTCTAGTTTCTCCGTGACCTGGAAGGTCAACTGCTAAGCAGCAATAACTGTTAAAAAGTAAGGGAATGACGCTGCTAAAGTCTTGACTGCTGCCCGTGAATCCATGCAAAAATAAAATTGTCGGCTGATTCTTGTTGCCAGTTAAGGAATAGTGAAATTGATAATGTTTAAAGTCCATCTACAATTATTAGTATAATTGCCGTATTTACTGAAATCTAATTTCCGCATCGCCAACAGAGATAACTGCCTGAAAACGAGTGAGAAAGTCCATACCAAGAAGACCATCTATACGAACATTTGGCGGTATATCGTGGGCAAATACGTCAAAATTTTCTATTAGTTGACCCACGCAATTAAACCAAGATACATTAATTACAGGAACATAGATTCTTCCTTGACCTGTAAAGATTTCTTGCCTGCGTAGAGGATTGCGCGTATCGTAACCCAAATCCTCTAATGTTTTAACTGGCAATATTGTGTAGCTGGCTCCCGTATCCACCAATAAACGCACCCGATACTCAGTAGCCTCACCATTATTTCCACCAATGGTTGCTTGCACCGCGAGCAAATTTCGTCCGTGACGCAATAAGCGATAAGCTTTTTGATAATCTGGCATTTTTGTTACAACATAGCTGCTAAGTCTTCAGGGATAGGGCCGGTGTATTCTATTGCCACCGATTTTCCCTTCCTTGACAAAGCATTATTGTAAAGCAAATCGCGCTCCGGTGAGTGTGCTAAAACTTCACCTCGAATTACATTCAAATCCTCATCCAGCTCAGTGTAAGCAATTAGCACCCACTCGCTAGGATATAAGTGGATGATTTCTTCTAGGCTCATGATTTTGTCAATTTCTGTTTGCGTACTCATGCTTTGATTCTCCTTTTGACCATTCAATGTGAGGTACGGATTGCTGAATTAAAGAAGATTTTGAGAAGTCGCCCAACTCTGCCAACTCGCCCAACTCCCTCAGCTTAGCAAACCATACCTCCAGTTTACCCGAATTCTCGATCGCCCGATCTACAAACCAAAGCCCAACGCCAGCAGCAATCCGCTCGAAAAATGCAGCGTAACTGCGATAAACTTAGAGTTGCTCACCTTTGCAGGTTGGTCGTGATAGTCTGTGACATGGCGGCAAAGGTCGATCGCAAATGGCAAACTTCCAAAAATCAACAGCGTCCAAATTGGGAACATTCCCAAAGCCACAAATAGCACAGTCAAAGTATAAACGCTGCCGCATAACCACTGCAACAACTGAGCACCTTTTTTCGTACCGAGTCGCACAATCGGCGATTTTTTTCCCGCCGCCAAATCATCCGCAATTTGATGAAAGTGGGAACAAAATAAGATGATACTCGTAGTAATTCCCACGATTACCGAAGCCGCAAAATTAGTTGCAGACCAAGTTTGAGTCTGACTGTAATAAGCAGCGGCGAAGGCTAGCGGCCCAAAGGTAAAAAAGCAAATTATTTCCCCCAAACCTTGATAGCCAAGACGAAATGGAGGCCCTTGGTAAGTGTAGCCGAGAGCACAGCACAAAACTACTAGCAAAATTACTGTTGGGTCTTTTTGCCACCAGCTTATGGCACAGATTCCCGACACTCCCACTGCTAAAAATAGATTTGCCAGCCCGAAAATTAAAGCTTTATTTCCGGTTAAATTAACTAGGGAATGCGCTTTATTTTTATCGATGCCTGTTTCTGAGTCAAATACATCATTGCTGAGATTCAGCCATGCTATAATCAAAATGGCTGACATTAAAAATGTCGAAAAAATTGACGAATTAATCGTTTGAGTTTCGGCAAAAGCAACTGCTGTTCCTACTGAAATAGGAATTACCGCAACGCTGTACATGGGCGGCTTGATTGCCGCCAGCCACAATTTACTATTTGGACGTTCAATTAACTTTGTTGTCATTACACAAACTTGATGCAATTGATAGCAGCGTAGTAATTTTACAATTTTATTGGTGAAGAAACTCTACTCTGCATCGGGTTTAGTGCGCGGGGGGTATCCGTTGACAGGCTTTGCGGGCGATCGCGCGCCCGGTAATGCCCGTCTGCAAACCTCTGTGGGGGCGATCGTATGAGAGTCGAGATTGAGTCGCTCAATCTTAAAGTTTTATGTCTAAATGTTTCGATCGATCGCGGGTTGGCGTTAGCTTTCGCGATCCGAAGGAAAGCCCTCGAAGAAGATCGTCTGTTTTTTGCCCCCCGCCGATCCCAAACTTTCCGGGAAACTCGAAAGGTCATGTTTTGCGATCGCCCTCCCGTGCTTAGATCGAAATAGGGGTTCTAGCGGGACAAAACCGCACTCTTTCTGACAAATCTGCTATTCTCGCTTTCATGACAGTAATACCGCACCGCGCTAATCTTTTACAAGACCGCAATCAACTGCATCAGTTTCTGTTAGATTGCCAGCAGTCTTTAACCGAAAAAGATCAAACCAAGATAGTTAGTATTTCTCAGGAGATTGCCCCCGTCGATCCGCTAGTTGTACTTCAAGAGATTTCCGAACCTTGCCAGCGGCACTTTTACTTTGAAAAAAGAGACCCGATTTCCGGCAACAGTTTTGCGATCGCCGCCCTAGATTCGGCCATCCATTTAACAGTAGCCGGAAGCGATCGATTTACCCTAGCTCAAAATTTTATTCAATCTTGTCTTGCCCGAACAATTACCATCGGTACAGAACGCTTGCCCTTCAGCGGGCCCCACTTTTTTTGTAGCTTTGCTTTTTTCGATGAGAATGTCGCGACCAATTCTTACTTCCCCCCTGGCACCGTATTTTTACCAAAATGGCAGATTACTCGCCTGAAAGATAGCTGCACAATTGTTGCCAATGCAATTATAAACCGAGATATAAATGTTAAAATTATCACGGATAATATTTGGGAAAATTTTGATAAAATTTCGTGTTCACCTTACAAAAAAATCACGTCTATTAGAAACAGCTCGATATTTTTCAAACAAATTCCTGTGAATGATGCCACTCAATTTAAAACATCCGTCAAGTCCGCTTTAGACTTGATCCACTCTCAATATTTCAGTAAGATTGTTTTGTCCCAAGCAATAAATGTCATTTCCCAAACCCCTTTCAGTTTAATAGATTCGTTAAATAACTTGCGCCTTACTTATCCCGGTTGCTACGTATTTTCCACCAGTAACGGCAAAGGTCAAAATTTCATCGGTGCCAGTCCAGAACGCTTAATCAGCATTCACAAAAATGAGTTAGTAACAGATGCCTTAGCAGGTTCCGCACCGAGGGGGAAAAATGAAGCGGAAGATGCGAATTTAGGCAAAGGTTTACTCAACAGCGAAAAGGATATTCGAGAACATCGAGTTGTAATTGATTTTATAGTCGATCGCCTGTCGAGTCTCGGTATCAATCCCGACTTTTCCCCGGTTCCCAGGCTACTGCAACTGTCAAACATTCAGCATTTGTGGACACCCATAAGGGCTAGAATTCCCCGTGATATTCATTTATTAAAGATTTTATCCCAACTGCATCCAACGCCAGCGGTGGCGGGCGTACCGAGAGACATTGCCCTACAGCAAATTCGCGGCTGCGAAAGCTGCGATCGCTCGTTGTATGCAGCGCCCCTCGGCTGGATAGATCGCACCGGCAACGGCGAATTTGCCGTGGGCATTCGATCGGCATTAATCGATGGCGATCGGGCTATACTTTATGCTGGTGCTGGTATTGTTGCCGGTTCGGAACCCGAAAAAGAACTAGCAGAAATTCAGCTCAAATTACAACCACTTTTAAATGCTTTAGTTTAGCAATATATTATAAAAATGATTGATTTTCGCAATACCAACACTCTCTGGTCTTCAATATTAGCAGAGACATTGCAACGACTGGGATTAACTACCGCCGTGATTTGTCCCGGTTCGCGATCGGCACCATTAACAATAGCCTTTGCTCAAAACAAAAAAATAGAAACTATTCCCATACTAGATGAACGTTCAGCCAGCTTTTTCGCATTAGGAATTGCCAAAAAATCCGGTTTTCCAACCGCACTAATTTGCACATCGGGAACCGCTGCAGCCAACTTTTATCCTGCGATAATAGAAGCCAGAGAAAGTCGAATTGCGCTGCTAATATTCACCGCCGATAGACCTCCAGAACTGCGGGACTGTCACGCCGGACAAGCGATCGACCAAGTGAAAATATACGGCAATTATCCCAACTGGCAAGCCGAATTAGCGATACCTTCTGCGTCCAGAGGAATGCTAGACTATCTGCGGCAGACGGTAATGTATGCTTGGGAGCGATCGCAATTTCCAACACCCGGCCCCGTCCACCTCAACATCCCCTTTCGCGACCCACTTGTACCCGTTCCAGACATAGCCGTAGAAGCTTTAGAAACACAATTCAATCCCGAAGAATTCTTTGCAGGATTAGAACCCATTTTCGCAGGAGAAAGCTCTACCCCCCCCAGCCCCCCCTTGTTAAGGGGGGGAGAAGAAAATACAATGCACCAATGGCACAAGTGCAGCAAAGGCATTATTATTGCAGGCGTTGCACAGCCCCAATTTGCCGAAAAATACTGTAGTGCGATCGGCCAAATTTCCAAATCCTTAAACTGGCCAATTTTAGCAGAAGGACTATCCCCAGTCAGAAACCACGCCCAACTAAACCCCCATCTAATTTCCACCTACGATTTAATCCTGCGAAACCGCGAACTAGCAGATAAATTAACTCCAGAAATCGCCATTCAAATCGGAGACTTACCCACAAGCAAAGAACTGCGAAACTGGCTAAACAAAACCCAACCAAAACGCTACATAATCGACCCCAGCCACCACAACTTCGATCCCCTACACGGCCAAACAATTCACCTGCGAACCTCCGTAGAGCATCTAGCCACTGCTATTTCCCCTCAAATCCCCCCCCTTAACAAGGGCAAATCAACTCCAGTCCCCCCCCTTAGCAAGGGGGGGTTAGGGGGGGTTCTAACCACTGCTACCACTAATATCCCCCCTCAAATCCCCCCCCTAAACAAGGGCGAATCAACTCAAATCCCCCCCCTAAACAAGGGCGAATCAACTCAAATCCCCCCCCTTAGCAAGGAGGAATCAACTCAAATCCCCCCCCTAAACAAGGACGAATCAACTCTTGTCCCCCCCCTTAACAAGGGGGGGTTAGGGGGGGTTCAAACCTCTCCCTCAAACGAATACCTCCAACTTTGGCGCAACACCGAAATCCAAGTCAGACAAACAATAGACCAAAAAATAGCAACAATTAACAACATAATCGAGCCCAAAGTTTCCTGGCTGCTTTCCCAAATTTTGCCGCCTGGAACACCGATATTTATTGCCAACAGTATGCCCGTCAGAGATGTAGAGTTTTTCTGGAAGCCAAACAACTTAGAAATAAAACCGTTTTTCAATCGCGGCGCTAACGGTATAGACGGCACATTATCAACAGCTTTGGGAGTTGCTCACCGCAATCTAAGCAGCATCCTGCTAACAGGCGATTTAACACTTTTGCACGATACAAACGGTTTTTTAATTAAAAATAAATTTGTCGGTCATCTGACAATATTATTAATTAATAACAACGGCGGCGGAATTTTTGAAATGTTGCCCGTTGCCAAATTTGACCCGCCCTTTGAAGAGTTTTTTGCCACGCCGCAGCAGATGAATTTTGCTCATTTGTGTGCAACTTATGGCGTGGAACACGAGGTAATTGAGGATTGGGAACAGTTCAAACAAAAATTAAATTTGCTGCCAAATAGCGGGATTCGCGTCTTAGAATTGCAAACAGACAGGCGATCGGATGCTAAATGGCGGCAAGATAATTTAGGTAAATTTGCCAAAGGTTCGTAGTAAGGACTTTTGTCAATAAGCCTTTCGCGGGCGGGCTCTTCGGCCCAACCCCTACACCCCACAAGCAGAAAATTCACTCTTTGTGGAACAGGCCCAAAAGCCTGTTCTTGGGAATGCTGCAATATCTCAGTTTAAACTGCTGGTTGAGCTAGCAGCGAATCTAACTCTCCTTCTGCATCGAGTTTGTGAATGTCATCGCAGCCGCCTACGTGTTGCTTATTAATGAAAATTTGGGGTACGCTGCGGCGTCCGTTAGCGCGATCGGCCATTGCTTTTCTAGCGGCTTCGTCGCCATCAATTTTGTATTCCGTAAAATTTACGCCTTTCCACCACAGCAAAGTTTTGGCGCGGATGCAGTAGGGACAGGTTTGCCAAGTATAGATTTCCACATTGGCTTTGATGCGATCGGGCTTGCGGCCCAAGATGGGATTGAGAAAATCAAGCATTTTCAGTACGGGGGTAAGGGTGGAACTCATTTAGAAATCATACCCAATGTATAAATTCCGCTGGTATGGGCGCATCTGCCAGAGGTGGGTTTTAAGCTGTCGGGCGATCGCCCTGTGACCCAAGTCACAACTTGACTCTACTCGGATCACTTGCTTTCACCCCTGACAATCACCTTCGCGGCCTCATTAATATCACTGAGCTTTTGAGGAAACCAGAAGATGATAAATATATCGAATTCAACCGCACTGCCATGCACCCCGTACAACTCCTCCCCGGCGCTATCTCTGAAATCCTCGCTTCTGTAACCGATACAGGCGTTTTGACTCTGGCGGATCGCTACGGTTTGATGGCCGCCACCTTCGACGACTCTCTGAATGATGAAGACAGAGGCTGTGTCAACCGGTTGCTGCGGGCGGTGCTCAGAGGCCGAGTCCAAGTAGTCAACGAACTTTCAGCAGCATTCTAATCGGGATTTGAAGTTTTGTTCTGAAGGCAAGGTGAGTCAGCGGTAGATGAAAATAGTGGAAACTCAGGCAGGAGTTGAAACAGCAGTAATTTGAATTCGATTTAAAGTTTTCTCCTCTAACTCAACAACGGTTTTTTTGTCAAAGCAGCCTTTACCGGCTGCTTTTTTTTTGATTTAATCGCGGGTTGTCAGAAACCGGGTTTTTACCAAAATACTGGATTCAAACCCTTAATCTCGGAAAAAACCCGGTTTCTTAAGTCTCTGTGTGTTTTTCGGTACTTCCAAGTCCTCTAATCGCGGATTTCGATGTTGTACTGGCGGCAGAGGGCGATCAGTTCTTGTTGGAAGCGATCGCGCACATTCTGGGGCGAGACAATCACGCAGTCTTTGCCGTACCGAAACACCTCTCGGAACAGCCAGAATCGGCTGGATACCCGCTTCACTACATGGCGCACGTCTCCCACCATTTCATTTGCCACATCGTCCTCCTCTTTGGCTTCATAGTTTCCAGCCAATCCCCTTAAAAAGTGTAAGTGTACTTCCAGATAGTCTATGGTTTCGCGCCAATTTTCACTGGCAGGTAGCAAGTTAACAATCTTGTCCAAACGCAAACACCGATTGTGAGCTAATTCCGGGATTTCTCTGGAGTCAGCATCGTCGCACCAGATTTCTAGGTACAGGCGCTTGTCGTAGAGGCGAATTTTGGCACTGCGGGCAGTAAATTCGCTCACTTTGTCTTTGCCGGACTGGTAAAACAGTCTGAACGGTTGGCGATCGTCAATCAGTTGATTGAGTCGAATCCGCCACGCTTCGGCAGTTTGGTTGACTTGTTCGAGCAACTTTTGCCGGAAAGGGGTTTCCAGATTGGCTTTGTCCAAAAGTAATGCCATGACGATCTGGGCGGCTTCGACTTCGCCAGAGTCGTTGAGGAATTTGACGGCTTTGTTCAAGGATTGTACCTGCACTGAATTGAGGGTAAAGGGTTCGCCCACTTCGATTTTTTGTTGGGCGATTGCGACCAGTAACCCAGACACACTGGGACTTTTGCCCCATAAGATACCGAGGCGAAGGGCGATCGCCTCTAGCTGTTCCTTGGTTCCGGTCGGAATTGAAAGTGTAATTGTCTCTTTTTTGCGGGGCATCAAACAAATTGTACTTGCACACTTGACAGATTGGGTTTTCAATGTAAATATAATTTTAGTGCAAGTACAAACATCCCAGAGATAACGAAGGCTATAAATTTCAGTCCTGGACGCATGGTAGTCAGAAACCGGGTTTTTTTACGAAAAGACGCGTTCTACCCGACAGTTCGAGTATAAAAACCCGGTTTCTTTGGTTTTATGCGTTCAGGACTGAATTTGAGAAACGTCGCCTGAGCCGGCAGTAGCACGAAACCGATTGTTGCTGAACGTCAATAATAGGGTGTAAGGCTATTTTGTCAGGGGATTGGAGGGAATTTTTCTCCTTCTACCCCTGTAAAGATAGAGTGCTAGAGACAATTTATTATGACTAGAAAAATTTATCTGTCCTAGTCGTCGAATTTGTTTACCCTACAAAAGTTAACCATGCTCCAAATTTCCCCAACACTGACTGAACTTCAGGAAATTGCTTCACAACTTCCCGAACAAATTCCTTACCTCAAAATGCTAATCCTCTTTGGTTCTCGTGCCAGAGGTGATACTCACCCAAAAAGTGATTGGGATTTTGCCGCACTTTACGATGAAAAGCTTAGGGAAGAATATTGCCAAGACCGGGGATTTTCTTGGTTTGAAGTTCCAGGAATTTTGGGTCAACTTTTTAGAATAAATAGTGACGATATTGATGTGGTGGAATTACATCGCTGTTCGTCGCTAATTGCTCATTTTGTAGCGCGAGACGGAATTTTACTGTACGAAACAGAATTAGGTAAATTTGAAGCTTTTAAACAACAATGTTTCATGACTGATGCAGAATTAGAAGTGCTGCGTCAGAATCTGCGACAAAAAATCGAGGTTGCGTTGCAAAGGAGGGGAGTATGAAGGAGATTGAGCCTGCCATCGTCCTAGCTAAGCTGGATTTTATGACAGACTATCTAGAGAGTTTAAGTTGTTTTGAGTCAATTTCTTTAGAAGAATATCTCACAAATCGAGGAAACCAGTTAATTGTAGAACGATTGTTGCAACTAATTATTCAAGTTGCACTTGATGTCAATAGATATTTGCTCAAGCGCTTAGAAGTCCAGCAACCGAATAGCAACTTTGATGTTTTTATAGAAGTTAGCAACTGTGGCATTATAACAGCGGAGTTAGCTAGCATCTTATCTCAATCAGGTGTTTTGCGTAACCGTCTGGTACATCTGTATGACGAAATCGATCCTGTCAAAGTGCATCAAGCCATCGATCTTGTATTGCAGAAATACCCGATTTATCAACGGCAAGTCACTACTTATCTAGATTCTCTTCGAGACAATAATAGATCAGGAATAGATTAAAAATGGCAAATTATTCTATAACTCTTAAACCCGTGTACTCATGTCCCGCCCAAACGCTTCCATCAGGCATTACCTTACCTCCGGGCTGGGACGGGCTCTCGCGGCATCAAGTCGAAACCTACGAAGCACTGCAAGACCCAAGCATTGATGTTGTCTTCAATACAGCAATGACAGGGGACGGTAAAAGTTTAGCAGCTTTTCTGGCAGCCGTGACCAATCGCACGTACACTTTAGCAATGTACCCCACAAACGAACTGGCGCGCGATCAGGAAAAACAGGTAAGAGGCTACAAAGCACTGTTTAAACCGGAAAACGACCCGCAAATTTATCGTTTGAATGCAGCGATTCTTGAGGATTTTATTGCAACAAATAAACTTTCTTCAAAATTAGCAGGATTGTGCGATCGCGCGGACAACTCAGAGATTTTACTGACAAATCCCGATATATTCCACTACATCCACGATTTCCGCTATTTGCGGCGAAACAAAGAAGGTAAAGGAGATAACCCCGATCGCCTGTTTGCCAAGATTGACGACAACTACAAACTATTTATCTTTGACGAATTCCACATTTTCTCATCTCCCCAAATTGCCAGCGTCATCAATGCCATCCTGTTAATTAAACATACATTTCCCGGCAAAAAGTTTTTATTCCTCTCTGCTACACCGAACGATTTGTTAGAGGAGTTTTTATCCAAAGCTGGATTAAAGCATCGCATCATCGATCCAGTCAAGCACGGAGGTTATCGGTTTGCAGCCGGCGACAACTGGCGGCAGATTAGTTATCCGATTAACTTGACTTTTCCGCAAAAGTTAGAACCAAACCTACGTTCCAGTTATAACTGGATTGTCGAAAATGCCGAAATAACGATTTTGAAATTTTTTCAAGATCATCCTGGGAGTAAAGGTGCAATTATCCTGAACTCGATCGCCGCTGTAAAAACCTTAGTCCCCAAATTCAAGGCGATTTTTGAACCGCTGGGATTGAAAGTCCGAGAAAATACTGGATTGACTGGTGAGACAGAGAAGTCTAAATCTGTTGAAGACGCTGACTTACTTTTGGGAACATCGACAATTGATGTGGGAGTTGACTTTCGGATTAATTTTTTAGTATTTGAAGCGGCGGATGCAGGGAATTTTATTCAGCGTTTCGGCAGGTTGGGGAGACATAAAGGGTTTGATATTTATCAAGCTTATGCTTTGCTACCTAACTTTATTATAGAAAGGCTGTTTGAGGCTGAAAATCACCCGCTGCAAGATGGCGAAACGCGCGATCGTATTAGTTTGTCCGAAGCCATCCGCCAGCATTACGGCTATGTCAATGAGTTTAAGCAATATCCCAAACGCTGGGGAGGAATTCAGTCAGCTTGCGTGCATTTAGAGTTGGAAAAAAATTATCAGATGAAAACCAAGTATCCCGAAGCAGCGGATAATTTTGCAGCCGATATTGAGCAAGCTTTGGGAGTTACGATTAAACAGATGCGAGGGCAGCTTTTCCGCTGTATGGAAAAGGAGAAAAAGAAAATTATTGAGGAGGCTCGAAGTTTTCGGGGTATCAGCCAGCTAGATTGTGGGATTTATGACACGACTAATCCCGATGAGCCGGAGAAAGAACGGTTTAAAACTTACAATCTCCCCAGTTTGCTCAGTAACTTTCATTTTGATTTGATGACAAGCGCCGACTTTATGGAGAGAGCTAAAAAAGCTGGGTTAGCAGTCAGCCGTTTTGATAAAGCTTTGTGTTATTTGAAATTGACTGGATATCGGGAATTGCGAGAAGATTGGCAGTTTTATTGCTCGCGAGACGATTTGGATGAGATTGCTAAATCCGGCAAGGTGCAAATCCTGAAAGGTTTGGAAGTGACAGGGGGAACTAACGAGATTAGCGGCAAATTATCTAATCGAGGTTTAGTGTGCTTTGTTTCCGATCGCGATCGCGCTACTTTGCGAGCCAAGTGTGGATTGCCCGTGCATTTCCAAGCCTATGCTTTGAGCGATCGATTTGATGGTAAAGCAAATTACACCATCGCGTTTGGGCGATCGGCGCTGTTGCTGGAGACGCTGATTTGGCACTGGAAACCGCAGCAGGATGAAGGTTGGATTTGCTGAAAAGCTTGAGGAGAAAGGGTTTAGCCCGACATCAGAAGGCGACAGTGTTTCAATCCCTGATAGGTATTTAGGTATTTCTACTAATGCAGCACTGAACTGCGCCCTTTGCTCCTTACTCAATAATACGCGATGTTGTTCCTGGCGACTAACCATTAGTCTATAGTGACTCTTCATCAATAAGGCTACAGTAACTACTTGACATTCGCGAGGAGAGGATGGCACGATGAGAACAACCTCAACAGACTTCTTATGGATATTCATCTCAACGACAGCGATATCTCTCAGATGCCAGAACTGCTAAGAACTTCGTTTCTCGACTGGCTCCCCAAACGCCTAAATATCAATCCGTCACAGCCGCCCGATCGAACAGCCCTTCCCCAGCAGCCCAGTAAACCGGAGACACCACCGACTCAGTTAACTCTCGATTTGGCACTTGCCAGCCAGACTTCAGAGGAGAAAGCGGACAACTCCCATGTCAAGCTGACTCAGCTACTTGACGCGGGTATCACCAAGCGAGGAATGCCTGTGCGAGTCAAACTGAAGCGGGATGTTGCAAAAAAGTTAGGTCGGGACTATATCAATAGCCTGGAAATCTCCATGAAAGGAACCATTGTTTACGACGGACAAGATTTTGATAAACCGAGTCCCTTGGCAACAAAAATAAATCGCGGTTCAGCTAATGGCTGGGAGTACATCGAGGTTAAGAAGAATCACCAGTGGATTTGTTTAAATGAATTGCGCGAAACCTGGAGGAAGACCAATGACTAGAGATAATTTACTGTCCCGAATTTCGATCGATCCAAATATCTGTTTTGGAAAACCCTGCATTCGCGGCCACCGCATTTGGGTTTCCCTAATCCTTGACTACCTAGCTGGAGGCATGACTGTTGAGGAAATCCTAGAAGCATATCCAAGCATAGAAAGAGACGATATATTCGCTTGTATTGCTTACGGTGCCGAAGTAACGCGAGATTATTATACCGACATTCCATTAGGAAAAAAGGAGGAAGCAACTACGTGAAGTTAAAGCTAGATGAAAATGTCGATCTTCGCGTTGTTACCTTTTTACGTTTGGCAGGGCATGACGTAGAAACAGTACCAAACCAAGGTTTGACTTCAGCACCCGATGTCGAACTGATTAATGTTTGTCGTCAAGAGGAAAGATGTTTAGTTACTGCCGATCGCGGATTTGGCAATCGGATGCGGTTTAATCCATCTGATTATGCGGGGATTGTTGTAATTCGGCTAACATCTCGTGCGAATTTTACAGAGTGGAGAGAAGCAATAGAAACGTTAATCCTAGGATTAGAGCAAGCCGAAGTTTTTGGGAAATTGTGGATTATTCGACAGGGTACGATTCAGGAATATCAACCCACTCAACCAGAGGAAACAGAATCATGAATGTAGATGAACTTTACCAATGGCTGCATTCTTCCGATGATGATGACAGTGAAACGCCTGCAAAATACGAACTTTTGACAGTTCGCTTATTTAAAGAAGCAATTCGAGAAACGGCAGGAAATGAGGGCGATCGCCTTTTAGCATCCTTCGCCGAAAACGTCCTGCCAAAGCTGATCCAAGGACTCGCAGGAACTACAGCCAAAGGCGGTCAATTTACCGAAGACAGGCGCGCCGAAGGCAAAAATATTGATCGCAGCAAACACGATCAATCCTTTACTTCTCACCTACTTAACGGCTTATTCCCAACTTACCGAATTCTCAAAAGACTCAAGACAGAGACACCTGAAACTAATCCTGTTAAACGCAACTGCGGTGAAACAGAAATAGCTTTGTTCATAGCATCGTATATCCTGCACGACTTCGACAAATTTTCCGATTATCCAGGATGGCTAAAAACTAACGATTTAGAGGAAAAATTTGCCAACCGAGACTGGCGAACAAAACCACCTCACAAAGACGAAGCCCCCAATTTTGGACGCGATTATGTTGCTCTAAAAATTCAACAACTTGGATTAGATAGTTTATTAGGGGAAAATTGGCGATCGCACATTGATGATCTTGTGTGGATGAGCAACAATGCCGGAGTGAAACATGATAGCGATCGCGGTCTGGAAATTCGCGGATTGCAGCCTAAACTCGATGGTAGAATCCGAGGAACTATAGCCAATTTAGTCAGACTCTCAGACTTATTCGCCTCAGTTATCAAACATCCCAGCGATGCCGAAGCTAACGGTTTATCTGAAGTTTTGACTTCCCTCAGCAACGGGCAACTTAAATTTAGCTATCACTCGCTCTCAGACAATCGCGGAGTATTGACAAATATCATTAACAATGCTCTGATGGATGCTCATCCCAGCGAGTTTTATACGCCACTGCTGTATTTGCCAGATGGTGCAGTTTATCTCGCTAAAACCGATGCACCGGCCATCGAAACTGCTGAAATTCCTAACCAAGTTATCGCAAAAATTCGCAAGCTTTGTGCCGAGAGATTGAAGCTCAAAACAATAGGATTTAGCCGAGACGGAAAAGGCTTTAAATTTGGTGAATTTTACTGGCTGTTTTTTGATATAATCGAACTCATGGGAGTTAGCATCGAAGCAGCTTGCAAACTCATTACCAGCACCAAAGCATCCTCTGCTAAAAAGCGCAGCGACAGCTTGCTAAGTTTCCAAAAAGATGGAGATTTGCCCGGTGAATTGAAGCTAGAATTTCCCGAAGATTATCGAATAGACAGGCTAGCAGAATTTGGCGATATCCTGTGTCGGGGCATTTGGAATAAATGGCAGGAACGCTTGAGTGATTCTCAAAAAGAATTGCCCAAAGCTAAACGGCAAAGCCCGCCGGAATTAGATTTGACTCAAAAACTTGCAGAACATTTAGATTTAGCCGACCAAATCCCCGCTTTAAAAGCAATTCAATCTCTCAAAAAAACAGGCGGCGTTCCTCTGGATTGGTATTACTTAGCTGCACAGTATTTTGAACGAAATAAAGGATTAGATGAAACTCAAGTGCGCGCCGTCTTAACCGATATGGTTGAATGTGCAGTCACTCTCATCAAACCCATCGCCGAAAAGTTTGAAATTCCCGACGGCTGGAACGATTTGCGGACTTATGTCAGCCGCATTGTTTCCTTGCCTACGGGGGCAGTTGTCAAACCAGAAACCGATCCGTTTTTACTAGAATTGGCGCGCTACAGTGCAGCCAAAATCACAGGGAGAGGACGCGAAAATGTTTGTGCGATGTCGAGTTCGGCTTACACTGTGACAGAACAAATGGAGGCGGCGACTTTATTTACTCCCCAAGTTTACAGCAACCGCCAAATTTTGTTTAACGCGCAAGCTGCCAAGCGTCAAATTTGCTCAATTTGGTCTATCGAAATCATGTTGAGACAAATTTTGATGAATCAAACCAATGCCACAGGAGGAGACTTTGAAGGCCGCAAATACCGCTATCTCTATCTTTACCCCGCTTACTTCTTTACTCCAGAAACAAACAAGTTTCTTCAGAAAGCTTACAGTTGGATTGCTAGGACGAGATTTGATGCTGATATTCGCAAGCACTTAATTACTGACAAACAAATTGCCAATTTTACCCTTGACAAGTATCAACAGGTTGATTCATTATTGATTCAGGAGAATTTGCAAGCAGAAGACGATCGCACTTTCAAGATCAGCTATCCCGACAATCAACCGCTGACCTTTTTCTTCCTAGCATTGCCACCAGGAAAAGATGCCACAGATACGGAATCTTGGGTAATGCCAGCTTGGTTAGCCTTTGCTTTACCGCTAATCCTCGATGTCAAAACAGTGGCATCCGAGTCGCCAGTACCGCCATTCATTAGCGGTGCAGATTTTGAAAAAACCGTTGTGATTGATGGCGAACATCAAGCAATTCGTTCTCTGATTAATCAAGATGAATATCGCTTAGACGGCATTTTGCCTCCGCCATCAAATCCGCCTAAATTTTCACCGCTAAATGCTCTAAGTGCCGCTTACTGCATTCACTTAGAAGTCAACCGCAAAAAAGATGGCAATCCCGACTGGGGGAAATTGTCAGATTTAGCACGCGATTTAGAAACCAGTCCTCTTTATGTCTTTCACTACCTGAATAAATGGCTGCGAAAACAAGACAAACTTGAGTCCGTACCCATTGCCAAAATCCGCCTGTACCTAAATTTTTACTACTACTTTGAACCGGAGGGACAAACCGTGAATCAAATGCGAGAACTGACCGAACTGTACCGCCGCTTTTATCGGGCAAAAAGTCAATATGCGAAAGCTAATGCCGTGCTAAAACCTATTGACGAAGCGGCTGACGTTATTCTGAAATTTGACAAAGCTTTAGCCAACAATACCGAATCTTTAACAGATATTGTGGGCGGGCGTTTATCAAAGCTCATGAATAACGTGCGGCGGCGGGCGGCGGAAGGAAAACCGACACTTGCTTTTGTTGATGGGAAGTGGAAACCTGCTTTGAATTCTGAGGAAGAACGGCAAGCAATTTATGATTTTGCCAAGTATTTTGTGGAGGTGATTTTTGATGGGAGTTTTAAGGGCGATCGCGCGCGTTTAGCAGGCACTCAACTCAACTTAATCCGGGATACTTGCGATTACCTTTATCGCTTGGAAGATGACAAAGAACGCAAGGAACGCAAGCAGGAAGAACCTGATGAAGTTCCCGAAACAGAAACAGAATCCGCCTAAATAGTCCCCATTTTTGCAATCAAATTGTACTGGAGAAACAACCATGAAATTTCTGAAAACCCTTGATTCTAAGTTTTTTCACGATGAAATTCCCGCAAAACCGATGGGAAAATATGCTCATTTTATCACCGTTCGCGTCACCGAATCTTATCCGCTGTTTCAGACAGACGGCGAATTGAATAAAGCCAGAGTAAGTGCTGGAATTGAAGACAAAACGCAGATCAGCCGTTTAGCAATGTTTAAGCGGAAACAGTCTACACCAGAACGTTTAACAGGACGCGAGTTGCTGCGAAATTACAAAATTGGCGACTGGGAAAAGTGCGACTACAACGTCGATTTCAGCAAAACTACTCCTGATTGTATTTTGTACGGTTTTGCGATCGGCGATTCGGGTTCTGAGAAATCCAAGGTAGTTGTAGACACTGCTTATTCCATCACTCCCTTCGACGATTCTCACCTCAATTTCACCCTCAATGCACCGTTTGAAAGTGGAACAATGAGCCGTCAGGGGGAAGTTACCAGCCGCATTAACAGTCAAGACCACATTTTGCCTCAAGTCTTTTTTCCCAGCATTGTAACGTTGAAAGACCCCACAGAAACAGGTTTTCTATACGTTTTCAACAACATTCTCCGAACGCGGCACTACGGGGCGCAAACTACCCGCACAGGTCGAGTTCGCAATGAATTAATCGGGGTAATTTTTGCTGATGGCGAGATTGTTAGCAATCTGCGGTGGACGCAAAAAATCTATGACTTGATGAGTGCTGCGGGCAAAATTAATCCCCCAGATCCTCTCAATGAAGATGATGTTTTGACTCATGCGAATCGAGCAATTTCTGAACTAATGGATGGAGAGTGTATCTCACACCGTGATTTTCTCGGTGAATCTTTTAATAGCCTTTTGGCAGAGGTTAAATCGATTTCCAGCGATGAAACTCAATTACAAGCAATGCTGACTCAAGCTAATACCGAATCAACAGCTTATGCTCAGAAACATATCTTAAAAAGTTCTGAAAAAGGCAAGAAAGGTAAAAAAGCAGTTGCACCTACGGAGTAAAAATCGTGGCTTTTATTTACCGCTGTCAAATCGAGTTGCACGATAGCCTTTATTTTGCAACTCGCGAGATAGGGAGACTTTACGAAACTGAGCCGATAATTCACAATTACGCGCTTTGTTACGCCCTCGGTTTGGTGGATAGCGAAATCTATTCCACCACCGTTTCTGAAGAACATTCCTATCGCTATTTCTGTCCCGAACAAGTTCCTAAATACGAGCCGCATTTAACGGCGCTCAACCAACAGGGGATTTATGTTACTCCGGGGCGATCTATTTCTCACTCCTCTACTCTCAACACTTGGAAATATGCCAACAATAACTATCACGTTGAGATGGAGAAAACTCAGAAAAATATCCCTAGTTTTGGCAGAACCAAAGAAATTGCGCCGGAAAGCAAATTTGAGTTTTTCATAATCTCAGAGAAGTCTCTGAAACTGGCAAAGTGGATACGGTTGGGAAAGTGGATGAGCAAAGCAGCAGTCGAAATCGTAGAACAGAAGGAAGTGAAGCGCTCGACTTCTGAAGCTAACTTAAATTTTCCCTATCTGCTAAATCCTTTAGATGTGATGTTTTCCCATCAAGTGATTAGCTACGATGTGGTTAATATGCCTCCGGTTAGCCTCATCCAAAATGTCAAAATGCTAGGGCGATATTACGAGTTTGAGCCACTCAAAATTCCCGCTTGTATGGAATACCGCTTTCGGGCAGATTAATAGGAGGCAGAGCCTCTAGAAATGCGTTCCCAGGTAGAACCTGGGAACGAGCAATTTACCATAATTCCTGTAGGGGCGGGTTCACCAATATCTGTAATAAAAACGAGAGATTCTGTAAACCCGCCCCGATCTTCAATTATGGTCGATCGTTCCCATATCCTATCATATGATATCCCTTGGCTTGACCGTAATACCCCGACCGCGGCGGGTTTTTGAGATTGTCAATTATTGGCAGATATTGTTGGTAAACCCGCCCCTACAATATTATCGGTAATCGATCGCAAATCATATCATTTCCTGGTGGTCTGCAATGCTTTCAACAATCACCAACCATTAACTAATATGCCACACAGCCTAGTCCTCAACATCCTCCCCCTGGCCCCAATTCCCCCCGGATACCTCACCGGAAGACACCTGCACGCCCTCTTCCTCACCCTCGTGAGCTCCGTTGACAAAAAACTCGGCGATCGCCTCCACGAAGCCACCGCCCAAAAATCCTTCACCCTCAGCCCTTTGCAAACTAAAAAATGCCCTTTCAAAAAACACCATTTCCTGCAATGGGAACACACAGAAACGATTCCAGAACACACCCTCTGTTGGTGGCGAATTACTCTGCTTGATGACACTTTATTCGGCAAATTAACTCAGCTTTGGCTGAATCTCAATCCCTCGAAGCCGTGGCATCTGGGCCCAGCCGATTTGATGATTACCAAGATTCTCGGAACGCCCCAAGTAGATCAGCCTTGGGCTAATGCTTGCGATTACTCTCAATTGTACGATCGCGCTTCCGAAACTAATCGCTTAATTGCCTTCAGTTTTGCAACTCCTACTACCTTTCGGCAGGGAAAATTTGATTCCGTGATTCCTACTAGAGACTGCGTTTTTAATAGTCTCCTCAGTCGTTGGAATAAGTACAGCCCGATCGCACTTCCCGATCTTTCCTTCGATGCACTTTTTTCGACATTTGTCAATATCCGCAGTGAAAAATTGACAAACTATCAAAGCGATTTTGTCGGCATGGTTGGGGAGGTTAGTTATCGGATTTTGGGAGATGTGGAGCCTTTAGCGATTAAGCAAATTAATGCTTTGGCTGATTTTGCTGTTTACTGCGGAGTGGGGAGGAAAACTCCGATGGGGATGGGAATGACTAGGCGAATAGTTGTTAAAAAAGTTCTTGATAACTGAACGTAAAACCCATAGTCCGCCAGGGGTTGAAACCCCTGCCTAATAGCTAAAGTCCTCTGAAGAGGACTGCAAGAATGAAT
Source organism: Microcoleus sp. Z1_A1 (assembly GCF_036700305.1). Lineage (NCBI taxonomy): Bacteria > Bacillati > Cyanobacteriota > Cyanophyceae > Oscillatoriales > Microcoleaceae > Microcoleus > Microcoleus sp. Z1_A1. The sequence continues at coordinate 179,694 of NZ_JAUBOR010000005.1, forward strand.
GATTAAATTACTGCTTCAGTCGGTTTCAACCTTTGCGCTTACTGTTACCGATAAGCTCAAAATATCATCAATGATTAAATTACTGCTTCAGTCGGTTTCAACCGACTTTAGCTATGAGACAGGGGTTTCAACCCCTGGCGGAATGGGGCATCACTAATTAATTCCAATTACTAATTTCCTACAAACCATCAAAATTATGAACGATTCTGATTACATTTCGATCGCAACTCTCAACCAGTATTCTTACTGTCCTCACCGCTGCTGGCGAATGTCTTGTGCGGGAGAATTTACCGATAATCAGTATACCATTGAAGGGACGAGTTTGCACGATCGCGTTCACACGATGGGCGAGATTAACCGGGATGAAACTTGGCAGGTGCGGGCGATTTGGCTGAAATCCGAGCGCTACAAACTGATTGGTAAATCGGATTTGATTGAGTCGGCTGAGGGTGAGATTTACCCCGTGGAATACAAGCGGGGACGGAAGGGGGAATGGGATAATGATGAGTTGCAAGTTTGCGCCCAAGCGCTTTGTTTAGAGGAGATGACGGGGAAAACTATTGCGACTGGATATGTGTATTACGCGCAGTCGCATCAGCGGCAATTAGTCGAGATTTCTGAGGGTTTGAGACAGGATGCGATCGCCACTATTGAAAAAGTCGGTGCTCTTTGGCGATCGGGAAATATCCCTTTACCAGTTTACACCGCTCGGTGTACGGGATGCAGTCTTTTTCCCCAATGTCTGCCCCAAGCTGCGGCCAAAGTCAACCGCTATCAAGAAGCAAGTTAACCTGCAAATAGGAGAATTCACAATGGGAACAGTTTACATTACTCAAGAAGATGCTTTTATTGGCAAAGTCGATGAACGTCTGACGGTTAAAGCTGACAAAAAAAATCTGTTGGACGTGCCATTAATTAAGATTGATGGGGTTGTTGCATTGGGACGCGCTACAGTTTCGCCGGCTGTGGTTGTGGAACTTTTGGAACGTCACATTCCTTTAAGTTTTTTGACGCTAAACGGACGTTATTTGGGGAGGTTGGAACCGGAGATGACGAAAAATATTTTTGTGCGAAAAGCTCAGTGGCAAGCGGCTGGGGAATCGGAAAAATCCGTGCATTTAGTGAGAGGCTTTGTACGGGGAAAACTCAAGAATTACCGCAATACTTTGTTAGAATGTCAGCGCAAATATTCTCCACAGGATTTTGAAAAACCCATTGCCCAATTGAAACAAGTCATCGCGTCTATTGAGAAAACTTCGAGTATTAATTCTCTGCGAGGATTGGAGGGGGCGGGTAGTGCGACTTATTTTGGCTGCTTCAATCAACTGATTCGCGTGCCAGATTTTAGCTTTGAAGTTCGCCGCCGCCGTCCGCCTACTGACCCGGTAAATTCTCTGTTAAGTTTGGGATATTCTCTGCTGCGGCACGATGTTCAAAGTGCGGTGAATATTGTGGGATTCGATCCGTATTTGGGATATTTGCATTTTGAGCGCTATGGCCGTCCTTCCTTAGCGCTGGATTTGATGGAAGAATTTCGACCTTTGGTAGTTGATGCTGTAGTGTTGAAGGCGATTAATTTGCAGAAAGTTTCGCCTAATGATTTTACGGCAGAACCGTTGAGCGGGGCGGTTTCTTTAACAAAAGAAGCGCTGCACAATTTTTTGCGACTTTACGAAGAAAAGAAGCAGTCAAAGTTCAAGCATCCTGTGATGGGAAAGTTGTGTAGTTATCAAGAAGCTTTTGAAATTCAAGGGCGGCTGATGGCTAAGTATTTGATGGGTGAAGTTGATAAGTATCCACCTTTGATTTTGAAATAGGGAGGCAATTAAGTTATGTTTGTTTTGGTTTGCTACGATATATCTGAGGACAAGCGCCGCACTAAGATTCACCAGATTCTCAAGTCTTATGGGGAATGGAAGCAGTATTCGGTGTTTCATTGCGAGGTGACGGATACTCAGTATGCCCGGATGCGCCAACGTCTGAGTAGGGTGATTAAGTCGGAAGAAGACAGCATCCTGTTTCACTATTTGTGTGCTTGCTGTCAGGGGAAGATCGAGCGGATTGGCGGCCGGGCACCGCTGGATACTACGATCTTTATGGTTTGATTTTGCGTCTGGCTGTAGGTGTTAAACTGAGGGGGTGAATTTTAATGGCTGAGAGCTTTGCCAGGACTGGGTTTGCGGTGGTTTGTACCTCATGCGGGTCAGACGCAAATGCTGAAAGCTTTACTGGGAAAGAGTTTGAGGTCTATTTGAAATTTGCCCCCTTGACAGGGCGATCGCTCAAATGGTATATTGATTGCAGTCAGACGCAACTGAACCTTGAAAACCTTATATTTCAAGCCTCCCAGACCCCGGCGGCCGAAAACAACCTAAAACCCTATCAGGGATTGAAACTCATTTTGTTAGGGAGTGATTCAAGTCACTCCCGCTGCCGAAAACAACCTAAAACCCTATCAGGGATTGAAACCAGCCCTAGCTCTCTGGCTGCTAGGTGTTCATCTAGGCCGAAAACAACCTAAAACCCTATCAGGGATTGAAACCAGCTAATTGTTTTTTGACGATGGGAACTAAATCTGCCGAAAACAACCTAAAACCCTATCAGGGATTGAAACATTGACGGGTACTTGCGGCCTTTATTTTATTTAAAGCCGAAAACAACCTAAAACCCTATCAGGGATTGAAACATCAACGACGGGAACGACCGAGCCGATCGGACAGTGCCGAAAACAACCTAAAACCCTATCAGGGATTGAAACTACAGTATAAGCCAATAGCGTGTAAACTGTCTACACTGGCCGAAAACAACCTAAAACCCTATCAGGGATTGAAACGCAATCTAGGATTATCTGAGGCGTAGACACTCCCTGCCGAAAACAACCTAAAACCCTATCAGGGATTGAAACTCTTTGAGTGTCCAGCCAGCCTTGAGCCTGATTTTGAGCCGAAAACAACCTAAAACCCTATCAGGGATTGAAACGCGCTTATTTGAGCACCAACACCAGTTTGATAAAGCCGAAAACAACCTAAAACCCTATCAGGGATTGAAACTGAAGAAAATTGAAGAGTGTTCCTTCAAAATCGGGCCGAAAACAACCTAAAACCCTATCAGGGATTGAAACGCAGCGAAAAAACCCCCGGCGCGAACCGAGGGCGCCGAAAACAACCTAAAACCCTATCAGGGATTGAAACGCGAACTGCACCGACGAACAAGTACACCAAAGCTCGCGCCGAAAACAACCTAAAACCCTATCAGGGATTGAAACCCAACTGGGTGGAACAAGCATTACTCGATTTCGCGAAGCCGAAAACAACCTAAAACCCTATCAGGGATTGAAACAGCAAGAAACATTGAATGCGAAAACGGCGAAACCGCCGAAAACAACCTAAAACCCTATCAGGGATTGAAACGTTGATAGTTAGACACGCAAAATCAAATGCAAGGCGCCGAAAACAACCTAAAACCCTATCAGGGATTGAAACTACCGAAGTTTTGCGAAAAGAAGTCTGGATAGGCGGAACGCCGAAAACAACCTAAAACCCTATCAGGGATTGAAACGGTCTCTCCCACACGTCAGCATGGGAACACTGGAGCCGAAAACAACCTAAAACCCTATCAGGGATTGAAACATGTCAGCGGGCAGACCACTAAATCCAATGTTAATGCCGAAAACAACCTAAAACCCTATCAGGGATTGAAACAACGGCCGCTGTACTTGGTAGCCGACGATCTAAAGCGCCGAAAACAACCTAAAACCCTATCAGGGATTGAAACCGACAAATTCCCCGTATTGACACTTCTTTTTAAGCCGAAAACAACCTAAAACCCTATCAGGGATTGAAACGCGCTCTTGTAGGCTTGCGATCAGGTAAGTTTCGCCGAAAACAACCTAAAACCCTATCAGGGATTGAAACTTCCGATATGGTGCTACCTTTGCAAATACGCTTGAGGCCGAAAACAACCTAAAACCCTATCAGGGATTGAAACACATCAAAATCTAATGCTTGCGGATTCCTTAGAGCCGAAAACAACCTAAAACCCTATCAGGGATTGAAACCCGTGAGGGTGTTGGCTTCTTCTCGTGTCAACTCGGGCCGAAAACAACCTAAAACCCTATCAGGGATTGAAACACAGGCATTTCTTGCTTACGAGATTTCGTAACAGCCGCCGAAAACAACCTAAAACCCTATCAGGGATTGAAACTAGCACTGCCTGAAAGTCGAAGGAATCATTATCAGTGGCCGAAAACAACCTAAAACCCTATCAGGGATTGAAACACGACCTACGCCAGAATACAGAGCCAGAACTTACGCCGAAAACAACCTAAAACCCTATCAGGGATTGAAACAGCATCACCGGGGAATTCATCTTCAAAGCCATTAGCCGAAAACAACCTAAAACCCTATCAGGGATTGAAACGACATGGCCACACTCGGCGGTCGCGGTGGCAAACTGCCGAAAACAACCTAAAACCCTATCAGGGATTGAAACGGCGGTACTTACCAGGGCTACTCGCTTGAAGCTAGCCGAAAACAACCTAAAACCCTATCAGGGATTGAAACCAATCGGTCGGACGTGGAGTACGTACAGAAAAGACGCCGAAAACAACCTAAAACCCTATCAGGGATTGAAACCAGCTTTAAAGCCTTGGGTCGGCTGGCTAGAGGCTGTTGTGCCGAAAACAACCTAAAACCCTATCAGGGATTGAAACATGCTCTAACTCCCTACCATCAGGAGAATAATAGAAGGCCGAAAACAACCTAAAACCCTATCAGGGATTGAAACAATAACGGTATATCGAGATATCTTACAATCGCGCCGGGCCGAAAACAACCTAAAACCCTATCAGGGATTGAAACAGATTAGTTTTTCTCGCCAAGATCCAACAATAGAGCCGAAAACAACCTAAAACCCTATCAGGGATTGAAACTGTGATTATGGGTTTGGGCATAAAATTTATATTTAGGCCGAAAACAACCTAAAACCCTATCAGGGATTGAAACCCAGATGGTGCTCGCGAAAACTTCTCAATTCCTTATGCCGAAAACAACCTAAAACCCTATCAGGGATTGAAACAACCCTATATAGCTAGCAAGTAGGATTATTGCTGAGCCGAAAACAACCTAAAACCCTATCAGGGATTGAAACACCGAATTACTGAAGGAACTCGAAGCCGAAGGGCCGAAAACAACCTAAAACCCTATCAGGGATTGAAACACGGCTTCGGGATTAGCGAAAGCAACTTTACACTAGCCGAAAACAACCTAAAACCCTATCAGGGATTGAAACAGCTACAAGGGCAACATAACTACTGCCATTGTAGGCCGAAAACAACCTAAAACCCTATCAGGGATTGAAACTGAAGCCATTGCTTTTAGGTGCTGAGCTGGTAGATTGCCGAAAACAACCTAAAACCCTATCAGGGATTGAAACTCTTGGAGTATACGTTTCAGCGGGTGAATCGGACGCCGAAAACAACCTAAAACCCTATCAGGGATTGAAACGAACAAATAAAGCTATAGCGATTTTCAAAAAAAGTGCCGAAAACAACCTAAAACCCTATCAGGGATTGAAACAAATCAATGAGCTTATTGTAGGAGTCATAGGACGCGCAGCCGAAAACAACCTAAAACCCTATCAGGGATTGAAACATTCCGGGATTGCTACCGTCGCTGCTGGCAGTAATGCCGAAAACAACCTAAAACCCTATCAGGGATTGAAACTTGATGCGGCTAGTTGGCGATCGAACCGGTGGGCAAAGCCGAAAACAACCTAAAACCCTATCAGGGATTGAAACCACCTAAATCTTTGCGACACTTTGCGATCGCTATTGGCCGAAAACAACCTAAAACCCTATCAGGGATTGAAACCGGTCACTCTAATCAATTTGGTAGATGATGCACCCGCCGAAAACAACCTAAAACCCTATCAGGGATTGAAACTTAAGCTTTTCGTCCAGTTGTGCGCGTTGTCACAGCCGAAAACAACCTAAAACCCTATCAGGGATTGAAACATCGAAGGCTCATTAACAATCCACGGCTCAGACGGGCCGAAAACAACCTAAAACCCTATCAGGGATTGAAACGAAGGAATTATAAACCGCAGCAACAAAGCAATCAAGCCGAAAACAACCTAAAACCCTATCAGGGATTGAAACGGTAATATCTCGGATTCGGATAAAAGATATCTCCCCCCAAGCCGAAAACAACCTAAAACCCTATCAGGGATTGAAACGCCGCGCGCATGGGGAGAGGGGGCCTGTCTATTAGCCGAAAACAACCTAAAACCCTATCAGGGATTGAAACTTTTAATTTGGCGATCGAGAAAGCTGAATTGACGCCGAAAACAACCTAAAACCCTATCAGGGATTGAAACCCCACCCCTGAACCCTTGGATTTTCCCCCGTGACGGGCCGAAAACAACCTAAAACCCTATCAGGGATTGAAACGCTTCACAACAGCTTCATGAATACTTTTGGCGAAAGTGCCGAAAACAACCTAAAACCCTATCAGGGATTGAAACTCTAGCGCCTAGCCCGGTGTAGTTGGTGCCCTCGGCCGAAAACAACCTAAAACCCTATCAGGGATTGAAACCGAAATTTCGGACACTTTCCAAGACTGGCGACACCTGGCCGAAAACAACCTAAAACCCTATCAGGGATTGAAACTTCGGTGCCTTCCGTGGTGCCTGCGGTTGCTTCTGGCCGAAAACAACCTAAAACCCTATCAGGGATTGAAACAGTTTGAGCCTGCAACTGAGCCTAAAGTAAAGATTGAGCCGAAAACAACCTAAAACCCTATCAGGGATTGAAACGGGTACTATTCCCATTGGACATCGACTCTGCCATCATCTGCCGAAAACAACCTAAAACCCTATCAGGGATTGAAACGCGGCTGCTGGTGCTGGCCCGGCTGGCTCCTTTCTGCCGAAAACAACCTAAAACCCTATCAGGGATTGAAACAACTGCTATCTAGCGCTATTAAAAGCTTGCCAGTTGCCGAAAACAACCTAAAACCCTATCAGGGATTGAAACCGGTTCTCCTGCGGGTTCGTGTAGCCGATCGGCAGAGCCGAAAACAACCTAAAACCCTATCAGGGATTGAAACCGCAGATAGCCTCCAGGGCTTGCAGGTAAGCTTTGCCGAAAACAACCTAAAACCCTATCAGGGATTGAAACGGGAATCGTCTTCGCAGGATTGACTGGCAATATTCATTCGCCGAAAACAACCTAAAACCCTATCAGGGATTGAAACGTTGGTTGCAAACTGAAAACTAGGGATAGCCGCTGGCATTTTGGCCGAAAACAACCTAAAACCCTATCAGGGATTGAAACACCTAAGCCGATCGCACTTTCCCGACTTCGGCGCCGAAAACAACCTAAAACCCTATCAGGGATTGAAACAAAGCACTTTCTCCCTGACTCTGTAAAGCTTGCGCCGAAAACAACCTAAAACCCTATCAGGGATTGAAACATATCTCTTACTTTTACGGGATCTGACAACTGCCGCGCCGAAAACAACCTAAAACCCTATCAGGGATTGAAACCTAATTTCCTAAAACATGAAAACGCAAAATCTAGCCGAAAACAACCTAAAACCCTATCAGGGATTGAAACATCCAAGCAGTAACGAGTCAAATAATCTTCAAGGCCGAAAACAACCTAAAACCCTATCAGGGATTGAAACTAACAATCCAATGTAAAACCAAACTATTACGGCATCAGCCGAAAACAACCTAAAACCCTATCAGGGATTGAAACTCTGACCAAGATATTGTACCCGCCAAAATTGGGACTAAGCCGAAAACAACCTAAAACCCTATCAGGGATTGAAACATTTGCGTGTCTTCTTCTAGCTCAACGCCTGCTATGCCGCCGAAAACAACCTAAAACCCTATCAGGGATTGAAACAACTTTGCTAAAGCCAACAGCGATCGGGATGTAAGGCCGAAAACAACCTAAAACCCTATCAGGGATTGAAACTTTAACGATCGACTCTGGAAGCTCTGGGAACGCGCACGCCGAAAACAACCTAAAACCCTATCAGGGATTGAAACTACAATGCCTATACTGAAATTTTGACAATTAGGAGCCGAAAACAACCTAAAACCCTATCAGGGATTGAAACTTACTTATAAATCGATTTTCACCTGGATTAAAACGCCGAAAACAACCTAAAACCCTATCAGGGATTGAAACAGTTGCGCTATCACTGTCCGATCGGCTCAAATCACGCCGAAAACAACCTAAAACCCTATCAGGGATTGAAACGATACCGAGGAATGCGTTGAACTGAACAACAAGCCGAAAACAACCTAAAACCCTATCAGGGATTGAAACCTGGTAAAAAGTTTGGCGATGAGATGGGTGGTGTTGGCCGAAAACAACCTAAAACCCTATCAGGGATTGAAACCCGATTGCATCCGCTTCACTTTTCGAGGTTCTTGCCGAAAACAACCTAAAACCCTATCAGGGATTGAAACTTTCGGAAGTATTCAGCAGTATTCAGCAGAGGAGGAGACAGGAGGAAAGAGGGTATTCTTCTCCTGACTCCTGACTCCTGACTCCTGACTCCTTCTTCGCCGGAAACAAGTTTACCTCCAGCACTCACAGCACAGGTGGTGCTCATGGATAATCTCACATTTGATAAAAGTAGTCGGATTCAGGAATTGATTCAAACAGCACGGTGTAGACTATTATATTTACCGCCATACTCTCCAGAGTTTAACAAAATTGAACAAAAAAGAGTCTTGGCTAAAAAATCAAATTCGTAAACAGCTTGATGAGTTTGATTGCTTACATTTTCGCGACCCTTGGATGTCTTGCGCCTGGGAGCATAACACCAGCGGTTGCTAAATATGATTTCCCAGATTCTTCAGTTGACAAAACCTCAAAATTATGACCAATCAAACAACTTCTCCACTCCTACTCAGTCCCTTCAAAATCGGAGATTTACCCTTAAAAAACCGAGTAGTCATGGCACCCCTGACGAGAGCCAGAGCCGGTGAAGCGCGGATGCCCAACGCCTTGATGGCAGAGTATTACACTCAGCGAGCCTCCGCTGGTTTAATCATTACAGAAGCCACAGTCGTTTCTACTCAAGCTAATGGTTGGCTCAATACCCCCGGTATTTATTCAGACGAGCAAGGCGAGGCTTGGAAACAAATTGTGACTGCGGTTCATGCCCACCAAACGCCGATTTTCATGCAGCTTTGGCACACTGGGCGGGCTTCCCACAGCAGTTTTCATCAAAACAATCAATTGCCAGTTGCAGCGTCTGCCATCAAAATAAACGGAGAGGGCATTCATACACCTCTAGGCAAACAACCCTACGAAACTCCCCGTGCTCTAGAAACCGATGAAATATCCCTGGTTGTAGAAGATTATCGCAAGGCGGCGGAACGAGCTAAGATGGCAGGTTTTGACGGTGTAGAAATTCACGCGGCAAACGGCTATCTCATTGACACATTCCTGCAAACCAAAACCAATCACCGCACAGATTCCTATGGCGGCACAGTTGAAAACCGCTACCGTTTTCTTAAGGAAATTGTAGAGGCGATTATCACAGTATTTCCGGCAAACCGAGTGGGAGTTAGACTGTCTCCCAACGGTAATTTCAATGATATGGGTTCTCCCACTTATCGAGAAGATTTTCTGTATTTCGCGGAGCAGTTAAATGCCTATGATTTAGCTTACCTTCACTTGGTAGATGGTCTGGCTTTTGGCTTTCATGAATTGGGAACGCCGATGATGATAGGAGAGTTTCGCGATGTGTTTACAGGGCCGCTCATTGGCAACTGCGGATATACTCAAGAACAGGCTGAAACTGCCCTGAGCAGCAAACTTGCGGATTTAATTGCTTTTGGTCGGAATTTTATCAGCAATCCTGACTTGGTAGAGCGTTTTACTAATGGTTGGCCGCTCAATCCGCCTGCTGAAATGGGCGTCTGGTATTCTTTTGGGCCTGAAGGTTATATCGATTTCCCTACCTATCAGGAATCTCAAGCTATTTCTTAGTTGAGTTTTTAGGGGCGGGTTTATCAATAAATACCGAGTATGTGCATCATAGATACAGCATATTCCATGTATATGCGGTACACACAACCTTGTCGTAAGTAAGGTGCGGATCCACCAGTCAATCTGCAAGTTTCATTAAACATGAGCAGATCCGCACCCTACATAACAATGTACCAACAATAGAGCTTTATAGTGTACTTCACGAACCACCGAATATGCTGTAATTGTCAACCCGCCCCTAATATCATGTCCGGTCAATTAACCATGATTCCTGTAGGGGCCCGTGAGCCAAGATATTGAATAGAAACGGGAAAATCTGTAAACCCGCCCCGGTCTTTAATCGCGATCAATCGATTGGACATGATATAAAAGATGTATGGTTGATTTATCCAAATAAGAGTCGAAGTTGGACTCATATTTAATTTTCATCGCCCGTTGAAAACGAGGATTTATTATTTGTAAAAACACTTCTTCTGGCTCCAGCCTCCCGTCTCCAGCCTCCTGCCCCCTGCCTCCTGCCTCCTGCCTCCAATTTCTAGCTTGCCGGCAAAAGTGAGAGGCTCCCAGTTGAGATCGAGAACGTTTCCCCATATCCTAATAACCATAGGGTACTTCAAAACATCCAAGCTGCTAGCTCAGGGTTTGAGTGCCTGAAAAAAATCCATAGCGGAAGCGCTTTTAACAAGATGGCACAAAATCACAAATCAACGGTTATCATTACCGGCGCTTCCTCCGGCGTCGGTTTGTACGGCGCGAAAGCTCTCGCAGACAAGGGATGGCACGTAGTCATGGCCTGTCGGGACGTGCGGAAAGCCGGAGACGCCGCGCGAGAGTTGGGCATACCTGAAGGCAGTTTCTCCATCATGGAGATTGACTTGGGCGATTTGGAGAGTGTGCGCCGATTTGCTCGCGCATTTAAGGCCAGCGGCAGGTCTCTGGACGCTTTGGTGTGCAACGCGGCGATTTATATGCCTTTGATTAAGGAACCGCTGCGGAGCCCGGAGGGTTATGAGTTGACGATGACTACCAATCACTTGGGTCATTTCCTGCTGTGCAACCTGATGATGGAAAATATGAAGCCTTCCTATTATTCCGATGCGAGAATCGTGATTTTGGGAACCGTGACTCACAATCCAGACGAGTTGGGCGGGAAGATTCCGCCGCGCCCGGATTTAGGCAAGTTTGAGGGTTTTGAAGCGGGTTTCAAAGATCCGATTTCGATGGTTGACGGCAAGAAGTTTGAACCCGTCAAGGCTTACAAAGATAGCAAAGTTTGCAACGTGCTGACGATGCGGGAATTGCACCGCCGCTTTCACGAATCCACGGGGATTACTTTCACTTCGCTGTATCCGGGATGCGTTGCGGATACGCCGCTTTTCCGCAACCACTATCCTTTGTTTCAGAAGCTGTTCCCGCTGTTTCAGAAGAATATCACCGGGGGTTACGTGTCGCAGGAGTTGGCGGGCGAAAGGCTGGCGATGGTGGTTGCCGATCCAGAATACAAGCAATCTGGGGCTTATTGGAGTTGGGGGAACCGCCAGAAAAAAGATGGTAAGTCTTTTGTACAGAAGGTTTCTCCCCAGGCCCGCGATGATGAAAAAGGCGAGCGGATGTGGGAGTTGAGCGCTAAGTTGGTGGGATTGACTGACGGGGCTCAAATGGGTGCTGCGGCTGGTGCGGGCCGGTCTGCATAATTCAAAGTTACAAACCCCCTTTATCGGGCTTGGCGGTTGAAACGGCGTCTACGCACAGGATGTGGGTAGACGCTGACTCAATAATAAAGGGGGTATTAAAGTCGGATTTGGTATGATGCACCAAAATCAAAGAAAGCGGGTTTTTTAGTGGCTCTGCGGGTTGTAACTCACATCTTGCACTATTCTTAAGAACAGGCAAGATGCCTGTTCCACAAAAGATGAATTTTATTGTGGAACAGGCATCTTGCCTGTTCATAAAAAGATTATTGAGAAGGGTGCCATATCTCAGTTGTAGCGCGTTTCTGGTTTACCCTGGCGTCCAGGACTATTCTGCTCTCTGCGTTAGCATGAAAGTGTAGGTTTTGCAACCAAAAAATTTGGTTTTTTTTACTGTTTACGATCGACTTACAGGATATTTTTTCGGATAATCACCCGATTGAAGCGTAAGTCTTGGGAAATGAACAGCCGTCGATCGACCTTTTGGTTTGTAGCAGTTGCGAAACTGTGGTCTGGGACGGCTGTTTCCTTTTTTGCTGTTAAGATTGATTTTTACTTGAGGGTGCTGACTTCCTGAAAATATTTTCCCCCACTTAAGCGAGATAATAATTATATCCTATGGCTGGTCCCTCACAAAAACTATTTTTACTCGCTGGAATTTTTGGGTTAGTTTTGTTGGCAAAACCAGCAAAAACCTCCGCTAGCACAGTTGAAATTTTGACCTCAAATGTTGAGGATTTGGCAGCAGTTAGCAGCGCAGGCGACACTAATCTTGACAGTCGCGAAGACTTAGCCACCGCTGACGACAAGACGCATTTACCCGCTGAATCAGAACACTCGGTGGCTGCGGAAACTCCCGACTTACCGCCGTCTGCGGCAAATTCAGTCGATGTGACATCTTACACCATTCTCAAGAACAGGCAAGATGCCTGTTCCACAACGAGTGAGTTTGATTGTGGGGTGGGCATCGTGCCCGCCGGTACAAGGCTGATTGACAAGGGTGCAACATCTCAGCCCGTTAGCGAAGCCCTCGGAGAGGATCGCACTTTCAGCACAAAAACTCAAGAAACCGAGCTTTTTAATTCAGATCAAAAGCTAGAAGAAAAGATTGACCGAAAAAAAACCGATTTGGGTATCGATCGACCTTTGCAACTCAGTCAACTGCCCAACCCAATTCAGCCCAGAGAGCCGGAATTACCTGCACCAACAGCACCGGAACCTCCCCCGCCATCTCCCCTCCAACCAACCCCGCTAACACCTGTTCCCGGCGATGATAGACCGGGGATTATGGGTACAATTAGGGTCGATCGCTTTGAATTTGAGGGCAACACAGCTTTTAGCGATCGCGAACTCGCAGAAGTTACGCAACAGTTTGCCGGCCGCGAAATCACCTTTGCCGAACTGATCGCAGCCGAAGCAGCCGTTACTCAAAAATATGTAGCCGCCGGATACATCAATTCCGGCGCTGTAATTCCCGCCAACCAAACCTTTCCGAGAGAAGGAGGTGTGGTGAAAATGCGGATTGTCGAAGGCGGATTAGATGAAATTGAGATTACTGGAAACAGGCGCTTAAATTCAAATTACGTGCGATCGCGCCTTGAACGCGCTACCAGACGGCCCCTCAACCGATCTCGCTTGCTGGAAGCCTTGCAAATGCTGCAACTCGACCCCTTAATTGGCAATATTTCCGCCGAATTGCAAGCCGGAAGCCGCCCGGAAAACAGCCGCTTAGAAGTGCGCGTCAAAGAAGCAGACAGCTTTAGCGCTGAAGTGTTCGCAGACAACAATCGATCGCCCAGCGTCGGCAGTTTTCGGCGCGGTGTTCGCATCAATCAAGCAAATTTGCTCGGTTTGGGCGACGGATTAGAGGTATCTTATGCTAACACCGACGGCAGCAACGAATTCAACGGCAGCTACACAGTCCCCGTCAACGCGCGCAACGGCACGATTGGATTCGCTGCGAGTGCTGCTAGCACCAATATCATCGAGGAACCGTTTGATGCTGCTGAAATTGAGGGGAAATCGCGCACCTACGAATTAACTTACCGCCAGCCGATTGTCGAAAAGCCCGATCGCACTTTGGCTTTGGGACTGAGTTTTTCGCGGCAAGAAAGCGATACATTCCTGTCTGGGGAACGATTTGCGCTTTCGGCGGGAGCAAATGAGCGCGGCGAAACGCGGGTTTCGGCTGTGCGGTTTTTTCAAGAATACGTGCAGCGGAGTTCCAGCCAAGTGTTCGCGGCGCGATCGCAGTTTTCCCTCGGCACTAATCTGTTCGGCGCTACTGCGAACGATAGCGGGCCCGACAGCCGCTTTCTGGCGTGGCGCGGACAAGCCCAATATGTGAGGCTATTAGCCCCAGAAACCTTGCTGATTGTGCGTTCTGACATTCAATTAGCCGATCGTTCCCTGCTTTCCCTGGAACAAATCGGGATCGGTGGCGTTCAAAGCGTGCGCGGATACCGCCAAGATTTGCTGTTAACTGATAGCGGTGCGATCGCGTCTGCTGAAGTGCGAATTCCGGTTTGGCGTGTCCCGGAAGTCGAAGGATTGTTGCAAGTGGCTCCGTTTATCGATTTTGGGGTAGGGTGGAACCATTCGGAGGAAAAGCCGAATCCTGACTCGGACAAGCTGCTGGGTGCGGGTTTGGGCTTAGTTTGGCAGATGGGCGATCGGTTGAATGTGCGTTTAGACTACGGTATTCCTTTGATAAATGCTCGATCGGGCGATCGAACTTTGCAGGAAAAAGGCATCTACTTTAGAATCAATTATTTTCCGTTTTAAGTTGTAGGTTGGGTTACAAAATTGATAAGTAATACCAATTCTTTATGAAGCTGCACAGAATGGGAAACCTGAAACCTTTTCCGGCAAAGTATATATTCTATGCAGCTTCATATAAAAATGGTATAACTAATAACTAGAGTCAATCAAGCCCAAAATAGTAAATATTTTATGTTTTGCGAGATTTATTTTGTGCTTTACTTGGCTTTATATATTCGAGCGCTCATCTATTTATTTCATTGCAGTTTCCCACCAAATCAGCAAAGGGTGATTTCGAGGAGGTTGATATCTCGCTTTAACTCGAATTGCACTCAATGCGGCTTTTAATGTTACTGAGTCAATTTTTAATTTTTCCGACCAATGTTTAATGACTTCCAGTGTTGATATAATTTGGATGTGAGGAGCCTCTTTTCTTAGAAAGGCGATCGCTCTCTTATCATCAGTTGCAACTGCCCATTCGCGGTGAAAGGCGATCGCAAATGTTGCAGATTCTCCTTCACCCCTTATTTGAGCAGTATAGTTGATGAAAGTTTCAGCTTCTGCTTCTGATTCAAAATCTACGATCGATATTAAACCTTCTTGAACCGCCTGGTCAAAATAAATTGCACCTTTACTCTCCTCATTCTCAATCCGCTGAAGTGTCTTTAATTCTTGCGATCTAACAACTTCAGTAACAACAATTTGAGCGGGAATAGCTTGCAATATTTCTAGAAATTTTCCCGAAGCATAGAAATTCAGAATACAGCAGGTATCTAGGACAATATGGGATTGTTTAATATTCATCGTTAATTACCCAATTATCCTACGCCTGACAAAGGTCTAAATCAGCAACTTCTTCGATTATTCCGCTTGAATGTGCACTTAATGATTCTGCAATCCGTCGAGCCTCAAGGCGATCGACACCAAGAAAATTAGCAAAGTGTCCTTCGGTAATTAACCCTCGATCTAGTGCTTCTATCGCTAAATGCTGATAGTGAATAGGAGCCATATCGATGCGCTCCGTGATAGGTTCTAAGCCCATTTCCTGTTGAACTGTTCGGACTTTTAATCCTCGATCGCGCAAACGCTCCCAAGTTCCAGATGGTAACAATTTAATTGCTTCTAATCGATAGATTAGAGCTTGAATAGACACTCCATAATGGTGAGCTAAAGTGAATAAATTTGTTGCAGTAAACTTGCCATGAGAACGGTGCATATCGTTAAATCGCTTGAGTAAATCACTTGTCGGCATTAGGAAATAATTAGGGAAAGTGTCTGCTAGTCTCTCGCTCTCTGGTTTCCTTTTATACTGATCGTCAAAATCAACTATGGGCTTCCGTCGATGAGCGAGAAAATGCAGGTAATCATGTGCTAATGACCAGCGTTTTCTCTCTTCAGGATGTCCAGCATTGATGGCGATGCAGCCACCCATTTGTTCGTTGTAGCTATAGATGCCTGAGTATTTAGGCGGCATCTCTATATAAAAAATTCGTAATCCGACACTCTGTTCTAAAATATCTCGCAGACATGGAATAGGTGCATCACCAAGCCCAAGCCGTTGACGTTCTGAGATGGCAATACTTTCCGCTGCGGCCTCAAGTGGCATATTATCGATCTTGTACTCTTGTGGATAATTTCGAGGTAAGGGTGCATCCATCATCGCTTCGAGATCTAGATAGTTTTGGCACAGTTCCTCTAAGCGCAAAATACTGGGTTTAATCCGTGCTGCTTCAGCTTCATTCTGCCCAAATGCCGAGCGATATTGAACCTCAAAAGGTTCTGTAACAGCACGAGGCTGAACGAAATCGCCGATGGCTTTTCCATAAGCACGGGCGAGTTTAATCAGTTCCGTTGCTTTGATCCGGCGTTCTCCTTTCTCAATTGCAACAATAGTTGTTCTTGCAGTATCAATAATCTGGGCTGCTTGAGCTTGAGTCATGTCACAGCTTTTACGGGCTTGTTGAAGGAGTTCCCCCAATCTCGCTAGATCGATGTTGTCTAATATATTAGTAGCCATTACAGTGTTCCTTAATCTTATTAAGCGATCGAATATAGCCTTTCTCAAAAAGGTGAGGTATGCCAGATTCTATGTACATCAAGGTTTGTGACCTTTGATATATACCTCATCTATCTAAGAGCCGCTATAGTTTCGATCTAACGACTCACTGTCCCTATTCTTAATGAGGTTGACTGATAGTTGAGATTTTACATCATCCCACTCAGCGACATACTTTTGATAAAGTCTAATTAACTTGCTCTGCATATCAAGAGTGGTCAACTTTTCTACGACTGAACATTGATCGACAATATCATCGAGGATCGGAAATTTACGAGTTAACGCTTCCCACTGAATCTCATGTGGATTAGGTCGATTGAGTAAGCATCGTAGCGTCTCAACTTGTGCGAGCATATGTCGTAAAGTCTCACTTGGATCTTTCGCTGGTGAATAATTTCCATGTAATATTAGATATCGAGTCTTATCCTCTATTTTAGCAGCACTAAGAGCTTGTCGTCGTAAAAGGCAAGAGGAGCAATATCCACACTGACTGATATTATGTCTGTGGGGGCTGTCGCATGACTTTGTTTGCGAAGATAGTCTACCCGTCACGTCTTCTGCTAATATCTGACACATTTCAGATTTAGTTGAGAATAGGAATGGATTCCAGACCCGAAATGCCTCTCCTAGAAGCCCTGAGATGAGATCGCTCACTTTCAGCAAAGTCAATGGATGAACCGATCTGGTGTGATCTAATCCCAACGCAGATTCGCGATATGGAAGATTAATTGCACCAGTTCCATTTTCATAAAAGCAAAGCTCTTGTCGCCCCATTAAAGATGCACAGGCAGCACCCAGCATCGCAAATACAACACCTCTTGCGCGGGTAATTTTGTTTTTTCTAACTGCATTGCTATCAAAGAAGCGAATTGGAACTCGGTATAAAGTACAACGATTTGGAAAAATATATCTAATTTTTTTTTCTGTATCTTCCTGTAGCTTGTGAACGTTAACATTACCTCCAGTGCCAAAAAGTAAAAATGACTTTTCTGGATGCGATCGCAAACGTTGATAGAGACCAGCAAAGGCATCAAGACCACCACTCCACATAGCCACTTCACAATCCTGAGCTGCTACGGGCAAAGATGGTTGGCGAACAACAGAACGTTCTGAATCCGATCTCTTTGGGAAGTCAAACAACCATAGACTTCCAGTAGCCCATTCAAGCAAAATTTCTAGCTGAGAGCGAAATAATTCAGTATTCATTATTTCAGGATGACGGACTGCTAGTTTTACATAAATGCGACTTTGATCTTGGCGTAGATTTTGAAATGCAAGACGATCTGCGAAATGGATTGCAACAGCCAGATCGATTAGATCAGCAACTACAGATGGAAACTCTTGCTTGACTCGGTAGTTGAATTCTTGATCGTCTATCGTAATTCCAATAGAACTCTCCTTTTTAGTAGCATGATCTGTAAACTGAATACACCCATTATTATTTACCCCAGAGCCAAAATCTAGTGTGTAATCACTATCGTGAGCATGAAATTCCTTCTTCATTGTTAGCATAGGTCTTCATCCATATCTACTGGATTTACTTTACGGCGTGGTAGTCGTAATTTGGTTACACTTCCATCGATATTTGCCTTATTTGCCCAATTACCAATCGCAGAAACAACCCCAGGCTGAATTTCTTGAATTAGTTGTTTAAGAGTTCGATCATTCATCCCTGCCAGATGTTCATCGGTTAGTGGTATACGACCATGAAATCCTGATTCCATCACTGTGGTCATGTATTGCCCCAAAATTGCTTCCGAAATACTATTAGCAGTTAATCCTCGATCGTTACCATACCTAAGCTCATGTAGGAAACTCTTTCCAGCGCAAAGAATAAGCTCTTTAACGTCATGTCTTCCATTAACTTGAAGTATTTTTTCTATTTCCCTATTCGCAATACCCCAGTCAACAGAGTTATTCGCGCCCGCGATGTCAATAACCTGGGACAACCTTTCACCCATCTGTTGGGCAACAACGATTGGTAGATTGCCTTTTTTTTGAAGATCTCGCTTGAGTGCTGAGATCGCCATCCGAGTACACTCATCGATACTCGCTTTTCCCTCACAGAGCGACTCATATAGCTTTTTATAGTACCCAAGCCCATTGCGGAAAATATCTCCATCAGCCATGTTCCCTGCTCCGTGCTGCAAAAATAGGAGTTTGCTTATACCCTCAATTTAGATCAATTTCCTGACATTGTCAACAGCTAAAATAACTAAATCTATAAAATGTCAGGTTATTGCGTAAGCTAATCGACTGTATTCGCGGTCTAAGTTTCTACAACATATTGGTGATAGTCCACTAAACTGGATCGATGACCAACACTACAGCCTAGGCATTGCCAGCCCTGTCAAGGTGCGATCAGACGTATTTACGTCCTTCTAGGTGTTCGCTCACGAGAATCAACAAGATTTATTCTCGTAAGGACTTGAAAAATAGCAGATCGGCCGATCGCCATTTTGTTTTCTCCATTGGTAAAAACCGTAGTTCATAGTCGGAATTATCATTGTTATGTTCTAGACTCAAGTGCAGCACAAAAGCTGTTGAGGCTATTTAGTAAAGCATTGTAGTAATAATAAGCATCATCGCGTTCGTTCTGAAGATGGGCATACAAGGCTAGTTCCGGCTCTGATACTAAAGGCTCCTTCGGAATATCCAAGCCTGCTTCGGTTAAGCGTACAGATGCGATCGCGACTAACAATGACCCAACTGTATTCGTCTTACCATGATGAAGATCGTCCAATCCCGTTAGAATTAGCTCCGCTCCCGGCAACTCATTCAAGCTCATGACTGTTCCTCCTCTGAGTTACCTTCAAAACGTTCGATGAAGTTCTCAACTTTGCTTCTAAGCACTGAACCCTGAGCTTCTCCACCCAAGACTTGCATCAATCGTTCTATCTTCTGATAATCAACGTTCGGACGCATATTGTACACACATATTTAAACAGCAACAGATTTCTTCAGCCGTCGCACTGAAAAAAGCTATCTTTATTATATTTGAAAAAATATCGCTCAAACGGTTCGGTAACTTGGGCGACAAGTTTTCATCAAAAAGTAATTTCATGCGGATAAGGTCGCGGTCATAAACCGACGCTCGCGGTCAGCAGCATAAGCTATGCAGGCTTTTAAATCTTCTCGCGTCAGATCGGGAAAATCGTCCAGAATTTCTGCTTCGGTCATCTCCGAAGCCAGGTACTCCAGCACTTCATAAACCGTAATTCGCAAGCCGCGTACACAAGGCTTACCACCGCGTTTATTTGCTTCGATCGTGATGTGGTTTCGGTAGTTCATAAAAAAGCTTGGTAAGATTGTGTTCTCGACCTTTGCAAAATCTTAGCCTGTGGCTGTGGATCTGACAAGGTTGTCAGTTATTTTTAGCGCTGACGGTCAAATTTTATTAAGTGGGAGTCTCGATCGCTACTTGGGTCGCGATCGGGGACGCTCGCACTGATATAATCCAAATATATAATTATGATGGAACCGGAAACGATATAAATCCTAACCTAGTTAACACAAGAGGGCTTGTATTATGGTTCAGACAAAAACTAAACTAACATTTGCAGATTTTCTCGAAAAGTACCCAGAGGGTTCGGGCATCTACGAACTTGTAAATGGAGAGATTGTCAAAGTGGAAGCAACCAGGGCTCATAAAAATGTGGCACGATATCTTGTTAAGTCTTTCGACAAAGAAAGCGAACGCTTGGGGCTTGACTATATCGTTGACAAAGATATAGTTTTGAGAACTGTAACAGCTTCCGGACAAGAGCAAGGCAGAAATCCTGATGTCGGCGTGGTTAAGGCATCAGTATGGAACAGCAATGTACGCGGCTACGGAGCTCTTACCGAACCTATCCAATTAGCAGTAGAAGTTACCTCAACTAACTGGGAAGACGACTATGTGGATAATCTAGATGAGTATCAACGCCTCGGCATTTGTGAGTATTGGATTGTGGATTATTTAGCGATCGCTTCTAGGACTTATTTAGGAAATCCCAAAATTCCCACAGTTTTCGTTTACTGTTTGGAAAATGGCAGCTATTTAGTTCAAAGTTTTACAGGGAATGAGCGCATTATTTCTAAAACTTTTCCCGAACTAGAAATCACAGTCGAGCAACTTGTACTCAGCAGCCAAATTCAAAACATTTAGAGACACGAGATGAGATTACACTGATAAACTTTATCATGGAAAGAGTGTTTTTATGCCTCCCTTTCATTACTCGTTACTATTTGCACTATTCTCAATAACAGGCAAGATGCCTGTTCCACAAATACTAGATTTTATTGTGGGGAGTAGGGGTTGGGCATCTTGCCCGCCCGTAAGTTACTCCCTACTGTTTGCTTTCCTGTTGCTATTTCCCTCGAAAACCTTCGCCCAAATCATCCCCGATAATACCCAGGGCCCGGAAAGTTCGCGGACTGTTTCCGATACTATCAATAACATACCCTCAGATAGAATCACGGGCGGCGCAACTCGTGGCGTTAACCTCTTTCACAGTTTGCGCGAATTTAACATCCGTGAAGGGCGGGGAGCTTATTTTGACAATCCCAGCGGAATTGCCAACATCTTCACCCGCGTTACAGGTGGCAACCCTTCTAATATTTTAGGAACTATGGGAGTTTTAGGCAACAGTAACTTATTTTTAATTAACCCAAAAGGAATTATATTCGGGCCGAATGCGCGGTTAGATTTGCGCGGTTCGTTTATTGGTTCAACGGCTGACAGTATTGTGTTTAATAACGGCTTTGAATTCAGCAGCACAAACCCGCAAACATCCCCGCTGTTAACCGTTAATATTCCCGTTGGTTTAAGATTTAGAGACAATGCCGGTGCAATTGTCAACCAATCGACGGCTTTAGGAAAGGTAAACCTGCCAGCCTCTGCTGTGCCAATCCCAATTAGCGATCGAGTTGGTTTAGCAGTAGAACCAGGTCAAACTTTAGCACTGATTGGCGGCGACATCCAACTCCCAGGCGGCAATTTAACCGCCAGCGGCGGACAAATTTTACTCGGTAGCGCAGCGAGTCCAGGTTTAGTTAATTTTGCAATGACAGCGGGGGAAAAGGGAAATTTAACTTTAAATTATGACAATCTTCAAAACTTTGGCAATATTCAAATAGCCGATGGAACACTTATTAACACCAGCGGTATTGGGGGTGGCAGAGTAGAGTTAAAAGGTGGAAATGTCGCCCTTAGCGGTGCGCGGATTTATGCGCTGACTTTGGGAAATATTGATGGTAGAGGTATCGATATCAGCGCCCAAAATTTGCGAGTGCAAAACGGCACGCAATTTTCTACCCTGACTCTCGGAGATGGTGCAGGAGGTAATATCAACTTGCGCGCTGCTGATTCTGTAGAAATGAGCGGGCTGGGAGTTGATGGCTATCAACAAGTTGTAATTAAGTATCTGGTATCGGGAACCGCAGACCCCTTTGACCCGCTATTTGTGCTGTTTAATGCTAGTGCTGGTGCTGGTTCGGGGGGGAATATTACGATCGACACTGGCCGCCTGCTGTTCAACAATGGCGTAGTAGGTAGCGGTATCACTTTTGGCGGTGGAAGGGGCGGGAATTTAATCATTCGCGCCAATACTTTTGAGATGGTGGGTTCTGGAATTAACAACGGGACGGCTAAAGAAAGTACCGGTGCGGGAGGAAGTATTAGTGTTGATGTCAATCGATTAATTATGCGCGACGGTTCTCTTCTGGGTACCACCAGCTACAGCAGTGGCCCGTCGGGGAATATCAACATTAAAGCTGCTGAATCAGTAGAATTGTCTAACACCGGCCCGAGAACTGTTGTGTCAACTGGAATCAGCACGCTGAGTATCGGTTCTAACGGAAGGGCGGGGAATATTAACGTTGATACGAAGCGGTTGACTCTCTCTGATGGTTCTGCTTTTACTTTAGGAACGGGTGTTTTAATTGGCAGGTTTTTGTTTTCTCAGGAGGGCGGGCCTGCGGGAAATTTAACTGTTAGGGCTAGTGAATCAGTAGAAATTTCTGGTATTTCTCAAGTTTTGACCAGCGGAATTCAGAATGCTAGCGCGCTGACTTCTGGAACTTTGAGTTCGAGTCGGGGTGGGGATATTCGGATTGATACGCCCAGCCTGACTGTGCGGGATGGGGGGATAGTTTCTACGAGTTCTTTGGGCTCTGGAGATGTGGGGAATATTACTGTTAATGCCGATCGCATTTCAGTCAGCGGCAGCGGAAATAATGGTTTGTTTGTCAGTACAATTGATGCTTCCGTGGGCAAGATATTTGGTACTAATCCTAATGCTACAGCAAATGCCGGTTCGTTGAATCTGAATGCCGATCGACTAATTGTCAGAGATGGAGCTACAGTCACGGTACAGGCTACGGGAACCGGACGCGCTGGTAATATCAATATTGTCGCAAATTCGATCGCTCTTGATAACAAAGCGAGTATTGACGGTACGACTGTATCCGGTACTGGAGCAAATATTAACCTGCAAGCGCGAGACATCCAATTGCGCCGCAACAGCCAAATTACCACCGATGCAGGCACTTCTGACGGCGGCAATATCAACATCAACAGCAACATTCTTGTCGCCCTCCCGCAAGAAAACAGCGACATCACAGCCAACGCCCGCACAGCAGGCGGCGGCCGCGTCAATATCAATGTCCCCAATGTTTTCGGCTTTACAGCAGCGAGTCGCGAACAAGTCAGAAACAGATTGGGGATCAGTGACGCCGAATTTGCAGCGTTGCAAGTAAGTCCTACATCTCTGCTTAATAGCAGCGACATCGCCGCAATTTCCCAAAGTGGTGGCCCGGCGTTGCAAGGAGCCGTAACATTTAGTTCTGTTGGAGTTAATCCGGTTCAAGGTTTAGTGCAACTGCAGCAAAATGTGGTCAATCCGGCTGCGTTAATTGCGGCAAATCCCTGCATCCAAGGGGCCGACAACGAGTTTACTGTGACTGGTCGGGGGGGAGTGCCACCGAGTCCTAATGAAGTTCTCAGCAGCGCTCCCTCGCCGTTTCCGTGGGTGGAACCAGCGGTAGGTGAAAGTCAGCAAGTAGAAAGCCAAAGAACATTCATAGAAATTCGGCCAAGAGAAATTATGCCCGCTCAAGGTTGGGTAATGGACGATCGAGGACAAGTGACGCTGGTAGCCTATAATGCTGGTGGTGTTGCATCTCTTCGCAGTCCGAAACCGACGGGTGTTTGCGTACCTCAATAAGTAATCTTCACGTTTTAGCTAATCCCTCGCTATTTTTATAATATTAAATTAACCACACTTCAAAGATGCAGCGCCAATCTTCCTCCCTATTTTTTGTATTTTTACTGCTGTTTCCTTTCCCCGCCGTCGCTCAATTTGTCCCCGATAATAGCTTGGGAACAGAAAGTTCGCGCACAGTTCCCGACACGATTAATAACTTACCATCGGACAGAATAGAAGGCGGTGCAACTCGCGGAGTAAATTTATTTCATAGTTTCCAAGAATTTAACATCCGTGAAGGGCGGGGAGCATATTTTGCCCGTCCTAACGGGATTGCCAACATCTTCACCCGCGTTACTGGTAGCAACCCTTCTAATATTTTAGGAACTCTGGGAGTTTTGGGAAACAGTAACTTGTTTTTAATTAACCCCAAAGGGATTGTCTTTGGCCCCAATGCTCGGTTAGATTTGCGCGGCTCATTTATTGGATCTACTGGTAGCGGCGTTCTCTTTGATAATGGCTTTGAATTTAGTGCAGCTAATTCTAATGCAGTGCCATTGTTAGCGATTAATATTCCTGTGGGTTTAAGATTTAGAGAAAATCCCGGCACAATTGTTAACTCTTCCCAAGCAATCGGCCCCACACCAACCTTACCGCCCTTGCCCGTAGAAATTCCTGTTTCTAACAAACTTGGTTTAGCAGTAGACCCCGGCCAAACTTTAGCATTAATTGGCGGAGACATTCAAATCCCAGGTGGAATTTTAACAGCTTATACCGGACAAATATTACTGGGAAGTGTGAAAAGTCCAGGTTTAGTGCAATTTGAGCCAACAGCTTTAGGTCTGAATTTAAACTACGGAAATATTCAGAACTTCGGCAATATAGAAATGAACGGTGCATTTATAAACACCAGCGGATTAGGAGGTGGAAAAATTGACATCAGAGGTGGAAATGTTACCGTCAGTAGTTCGGGAATTTATGGACTGACATTGGGAAATATTGATGGTAGAGCGATTGACATCAATGCTCAAAACTTGCGAGTAGATAGAGGGTCACAAATTTTCACCCCGACAGTGGGAGATGGGAAGGGGAGCAATATCAACATCAACGCTACTGAGTCAGTAGAAATGATCGGGTTGGGAACTGAAGGCTATCAGCGGTTTTACAGCCAATTTCTGGCATCAGGAACGCTCAATCCTTTTGACCCGCAAATTGTTCTAATCACTGGTACTGTTGGCAAGGGAGCCGCCGGAGACATTAACATTGACACCGGACGGCTGCTGCTGCGCGATGGGGTAGTGGGCGGTACCGGCACCCTGGGTGCAGGAAATGGCGGAAATCTGAATATCCGTGCTCACACCGTTGATGTCGTCAGTTCTGCGATCAATAACGGCACAACGACGGAAAGTACCGGCTCTGGCGGCAGCATAACTGTTGACGCACAACGGTTAATCCTGCGCGATGGCTCCAATCTCGTCAGTATTAGCCGCAATGATGGAGCATCGGGGAATATCGCGATTAAAGCGAATGAATCTGTAGAATTGTCGGGGAGTCTCCCTGGAAATGGGGCACAAACTGTACTCGGCACGAACTCTTTCGATGGGAATGGGAAAGCCGGGGATATTACGATCGACACTAAGCGGCTGAGTGTTTCTAATGGAGCTGCAATTAGTTTATCGACTGGTGCGATTATTGGTGAAAACGTGTTTTCTACCAGTGGGGGGGCTGGAGGAAATTTAACTGTGAGAGCTTCAGAGTCTATAGAAGTGAGCGGCGTGTCTGGAGTTTTGGGGAGTGCGAGCTTCGCACCAAGTGCTCTGGCTACTCAAAGTACAAGCTCTGGTAGGGGTGGAGATATCCGCCTCTCTACGCCCATGCTCACTCTAAGAAATGGAGGTATTATTACTGCGGCTTCTTTGGGTGCAGCAGATGCGGGAGATATTACAATTGATGCCGATCGCACAGAAGTCCAAGGCAGTGGGAATAGCGGTGGGTTCAGCAGTAGAATTGAGGCTTCGGCTGGCAGGGCGCTGAATTTTGTCAATCCCAATGCTACGGCAAATGCGGGTTCGTTGAATCTGAATGCCGATCGATTGATTCTCCGGGATAGTGCAGTGGTTAATGTTCAGTCTTTAGGCACGGGAAGGGCTGGCAATATTAACATTGTAGCTAACTCAATTGCCTTGGATAATAAAGCTAGTATTGACGGTACAACTGACTCTGGCGGGGGGGGAAATATTAATATCAGGGCGCAAGATGTACAGTTGCGGCGCGGTAGCCGAATTACAACAGATGCAGGTATTTCTGAGGGCGGTAATATCAGAATTGACAGCGATATTTTGGTAGCTTTACCGCGAGAGAATAGTGATGTTACTGCTAATGCTCGCACAGCTAGGGGCGGTCAAGTTACGGTAAATGTACCAAATATATTTGGTTTGACAGCAATTAACCGCGAACAAGCTATAAGTAGTTTAGGACTGACTGATGCTGAATTTGCGGCCTTACAAGTAAATCCAACTTCTCTAATTTCTACCAGCGACATCGCCGCGATTTCCCAAAGTGGTGGCCCGGCGTTGCAAGGAGCCGTAACATTTAGTTCTGTTGGAGTTGATCCTGTTCAAGGTTTAGTGGAACTGCCGCAAAATGTGGCCAATCCGGCTGCGTTAATTGCCGCAAATCCCTGCACGCAAGGGGCCGAGAGCGCATTTACAGTCACTGGAAAAGGAGGAGTGCCACCCAGTCCCAATGATGTTCTCAGCAGCAATTATAGCCAGTTTAATTGGGTGGAACCAGCGGTAGGTGTAAGTCAGCAAGTAGAAAGCCAAAGACCATCCATAGAAATGCGGCCAACAGAAATTATTCCCGCTCAAGGTTGGGTAATAGATGAGCAAGGAAAAGTAACGCTGGTAGCGTATAATTCAAGTAATGGTGCATCTCTTCGCAGTCCGAAACGGACGGGTGTTTGCGTACCTCAATAGGTACTCTTCAGTTTTTAGCTAACCCGTCGGTATTTTCCTAAGAGTAAATTAACAGGAATTAAAAGATGCCCCGCCAATCTTCCGCCCTATTTTTTGCATTTTTACTGCTGTTTCCTATCCCCGCCGTCGCCCAAATTGTCCCCGATAGCAGCTTGGGTGCAGAAAGTTCGCGCACAGTTCCCGACACGATTAATAACTTACCCTCAGATAGAATAGAAGGCGGTGCAACTCGCGGCGTTAACCTATTTCACAGTTTACGCGAATTTAACATCCGTGAGGGGCGGGGAGCATATTTTGCCAATCCCAGCGGAATTGCCAACATCTTCACCCGCGTTACTGGTGGCAACCCTTCTAATATTTTAGGAACTCTGGGAGTTTTGGGAAACGGCAATTTATTCTTAATTAACCCCAAAGGGATTGTCTTTGGCCCCAATGCTCGGTTAGATTTGCGAGGCTCATTTATCGGTTCTACTGGTAGCGGCGTTCTCTTTGATAATGGGTTTGAATTTAGTGCAGCTAATTCTAATGCAGTGCCATTGTTAGCGATTAATATTCCTGTGGGTTTAAGCTTTAGAGAAAATCCTGGCACAATTGTCAACTCTTCCAGTGTTACCCAAGTTATTGAAGGCACAACAATCCCCGTAGGTTTAGCAGTTCCTCCCGGTCAAACCTTAGCAATGGTGGGAGGAGATTTAATTTTTAACAATGGTTTTGCCAGCGCTTTTAGTGGCAACATTCAATTAGGAAGTGTGGCAAGTCCGGGTGTAGTAAGCTTTAGCATCACGCCCATAGGATTAGGTTTAGATTATACAAATGTTGCCAATTTTGGCAACATTGAATTATCAGGTTTATCGGCGGTGACAGCTAGCGGGCCAGGGGGAGGCGCGATCGCACTCCGGGGAGGAAATGTGACATTGCGCGATCGATCGAGCCTAGTCTCCGATACCTTGGGAAGCATTGACGGCCGCGGCATCAATATCGAAGCAGTGCGCTTTAGCCTATTAGATCGAGCCTTTGTCGGCTCCACCACTACCGGAAGCGGAGCCGGAGGCCCGATCGATGTCCGAACCGCCGAGAATATAGAACTCAAGGGAATAGGATTTGAGAACTTTCGGCGACGGATTCTCGATCCTGGTGCAGCACAAGAGCCGCCAGATGTCGCCTCCCGCGAAAGCAGCATCATTACCGGAACCCTCGGTGCCGGCAGAGCCGGGGATATCGCGCTCGACACCAAACGATTAACTATCCGAGACGGATCGGCAATACTCAACCCTACACTCGGTACCGGAGACGGCTCTGGTGTGACAATTAGAGCCTCTGAATCGGTAGAAATCAACGCCTCCGGGCTGTTCACCACAACTTTTAACAGCGGAAATGCAGGTAGTATCGCTATCGAAACCGGTCAACTGAGTGTCAGCGACGGAGCCATTATCTCGCCCTCGACTTTTGGTGCCGGGAACAGCGGAAATCTGAGCGTGAGAGCTTCTGACTCGGTAATAGTAGCGAGAGAGCGATCGGATAGCCCCCTGAGTACGGCTCTAGCAGCTAACAGTATTGGCGGCACGGGAAGGGCTGGAAACATTGAAATTAACACCCGCTCCCTGCGCGTCGAAGCAGGGGCTAGCATCACTTCTTCGAGCGGGGTGAGAACTGCAGAGCAGGTGATTCCTGCGGGGGGGCCCGGCGGCAACATCACCGTCAACGCTTCAGACTCGGTGGAAGTGATCGGCACCGCACCGGGCGAAATTCCTTCCCGAAGTCTAATCGCTGCGGGAACGGCTGGGGGCGGCAAAGGCGGTGATGTGACGTTGAATGCCAGACGGTTGATTGTCCGAGACGGAGGAGCTATCGGAGCCTCAACTTTGGGTGAGGGACAAGGGGGAAATGTGACTGTCGCTGCTTCGGAATCGATGGAAATAGCCGGAACTACCAGAGACGGGATCTTTCCCAGCAGCATCGGCACAGCTTCGGGAGATTTGCTGTACCAGACTTTGTTGGGGCTGCAACCTCCATCTGGTGCGGCGGGAAGCTTGAGCATTGCGGCGGGCCGGTTGAGTGTCCGAGACGGCGCAGCGGTTAGCGTCCAGAGTTATGGAACGGGGGAGGCTGGCAGCATCAATGTTGTCGCAGATTCGATCGCCCTCACCACCAAAGGCAGTATTGACGGCACGACTGTATCGGGTATCGGGGCTAATATTAACTTGCGATCGCGCGACATCCAATTGCGCCGGGGGAGCCGCATCACCACTGATGCGGGCGCTGCCGACGGCGGCAATATCAACATTAAAAGCGATATTCTGGTTACTCTTCCCAACGAAAATAGCGATATTACGGCTAATGCGCGATCGGCCCAAGGTGGGCGGGTTAATATTAATGTCCCCAATGTTTTCGGGTTTACATCAGTCACTCGCGAACAGGTTCGAGCGACTTTGGGATTAACAGATGCTCAATTTGCAGCGTTGCAAGTAAGTCCGACTTCTCTAAATCCTACCAGTGATATTGCGGCGATTTCCCAAAGTAGCGGCCCGGCTTTGCAAGGTACTGTAACATTTAGTGCTTCTGGAGTGAATCCGGCTCAAGGTTTAGTGGAACTGCCGCAAAATGTGGTCGATTCGGCTGCGTTAATTGCGGCAAATCCCTGCACGCAAGAGGCCGAGAGCGCATTTACCGTCACTGGGAAAGGAGGAGTGCCACCCAGTCCCAATGATGCCCTCAGCAGCAATTCTAGCCAGTTTAATTGGGTGGAAGAGGCAGGAAGTTCGGCAACGAATGTAGAGGGTTTAACCGATGTAACCGATCGAGGGAAGAAGAAGGAAGAAGGAGAAATCCCCGATCGCGAAGTTGTGCCGGCGCAAGGTTGGGTGGTGAATGCTCAAGGAGAAGTTATGCTTGTTGGATATAATCCGGGTAATGCTGCTGACTCTCGCAATCCTCGACCTAGTTCTGTTTGTGTGCCGCGTTGAAATTAGGTTTTTTTTACCGCAGATGTAGGCGGATTAACGCGGATTAACGCAGATCAAAAATAAGATGTATTTGGGTTAATCAGTAGGTGTGTCTGCGCTTGTAATTTTATTTTCTAACTATGAAGTTTACCCGATCGCTCCGACAAGTAATTCTGTTATTTGTGATTTCCTGTCTGCTAGCAATTGCGATTCCTCCTGGAATTGCTCAGGTTAATCCACCACCAGCGGTGCAGCTTGTTCGACAAGCTCGAACTCTGTACCAAGAGGAACGTTTTTCGGAAGCTGTACCTTTGTTGCAGCAAGCGGCGGCGCAGTTTGAGGCAAAAGGCGAAAATCTCGATCGCGCCACAGCTTTGAGCAATTTAGCTGCAACCTACGGGCAGTTGGCGCTTTGGGAAGAAGCAGAAAAAGCTGTAAATTCGAGTTTGTCGGCTGTGCGAACCCAAGCCAAAACTCCCGAACAGCAGCGGATTTTAGCTGAAACTCTCAACATTCAAGGACAGTTGCAACTTGAACGCGGGCAGACTCAAGATGCGATCGAGATTTGGACGCAAGCTGCTAAAATTTTCGAGCAAATTGATAGAAAGAACCAACTTTTTCAAGTTCAAATTAATCAAAGTCGGGCTTGGGAAATTCTCGGACTTTACCCCAGGGCTTGCAAAATGATGTTAGCTTCTTTCAAGCTGGAAAACCAAACTTGCGAAGTTTCCGCAGCGGGTTTGGAAACTTTGAAAAATGAATCTGTTTCTCTCGAACAAGTCCGGGCAATTCATGCTTTAGGGCGGGTATTGCGGGTTTTGGGACAACTGGAACGATCGCAGGATGTGCTGTCACTTGGACTCGAAGCAGCCCAAAAATTAGGTAGCCGGCCAGAGGAGGCTGCAATTTATCTTAATCTGGGCAATACGGTACGGGCTAAAAGCAATAAACCGGGTTTGACACCAGAACAGCGGGCGGATTGGGAACGCTTTGCCCTAGAGTATTATGGTCGATCGATCCAGGCGATGCCGGATCGATCGCCCCTACAAATTCAGGCAAAGTTAAATCAATTGAGTTTGTTAGTCGATCGCCAAGATTGGTCGGAAGCAGAGGCTTTGTGGCGTTCTCTCGAATCTCAAACCGATCAATTTGGCTCGAATCGCGCCGGACTTTACGCTCAAATTAATTTAGCTCAAAGCTTGATGAAATTAGCTCAGTCGCCTGCGAAAACTTTGAGTTTAAGCGATATTGACACAATGCTCGATCGCTCTGTCGAAGGAGCAAACAGTTTGGGCGATCGACGAATACAAGCTTATATTCTGGCAGCAAAAGGCAAACTATCGGAAATCCAACAGCAGTATCAGAAAGCAGAAAATCTCACAACCGAGGCTTTGAGTTTAGCACCGGCTTTTCAATCTCCCGATATTGCTTACCAATTGTTTTGGCAACTGGGACGGATTCGGAAAGCTCAAGGAAATACAGAAGGGGCGATCGTTCAATATACTCAAGCTGTCAATATATTGTCTTCTCTGCGGGGCGATTTGGTAACAGTCAATCCCGAAGTGCAATTTTCGTTTCGGGAAAGTGCCGAACCGGTTTATCGGGAATTAGTCGGGCTGCTTTTGCAAGAGGAATCTCCCAGCCAACCTAAATTGAAACTGGCGCGCCAAACTGTGGAATCTTTGCAGTTGGCGGAATTGGACAACTTTTTTCGGGATGCTTGCGCTGATGCTAAACCAAAGTCGATCGAGGAAATCGATCCGACTGCGGCGGTGATTTATCCGATTATTTTGAGCGATCGTTTGGAGGTAATTTTGTCAATTCCCGGCAAACCCCTGCGCCGCTACGCTACGAAGAAGTCTCAAGCTGAGTTGGAAACTGCCTTCAGACAAGCCAAAAATCTCATCAGGCCTGCTGCTTTCCCCCGCAACAGGAGGCAACCCGTTGAACAGGTTTATGACTGGTTAATCCGCCCCGCAGAGGCGGATTTGACTGCCGCCGGGATTAAAACCCTGGTATTTGTGCTCGACGGTTATTTGCGAAATCTGCCGATGGCGGTGCTGCACGACGGTGAAAAGTTTTTGGTAGAAAAATACAGCATTGCTTTGGCGCCGGGATTGCAATTGCTGGCACCGAAACCGCTGAACAAAGTCAAGTTAAAAGTGCTCACCGCTGGCCTCTCGGAACCGCGTCAAGGCTTCTCGGCTTTGCCGGGGGTGAAGGAGGAAGTTCAGCAAATTGCAGCCGAGATGCCGGCGAGTTCGCTGCTGAATGAAGATTTTGTCAGCGGGCGATTGCACGATCGAATTAAAGCAGTATCTTACCCGATCGTCCATTTGGCAACTCACGGTCAGTTTAGCTCGAATGCAGCGGATACTTTTATTGTGACTTGGGATCAGAAAGTGAATGTTAAGGAGTTCGATCGACTGCTGCGAGCCCGCACAGGGGAGAGACAACAGCCGATCGAACTTTTGGTTTTGAGTGCTTGCGAAACTGCTTCGGGGGATAACCGGGCGGCTTTGGGTTTGGCGGGGGCGGCAATTCGATCGGGTGCGCGCAGCACCGCCGCCACCCTTTGGCAAGTCAACGACGAATCTACAGCTATCTTTATGGCTGAATTTTACAAGCAACTGGCTTCTTCTAAAACCAGCAAAGCTGAAGCCCTCCGCAACGCTCAATTAACGCTGCTGAAAAACCCAGACTATCAAAATCCCTATTTCTGGGCGCCTTTCGTGCTAGTGGGGAATTGGCAGTAATTTAAGATCGGGCATCGGGCATGGGGCATCGGGCATCTGACAATTTTAGATTTTAGATTTTAGATTTTAGATTGCTCAGGGCATTGGGCATCGGCGGGCGGTGGACAACAGTCAACAGTCAACAGTCAACTGACAACTGACAACTGACAATTGACAAGTGACTCAAATGCAGTTGGTTTTTTGTTAAAGTTTGTAAACTGTTAAGAGTGCTTTTTGCATCTAATATTTTTTCGAGGAGTCCCATGAAGCAACTTTTGATTGCTGAGCGCTTTTGCTTAATTGCCCACGTCTTGTCAATGGCTTTTGGATTGGCAGGGTTGCTGCTGATTTTACCCCGTCCCGAATTGGTGATGAGTTTACCGCCCGCGGGGCAAACGCTATTCCAGTGGGGGATGGCTGGGGGTGGAGTAGTTTATATCATCTTTGGTGCAGCAGCAGTTGCTCTCTATGCCTTGCGGACATTGGGTTGGGGTGCAACTCTGGCTTTTTTAGTGCCTTCTGTGTTTTTGTCCTTGAGTAGCGAGTTGTTGGGAACGAGTACGGGTTTTCCCTTCGGCCACTACCACTATTTAAGCGGTTTGGGCTACAAAATTGCAGGGCTGGTTCCGTTTACCATTCCCCTCTCGTGGTTTTATCTGGGACTGGTTTCATACATAATTGCTCGCGCTGGAGTAGCTGGCGGTAAAGGTGAACTCAACTGGGTGCGCCAAATAGGGGCGATCGCCCTTGGTGCTTTGCTGCTAACTGCTTGGGATTTTGTACTAGATCCGGCGATGAGTCAAACTGCTGTTCCTTTTTGGGAGTTTGAGGAACTTGGGGCTTTCTTTGGAATGCCTTACCGCAATTTGGCTGGTTGGATGGGTACGGGGGCGCTATTTATGTCTGTAGCAGCTTTCTTGTGGAGAAAAACACCGATTAAATTAGAGCGATCGGAATTGGGTTTGCCCTTAATTGTTTATTTGGTAAACTTTGCTTTCGGAGCAATTATCACTGTAGTTTCCTTGGATTCTCGGTTCTGGTTCCCGACATCGCTAGCGGTGCTTCTGGGTGTAGTTCCGGCGATCGCGTTATGCTGGATCGCTAAACCCGCAACAGGTGACGTAACCGAAACAATGCCGTCTTTGGATACATCTGTTATCACGGCCCAAATTCCACCTCAGCCCGTGGGCGTTTTGCGTAAGTGAGTTGCTAGCGAGCAACCCCGGCTGATTTAGCAAAAATTTACACTAAATTTTGAGCTAGTTTAAAAACCCGGTTTCTACAAGAAACCGGGTTTTTCAATGGCGATTTTTTCATGCCCAATTCCTGTAATATGTTTGAGGCAAAAATTTTATTAAATTTTTAAATTGACACCAACCGTAATTTCCAATTCTTCAATTGAAAATCTAAAATCTAAAATCTAAAATCTAAAATCCCATGATCGCCCCTCACCTGTTCTCCCAATCGCTGACAAGTATCATCGCTGTCGCACTCCTGCTGCTGCAATTACCCGCCGCCGCCATTCTGATGTCGCGTTTGATTAAAGGCCCATCGCGCATCCCGCCCCTGGAACCGGATTCGCCGACGCTGGATTTGTTGGGTAGTTGTACTGCGGTAGTACCGACTTTGAACGAAGCCGATCGCATTTCGCCTTGTTTGGAAGGATTAAGCCGCCAAAGTTACGAACTCCGAGAAGCGATCGTGGTTGACAGCTATTCGGTAGACGGAACCGGAGATTTAGTCAAAGCAGCAGCACAAAAAGACCCCCGGTTTCGGTTGATTAACGACGATCCGCTGCCGGCTGGTTGGGTAGGGCGTCCGTGGGCGCTGAATGCGGGTTTTTTGGCAAGTTCCGAGAAGTGCGAGTGGATTTTGGGGATAGATGCGGATACTGTGCCCCATCCGGGTTTGATTGCGAGTTTACTCAAAACAGCGAAAGCTGGAAATTACGATTTGATTTCGCTGTCGCCACAGTTTATCCTCAAGTATCCAGGGGAGTTGTGGCTGCAACCTGCTTTGTTAATGACTTTGGTTTATCGGTTCGGGCCGACGGGGACTGGCGGGGATGTGCCGGAACGGGTGATGGCGAACGGTCAGTGTTTCTTGTGTAAGCGCGAGGTTTTGGTGGCATTGGGGGGCTATGAGGTCGCGAGGGGTTCTTTTTGCGATGATGTGACTCTGGCTCGCTATGCGGCTGCTAAGGGCTTTAAGGTGGGCTTTTTGGATGGGGCTAAGGTGTTGAAGGTGCGGATGTATGAGGGGGCGATCGAGACTTGGAATGAATGGGGTCGATCGCTGGATTTGAAAGATGCTGCTTCTGGCGGTCAAATCTGGGGCGATTTGTGGCTGTTGCTGGCGGTTCAGGGTTTGCCGGTACCGATTGTGTTGTGCTATTTGCTGTTTGGTTCGCTGCCGCCGGTTGGTGTATTTCCGCACTTTTGGCTGTTGGGATTGAATGTATTTTTGGTTGCAGTGCGATCGGCTTTGTGTTTGGCGATCGCACCTTCTTACGATACAACTGGGGCATCGGGTAAATGGCTGTTTTGGCTGTCACCTTTAGCCGATCCGCTGGCGTTTTTGCGTATTCTAATTTCTGCGTTGAATCAGCCTACTCAGTGGCGCGGCCGAAAGTATGAATAATCGTTAAATTTTTGCTACAGCTTTTAAAATTGGTAGAAGTGCGATCGCCCTTTTGTATCGAATGGGCGATCGTACTTTTCTTGATTTGCTAAATCAGCAGGAAATTAGCCGATGTAATCGCATTGGCACTCACTCCAATCATCACACCTAACTCTTCTCCTGTCAAGACATTTTTGATGAGAGTTCCCTGAGTATTTTGAGTTATGGCTAACTGACCAAAACTCAAACCTCCGGTTAATCCAATCAAGTCTTGACCGATGGTAAAATCAGCGATGATATCCAATCCTTGACCAGTTGTTAAGACAAAGATATCGTTACCGCTACCACCAATCAAACTATCATTTCCCAAGTCTCCGTAAAGAATATCATCACCTTGACAACCAGTGAGAGTATCGTTGTCTTCGCCTCCGTAAAGAGTATCATTTCCTTCACACCCTCCCAGGATATCTGCTGATTCGTTACCGCTAATTAAGTCATTACCTTCACCGCCGCAGATAGTATCTGAACCTAACTGTCCAAACAGGTAGTCATCACCTTGACTGCCAAGCAGGATGTCGTTACCTTTGCCTCCATATAAAACGTCATTATCCTTACCGCCATCGATGAAATCATCATCTTTATCACCCAAAATGATGTCATCACCTTCGCGGCCATTTAGGGAGTCATTGCCTTTGCCTCCGAAGATTAAATCCTTGCCCAATTCGCCAAGCACGATGTCGTTTCCTCCATCTCCATAGAGGATGTCGTCACCTTTGCCTCCGGCGATGAAGTCATTGCCTTGGTTG
The DNA here is from genome assembly GCF_036700305.1 of Microcoleus sp. Z1_A1. Lineage (NCBI taxonomy): Bacteria > Bacillati > Cyanobacteriota > Cyanophyceae > Oscillatoriales > Microcoleaceae > Microcoleus > Microcoleus sp. Z1_A1. Next base: position 215,480 of record NZ_JAUBOR010000005.1, read on the forward strand.
CCATTAAAGATGTCGTTGCTGGCACCACCATATAAGTTGTCATTCCCGGATTTGGCATCGAATATATTGCCGTTGTTACTGCCGAGAAATTCATCGTTTTGGGCCGTGCCTATTTGAATTCCCGATACACCAAGTATGGTGTTTTCAACTGCATTGGGTTGGTTTAAGTTGGGATAGGCAATGTCATCGCAGATGCAGTCATCATTGGGTGCAGGCGTTGGTGTGGGTGCGGGTGCTGGTGTTTCCGCGGGTGCTGGGGCTGGTGTTTCCGCAAGTGCTGGCGCGGGTGTTTCCGCAGGCGCAGGGGCTGGTGTTTCCGCAGGTGCTGGCGCGGGTGCTGGGGCTGGTGTTTCCGCAGGTGCGGGCGCTGGTGCAGGTGCAGGTGCTGGTGTTTCCGCAGGGGCGGGCGCGGGTGCAGGGGCTGGTGCTGGCGCGGGTGTTTCCGCAGGCGCAGGGGCTGGTGCAGGGGCTGGTGCAGGGGCTGGTGTTTCTGCTGGTGCGGGCGCTGGTGCAGGTGCAGGTGCTGGTGTTTCCGCAGGGGCGGGCGCGGGTGCAGGGGCTGGTGCAGGGGCTGGTGTTTCTGCAGGTGCTGGTGCAGGTGCTGGTGCTGGTGCGGGCGCTGGTGCTGGTGCGGGCGCTGGTGCTGGTGCAGGGGCGGGTGCTGGTGTTTCCGCAGGTGCGGGCGCTGGTGCTGGTGCGGGCGCTGGTGCTGGTGCAGGGGCGGGCGCTGGTGCTGGTGCTGGTGCGGGCGCTGGTGCTGGTGCGGGCGCTGGCGCTGGTGCTGGTGCGGGCGCTGGTGCTGGTGCTGGTGCTGGCGCGGGTGCTGGCGCGGGTGTTACCGATGGTGTGGCAATATTCACGCCAAAAGTACCTAAAGTGCTAGCAGCAGCCAAATTGCCAACAGCATCCTTCACCTGCGACGCTTGCAAATTAACTGTGTAAGTACCATTATCAGCATTATCCCAAGTTCCCCCAGGTGGTGTCAACGAATATGTCGCTGTCCGAGGCGTACCATTACTATTAGTATCGACACTGACAAAGGTAGCACGAATAGCACCCCCTGACCCATTTACAACAACATCAGAATTATCTAAACTGCTAACATCAACTCCATTGCTATCACTGAAAGCAACTGTCAATGTCTGACTTGTACCGCCCGCTGTAGTAATGTTAGAAATTGCAGCTAAGTTAGCAGTAGGTGGGGTGACATCAACAATAGGTGTGGTGACATTAGCAGTGCGAGTCAGTTGAGTTGCTGCGGTATTATTATTACCCGCAGTATCCGTTGCTTTGGCAGCAAGTACATCAACTGTGACATTACCATCAGCGGTGGGAGTGACATCAAAGCTGTAGGTTTTGGCATCAACTTTAACAAAGTTATTGACAGTCGCATTGGCTACGGTGATATCAGTATTATCAAAGCCGGTGACATCTTCATTAAAGGTGGCTGTGACGCTAAATAAACCAGTTACTGTTGGTGTGGAAGTTGATGTTAAGGCAACTGTTGGTGGGGTGATGTCAGGTGTGGTGACATTAGCAGTGCGAGTCAGTTGAGTTGCTGCGGTATTGTTATTACCCGCAGTATCCGTTGCTTTGGCAGCAAGTACATCAACTGTGACATTACCATCAGCGGTGGGAGTGACATCAAAGCTGTAGCTTTTGGCATCAACTTTAACAAAGTTATTGACAGTAGCATTGGCTACGGTGATATCAGTATTATCAAAGCCGGTGACATCTTCATTAAAGGTGGCTGTGACGCTAAATAAACCAGTTACTGTTGGTGTTGAAGTTGATGTTAAGGTAACTGTTGGTGGGGTAATATCAGCAGTGCGAACAAGTTGGGTGGCTGCGGTATTGTTATTACCTGTTGTATCTGTGGCTGTAGCTGCCGGAATATCTACGGTGACATTGCCAGTGGCTGTTGGTGTAACTGTGAAATTATAGGTTGTACCGCTACCTGTAAATCCGCTAACAGTGCCGTTAGCAACAGTCACGTCAGTGTCAGTAAATCCTGTGA